>JAIXTO010000041.1 GCA_027483885.1 Rhizobiaceae bacterium
CGCTGATGACCGGGCCGAAAGTGCTGCTGATGGACGAGCCGAGCCGCGGCATCGATGTCGGCGCCAAGGCCGATGTGTTTCGCACCATGCGCAAGCTTGCCGGCGATGGCCTTGCCATCTTGTTTTCCACCTCCGACCTCGATGAGGTCATGGCGCTTTCCGACCGGATTGCAGTGATGAGCAGCGGCAAGCTGGTCGCCATCATGGACAGGGCCGAGGCAACCGAAGACCGCATCGTCAAAGCCTCCGCCGAGGGCCACAAGACCAAAAGGATTTCTGCACGATGACAACAGTGACCCCGATGGCAGAGACCCGGCCCGCAGACAGCGGCTCGCTGCTGCTGACCGTGATGAAGCTTCGAACCTTTATCGCGCTTCTTGCGGTCATCCTCTTTTTCTCGATCTTTGCGCCGAACTTTCTGTCGACGGCCAACATGATCCTGATGTCGAAACACGCCACGCAGAACGCGTTTCTGGCCATCGGCATGACCTTCGTCATCGTCACCGGCGGCATCGATCTGTCCGTAGGCTCGATTGTCGGGCTCTGCGGCATGATTGCCGGCGGCCTCATCCTCAACGGCATCGACCTGCCGATGGGCTACACGGTCTATTTCAACATTCTGGAAGTGGCCGTCATCGTCACGGTGGTCGGCATCGTCATCGGGGCACTGAACGGGCTGTTGATCACGCGCCTCAATGTGGCACCCTTCATCGCAACGCTTGGCATGCTTTATGTGGCGCGCGGTGCCGCCCTTCTGTTTTCCGATGGCCAGACCCTGCCCAATCTTGCCGGCCGCCCGGAGCTTGGCAATACGGGCTATGCCATTTTTGGCTCCGGCACCTGGCTTGGCATTCCCGTCTCGATCTGGATGCTGGTGGTGGTGGCGCTCGGGGCTGCCTATTTCGCCCGTTTCGTACCGCTCGGGCGCCATATCTTTGCCGTTGGCGGCAATGAACGAGCCTCGCGCATGTCCGGCATCCGCGTCGATCGGGTAAAAATGTTCGTCTACATGTTTTCCGGCTTCTGTGCGGCGCTGGTCGGGCTCGTCATCTCGTCGGAACTGATGGCCGCCCATCCGGCAACCGGCACGAACCTTGAACTGAACGCCATTGCCGCAGCCGTTCTGGGCGGCACGTCCATGTCCGGCGGGCGCGGCACGATCGGCGGCACCATTGTCGGCGCCTTCGTCATCGGTATCCTGTCGGATGGGCTCGTCATGATGGGGGTCTCATCCTTCTGGCAAATGGTCATCAAGGGACTTGTCATCATCATCGCGGTGGTGGTCGATCAGGCGCAGCGCAAGCTTCAGGCCCGCGTGACACTGATGCAGATGACGAAGCAGGGGTAAGCGGACATGGCAGAGTTGCAAGGTGCCCTCATCGGGTGCGGGTTTTTCGCCGTCAACCAGATGCATTGCTGGCGTGAGGTGGAAGGCGCCGGGATCGTCGCGATCTGCGACCGGGATCCGGAGCGCCTGCGTCTCGTCGGCGATCAGTTCGGCATTGCCCGCCGCTACACGGATGCAGCCGCCCTGTTTGCCGATGGCGGGTTCGATTTTGTCGATATCGCCACCACCGTCCAGAGCCACCGGGTGCTGGTCGAGATGGCAGCCGCCCACAAGGTGCCTTCCATCTGCCAAAAGCCCTTTGCCCCGACGCTTGCCGATGCAAAGGCCATGGTGGCCGCGACGAAGGCGGCCGGTATTCCCCTGATGATCCACGAAAACTTCCGCTGGCAGACGCCAATCCAGGCGGTGCGCAAGGTGCTGGAGGAAGGCGCCATCGGCACGCCCTTTTGGGGGCGCTTCTCGTTTCGCTCCGGCTTTGATGTGTTTGCAGCCCAGCCTTATCTGGCTGAAACGCCGCGCTTCATCATCGAGGATCTCGGTATCCATACGCTGGATATCGCGCGCTTTATCCTGGGCGACGTGCGGTCCCTGACCGCACGGACACGCCGCATCAACCCTGATATCAAGGGCGAGGATGTCGCGACCATACTTCTCGATCATGACAATGGCGCCACCTCCATTGTCGATGTCAGCTATGCGACGCGCCAGGAGAGCGAGCCGTTTCCCGAAACGCTGATTGAACTGGATGGCGATGAAGGTTCGCTGCGCCTGACGAAGGGCTATCGCCTGACGGTCACGAACGCCAAGGGCACGACAGTCACCGATGTGTCGCCCGCACTCCTCTCCTTTGCCTCGCGCCCCTGGCACAATATCCAGGAAAGTGTGCTTCTCATCCAGCAGCATTGGGTGGATGCGCTGAAGGCGGGCGCTGAGACTTCGACATCGGGTGCCGATAACCTGAAAACCTTTGCTCTGGTCGAGGCCGCCTATCAGAGTGCAGCCTCCGGTCAGACCGTTGCCATCGGGCCGCTTCTCGCATGACGGCGCAGGATACAGACTATCGCGCCTTCCGGCTTTTTGGCACGCGCGTTCAAGAACCCGCGTCTCGGCTTCTGCGGGCCGGACGAATGACGGCACGGTTTGTGGCCGGCGGGTTACGGGCGATTTCCTATGACGGCGTCGAGGTTTTGCGCGCCATCGCCTTTGTGGTGCGTGATCGCGACTGGGGCACCTATAGCCCAGACATCACCGATCTGAAGGTGGAGGAGGGGGAGACGGAAACCGTCGTCACCTACAGCGCCCTTTGCGAGGGGCCGGGGCAAAGCCGGCTTTCCATCCGTGCGGCAATCACCCTGTCGGCCACGGGCAGCCTGGTCTTCAGGGCAGAGGCCGAGACGGACACCGGGTTTGAAACCAACCGCTGCGGCTTTTGCGTTCTGCATCCGATTGTCGGTGTCGCCGGCACACCGGTCAAGGTGGAGCATGTGGATGGGGCGGCAGAGGATGCCGTCTTTCCCGACCGCATCGCGCCATGGCAGCCGTTTCAAGACATCCGCGCGCTCACCCATCAGGTGATGCCAGGCGTTGACGCGCAATGCCGCTTGGAGGGCGACACGTTCGAGATGGAGGACCAGAGAAACTGGTCGGATGCCTCCTACAAGACCTATGTGCGGCCGCTGGCTTTGCCGTGGCCCTATGAGATTGGTTCCGGGGAAGGCGTGGCGCAGACAATTACGCTCACCATGTCCGATCGCCGGGCTCAAAAACCGCCGGTTCAACACGAAGCCGACAAGCCCGTCACCCTCACCTGGGGCGAGGATCTGGGCCGCCTGCCGGATATCGGTCTCGTCGTGACGCCGGAAGAGGCGCGCGCGACCAGAACGGCACTTTCGGCAATCGGCCATTTCGGCGCCTCGGCGCTGCTTTTGCATTTTGATCCGGGGGCAGGGCACGGGCGTGCGGCCCTGCAGGATTTTGCAGCGCTTGCCGCATCGTTTTCCGGCACGACCAGCCTGGAGATTGCGCTCCCGTGTCAGCGTCCGGTAGCGGAGGAGCTGGCGGAGATCGCAAACCTTGTCGGCGATGCCGGGCTGCGGCTCGATGCGATCATCGTCTCCCCCTCCGTTGACCGGCAGTCGACGCCGCCCGGCAGTCGCTGGCCGGATTGCCCGCCGCTTGCGGATGTCTATGCGGCAGCAGCAGATGCTTTCCCGACCGTGCGCCTCGGCGGCGGCATGCTGAGCTATTTTACAGAAATCAACCGCAAGCGCGTGCCCGCCGAAAGGCTGGATTTCGTCAGCCACGCCACCAATCCGATTGTCCATGCGGCCGATGATGCAAGCGTCATGGAAACGCTGGAGGCGCTGCCCTTCATCGGCAGATCCCTGCGCGCCATCTATGGCGAGAAGCCTTACCGTGTCGGGCCATCCACGCTTGCCATGCGCCAGAACCCCTATGGCAGCCGCACCATGGACAACCCGGACGGGCGGCGGATTGCCATGGCCAACCGCGATCCGCGCCACAACGGACTGTTCGGCGCAGCCTTTGCCGCCGGTTATGCGGCATGTTTTGCTCCTGCACGGCTTGAGCAGTTGACACTTTCGGCGCTGACCGGGCCATTCGGCCTGATCGCTGGGGAGGGGGAGCCCGTGCCGCCTGGAACGGTGCGGCCGATCGGTCGCAGCGTGGAGATGCTTGCCGGCATGGCGGGCTGGAGCGCGCAGGCAGTTCATACTAGCTCATCCCGCGCCGTGCTTGGCCTTGCCGCGAAGGAGAGGAGCAGTCACGCCGCTTTGCTGGTGGTCAATGTGACGCCGGGCGCGGTGTCGGTGGATCTTGGCAAGCTTGGTCTTCCGCGCGAGGTGCAGCTTTCCATGCTGGACGAGAGCACCATGATCAACGCGGCCGCTCTCGGCCTTTCATCCGCGCCGTTTGCCGGTGGGGCGCTCGTTCTCGCCCCCTATGCCGTTGCGCAACTGCGCTGGCTTTCGCCGTGAGGCCAACGCCTATTTGCGGTTCTTCAGGGCATAGAGCGCGCGCGAGCGTTCCAGGTGCTTGATCATCGCCTGTTCGGCAAGCTCGGCATCGCCGGACTCGATCGCCCGAATGATTTCCTCATGCTCGGTCAAGGTGAAATTCTCGCGCCCCGTCCAGATCAGCATTTCGGAATGATAGGCTTTCAGCCAGCCGAGCATTGCGCCGCTGACGGCCACATAAATCGGATTGCCGGAGATCTTTGCGATGCACTGGTGAAAATCCATGTCCGCTTCGATGAAGGCATCGGCATTGCCCAGGTTCTGCACCTGCCGCTCGAGCACCGCCTCCAGCTCGGCGATATGCTGCGGCGTTGCGCGGGCGGCGGCTTCCCGAACCATGCCGCGCTCGAAGAAGATACGGGCGCTTTTCAGGTGCTCCAGCGAATCTTCCGAACCGGACAGCATCAGCTTTGCCGGAAGATCGACCTGCCGGATGATGGATTCGGCGGTGATGCGCAACACCTTGGCCCGCTCGCCCTGCGAGATCTCCACCAGCCCCTTGCTCGCCAGCGCCTGCATGGCTTCGCGAATGGCCGGGCGGCCCACGCCGTAACGCTCCATCAACTCGCGCTCGGAGGGCATTTCATCGCCAGCGCGAAGCTCGCCATTTTCGATCAGAAACTTGAGCCGGGCAAAGACTTCGTCGGCGATCTTGCGACGCAGGATGGGTTCGGAAACGATGCTCATGGATCACCTGATTTCAACGCTTCTGAATAACATCTGGGCCTTTATGCGCAACGGCTTTCTGGCGCACACGCTTGCAATAACATAAATACTCATTATACCAGTTGAGCCAATATGACAAGCGCGCTGCCCCGGCAGTGGAGGAGGATGACGTGATCCGTTTGACCTATCGCATCGAGACATCAGGCTCTGTGGAGGCCATGGGCGCCAAGATTGCCAGCGACCAGTCGACGGGCACGTTCGTGGCCCTTCCGGGGGAAACCGAGGAGCTGAAAGCCCGCGTCGCAGCCCGCGTCACCGCCATCCGCCCCTTGGCGCCAAGCAGCCATGCCTCGTTTCCGAGTGAAGCGGCGGGCGCGACGCATTTCAACCGCGCCGATGTCGATATCGAGTTTCCGCTCGATGCGGTGGGCACGGATTTGTCCGCGCTGATGACGATTGCGATTGGCGGCGTGTTTTCGATCAAGGGCATGACCGGCATCCGCATTGTCGACATGCAGCTGCCGCCGGAATTTGCCGCAGCCCATTTGGGACCCCAGTTCGGCGTGTCGGGAAGCCTTGCGCTGACGGGCGTCACCGGCCGGCCGATCATCGGCACCATCGTCAAGCCGGCGCTCGGCCTTCGCCCGCACGAGACGGCCGAGATGGTGGGCGAGCTGATCGAAGCGGACGTCGATTTCATCAAGGACGATGAAAAGCTGATGAGCCCGGCCTATTCGCCGCTTAAGGAGCGGATCGACGCCATCATGCCGCGCATTCTCGATCACGAGCAGAAGACCGGCAAGAAGGTCATGTATGCCTTCGGGATCAGCCACGCCGATCCCGACGAGATGATGCGCAATCATGACATGGTTCTGAAAGCCGGCGGCAATTGTGCCGTCATCAACATCCATTCGATCGGTTTTGGAGGCCTTGCCTTCCTGCGCAAGCGCTCCGGCCTCGTGCTGCATGCCCATCGCAACGGCTGGGATGTTTTGACACGCCATGAAGGCTTAGGCTTTGAGTTTTCCGTCTATCAGCAGTTCTGGCGCCTGCTCGGCGTCGATCAATTCCAGATCAATGGCATCCGCGTCAAATACTGGGAGTCGGACGAAAGTTTCGCGCGCTCTTACAAGGCGGTAACGACGCCGCTGTTTTCACAAAAGTATGTCGTGCTGCCCGTCATTGGGTCGGGCCAATGGGGTGGGCAGGCGCCCGATACGATTGCCGTCAGCGGCGGCTCGACGGATCTTCTCTACCTCTGCGGCGGCGGCATCGTAAGCCATCCGGGTGGGCCCGGCGCCGGTGTGCGGGCCGTCCGTCAGGCGTGGGAGGCCGCGGTGGCGGGGATTCCGCTGCCGGTCTATGCAAAAGACCATCCCGAACTTGCCCAATCCATCGAAAAATTCTCTGACGGCAAGGCGGCCTGAGCCGATGACGCGACCGCTGATTTCCTATTATGGCGATGATTTTACCGGCTCCACCGATGTCATGGAGGCGCTTGCCTCCAACGGCGTTGAAACGGTTCTCTTCCTGACGCAGCCGGATGACGCCCTGATGCAGCGGTTTTCAGGCGCGCGGGCCTTCGGCCTTGCCGGCACCAGCCGCAGCCAGACGCCGGACTGGATGGACACGCATCTGCGCGCCGCCTTCGAATGGCTGAAGACGCTGGACGCCGAGCTTTGCCACTACAAGGTCTGCTCGACCTTCGATTCTGCCGCCCATATCGGCAATATCGGCCGGGCCATCGAGATCGGCAGGTCGGTGTTCGGTGTCGAGACCGTGCCGCTTGTGGTGGGCGCCCCACAGATCCGCCGCTATACGGCCTTTGGCGAGTTGTTTGCCGCCTATCAGGGCCGCAATTACCGCATCGACCGGCATCCTGTCATGTCGCGCCATCCGGTCACACCAATGGACGAGGCCAATCTTCTGCGGCATCTGGCGCGCCAGACCGCGCTTTCGGCAGCACATCTCGACAATGTGGCGCTTCTGGCGGGTGATGCGCCGGAAAAGGCAGATATGCTGCTGATCGATGTGCTCGATGCGGCAACGCAGACCGCCGCCGGCCGCCTGTTGTGGAACGATTTTCGCGCGACCTCCCCGTTTGTTTGTGGCTCGTCGGGGGTGGAATATGCGCTGGTGAAGGCTTGGGCTGAGGCGGGAGAGATTGGCGAAAAACCGGTTTTTGCCTTTCCCGGTGCTGTCGATCGGCTGGCGGTCGTCTCCGGCAGCGTATCCGCGACCACAGAGCGGCAGATACGCCACGCGCTGTCGAATGGGTTTGACGGCGTTTCGCTCGATCCGCTTGCCTTATCCGGTGAGGCAAGCGAGGTCGAGATCGGCAAGTCCGTTGCGGCGGGGCTGTCATCGCTGCAGCAAGGCAGAAGCGTCGTGCTTTACACAGCCCTTGGCCCCTCGGCCGACAAGGGGGCAGAGCTGGATCACGCCACGGAGGCGCGCCATCGCCTCGGCCGGGCGCTGGGGCGCATAGAGGTGGAACTGGTGACCCGCGCCGGGCTGTCCCGCGCGGTTGTCGCCGGTGGCGATACGTCGAGCCATGCGCTCGGCGAGATGGGCATTGCGGCACTTACCCTGAAACTGCCTCTGCCGCAGACGCCGGGCTCGCCGCTCTGCGTCGCGCATGGTGGCCCGGTGGACGGACTGGAGATTGCCCTAAAGGGCGGACAGGTCGGCAATGACGACTATTTTTCGATGATCCGCGCCGGCGGACGATCCGCCAACTGACAGGCAGGACGACAGAAACCCCGCTGTTCATTGCGGGGTTTCGATTCGGCCGATGGTTTTCTCAAGCCTGCCGGATCTCACCCACATGGTCCGCAAGCGATCTCGCGATAAGCGCCAGCGATGTCGCGCCGGGATCGGCATGGCCGATGCTGCGCTCGGCAAGCGGGCGGGCGCGGCCAAGGCGCGGGCGCATCGCAGCGGTTGCTGTTGCAGCCACCTCTGCGGCAGCCGTGGCATTCTGCCAGGCTAAGGGCAGGGTGCCCGTGGCAGCAAAATCTCGTTCCAGCGTTTCGACGAAGGGCACCAGTGCATCGACCAGTGTCTTGTCGCCGGGTTTTGCGCCGCCCAGCTGCATCACGTCGTCAAGCGCCAGACGCGCACCGCGCACCACCATATCCGGCGAGATGGCGACATCATTGGAGAACGCCTGGCTCCACGATCTGAGCAGAAGACCCCAGATGACACCCGATGTGCCACCGGCACGATCTGCCCAGGCATCGGCGGCAGTGCCAAGGGCAGAGGCTGCGCCTGCGCCGGCCTTTACGGCTGCGCGAAGGGCGTCGAGTCCCGCCGTTGCGCCGCGCCGCATGCCCTGCCCATGGTCGCCGTCGCCGGCCTTTGCATCGAGTGCGCCAAGATCCGCCTCGGCGTCGATCACGGTCTGCAGCAGGCGCTCAAAGGCGCGTTCAAGGCAGGCGGCACTGGCCTGAGACGCGGGCGTGGCAGGCTCCACCACGGATGTCGGCGTGTCTTCCATGGCAATCGCCGGCGTTGCCTCACCGGCTGCGATCACTCCACGGCGAAAGGCCGGGGTGTCACAGGGCGAAAGCCAAAACCCTTCCAGTTCCTCATCCAGCCACATCAGCGTCAGCGAGCAGCCCTGCATGTCAAGGCTGGTGACCAGCTCGCCCACTTCTTCGCCGACAACTGTAATGCCGGCGGCGCCCAGCTTTTCGGCAACGACGTTCCAGAGAACGAAAAGCTCTTCATATTTGGTGGCGCCAAGGCCGTTCAGGAGAACGGCGGCGCGCGTGGCACCCGGCGGCTTTTCCTTGAGAAGCGTTTTCACCATGAGGGCGCCAAGCTCGGACGCGGAGGCAAGCGGGCGCTCCTCGATGCCGGGCTCGCCGTGGATGCCAAGGCCGAGCGCCATCTGCCCTTTCGGCACGGTAAACAAAGGCTCTTTTGCGCCGGGAAGCGTGCAGCCGCCAAAGGCGACGCCGAAGGAAAATGTATGCGCGTTGGCCTTTCGCGCCAGCCGCTCCACTTCGTCGAGCGACAGGCCGGCTTCTGAGGCGGCCCCTGCGATCTTGAAGACGGTGACGTCGCCCGCGATGCCGCGGCGCTTTTCGATACTGTCGGATGGAGCGCTTGCGACATCATCGGTCACCTCGACGATGCGCACGTCGATGCCTTCGGCCCGCAGCCGGGCAGCGGCCACGCCGAAATTCAAAACGTCGCCGGCGTAATTGCCAAAGCCCAGCAGAATGCCGCCGCCAAAGTGGGCGGCGCGGCAGACGCGCGTGATACCGGCGGTCGAGGGGGATGCAAAGATTTCACCGGCCACCGCCGCATCGGCAAGGCCCGCCCCGACATAACCGGCAAAGGCTGGATAGTGCCCTGAGCCTCCCCCGACGATGACGGAAACCTTGCCGGCCGGAACAGCTGTTGCACGCACCACACCGCCGCGGACCAGATGAACATAACGCCGGTAGACTTTTGCAAAACCTGCAAGTGCCGTGCTGGCAAAGTCTTTGGCCTGATCAAGGATTTTCGTCATGCTTTTCCTCCCAATGTCACGCGATGCCGCATTGTCTCCATCCGCCGGCCGGCTGCAAGAGCAAGACCTGGCGGTTATACAGGGGGAGCGGGCAGGGGACTGGAACCGGGAAGCCTTCGTGCTTCCCGGTCGTCTCACAATCCTGAGACTGACTGTCAGTTCGCGTGGTACTTGGCGTCCACGTCGTTGATCGCCTGCACGTTGGAGGCGGAGCGGCCGTTTTCGTCAAAGGTCTGCGCCAGATAAGCGTCGGCGATGGCTTTTGCCAGTTCCGAGCCGATGACGCGGGCGCCCATGGTGATGATCTGTGCATTGTTGGAAAGCGCTGCCCGTTCGGCCGAATAGGTGTCATGTGTCAGCGCGGCACGGATGCCCGGCACCTTGTTGGCCGAAATGCACACGCCGATGCCCGTGCCGCAGACGAGGATGGCGCGCTCATACTTTCCCGCAAGAACCTCGTTTGCCACGCGGTCGGACAGGGTGGCGTAGAACGCATCGGCGCCGGCATCGGTGCGCGAGATCTCGGACACGTCGTGGGCGCCTTTCAGGTGATCGGCCAAAATCTTGGCAAGGCCTTCTCCGGCGCTGTCGCCTGCAACTGCAATCTTCATGATGTTTCTCCCTTGTGTTAAAGCTTGGCGGCGCAGCGCGAGAGAATGTCGAGATACCCTTCGACATTCCAGGCGGAACGCCCGATGAACAGCCCGTCGATATGCGGGCAGGTGATAAGCTCTTCGCAATTGTCCGGATTGACGGAGCCGCCATAGAGGCAGGGCACCTTGCGTCCCAAAACCTCTTCTGCGACCGCAATGATCTCAGCCTGCCGGGCATCGGCATAATCGGACGTGGCCGGTATACCGTTGACGCCGATGGCCCAGACCGGCTCATAGGCCAAGACGATCTCGGCCTCCGTTTCCGACCCGGCAAGCTTGCCGAGTGCGCCGCGAACCTGCGTTTCGAGAACCGTGCGCGCCGCGCCGGCTTCACGCTCGGCCAGCGTTTCGCCGATGCAGATCAGCGGGATGAGGCCGTGTCGCACCGCGGCTTGCGTCTTCAGGCCGACCGTCTCGTCGGTCTCGCCAAAATGCTCGCGTCGCTCGGAGTGCCCCAGTTCCACGATGTCGAGGTTACAGTCCTTCAGCATCGGGGCGGAGATCTCGCCGGTCCAGGCGCCGTTATCGGCCCAATGCATGTTCTGCGCGCCAACCTTCACGGAGGTCTCGGCAAGCATGGCCTTTACTTCGCGAACGGCGGTAAACGGCGGAATGACAAAGCGCTGGATGCGCGGATCGCGCGCCGCATCGGCCGCCTTCAGCCCCTCGGCAAAGGTTTTAGCCTCTGCCAGCGTCTTGTTCATCTTCCAGCTGGTGCCGATCCAGACATGCGGCTTGGTCATTTTTGTCATTCCGGTTGTTCGGTTGCAATCTTCAGGGGGGCGCCTCTTGTCAGCTCACCAGTGCGCGGGCGGTCGGTTCGTCGGTAATCAGGCCCTTGAGGCGGCGGCTGCGCAGGACAGCGCGGATCGAGGCAAGTTTTTGCAGGCCGCCGGCAATTGCCACGATGCGGGTATGCTCGGGTGTTTCGAGATCGACCGAGAGGGTGCGGGCGCTGAGTGTTGTTTCCAGCACGCGGCCATCGCCATCGAAGAAGTGGCCGAGCATTTCACCGACCGCGCCGACGGCCGTGATTTCGGCAATCTCGCGACGCTCGATCATGCCGGAGGCGACAAGCTGGGCGCTGGCGTCTGCCGTTCCGATGCCGACGAATTTGAGGCCTGCCCCGTTCGACATGTCAAAGATTTCCCGCACGCCGCGCTGGGCCAGCAGGATTTCGCGGTCCTCGGCGGAATTGGCAAAGAAGGGAACCGGCATCACATAGGATTGCGATCCCGTCTTTTCGGCCAGATTATACATCACGTCATGCGGGTTTGCGGCGTAGTTGCGGGTGAGCCCGCCGAGCAGCGACACGAAGCGGACGCCGGTTGCCTCAAAACGCGGCATCTGGCGCACGGCTGCCGCCAGCGTGCGGCCGTGGCCAAGGCCGATGACATTATAATCGCCACCCTCGATCGTGCGGCGCAGGAAACTCGAGCCGGCAAGGCCGAGCGCGCGAAGCGGCAGGCCGTCCTCGCCCAGATCCGGGGCCACCTCGCAGAAATCAAGCCCATAGCGATTGCAAAGTTCGGCTTCCAGTTCGACGCATTCGACGATGGCGCCATCGATTGAAACCTTGACGACGCCATCGGCCACGGCGCGGGCAATGAGCCGGTGCGCCTTGACCGAGGGCACGCCGAGGCGTTTGGCAACGGCGGCTTGCGTCAGTCCGCCCGCGTAATGCAGCCAGGCGGCGCGGATCGCGAGGCTTTCTTCGGGATCGCTGTCACTGCGGCGGGCCATTGCGCTTCCTTCTGCTGCTCTCTGTCGTCGGGCATGTCCGGTCAAAACAGGCTTCCTGCAATGCGCCCTCTGCGCCGTATCCTGCAAGAGCCCCTATCTGATCCGATCGGCTCAGATATGCAGGTCCTCGATGCCGCTATTGATATGGGGTGCCCAGAAGGCAATGCTTTCGGCGATCTGCGAGATGACCTGCCGGTCATTCGGGTCGCGCTCCTTGAAGGATAGTTCAAGGCAGATTTCGTTGTTCTCGGCACCGCCTTCTGCAAAGGCTTCGAGCAACGGTTCGGGGTGAATGCGGCCCTTGGCGTTGAACTCGGCGGTGAACGGCCGATGGCCGCCTTTGTCCATCAGGCTCTGCTTGATGTGGATGATCGGCGAGACTTTTGGCACGGCGCGGGCCCAGGCATACGGGTCGAAATCATCGGGGTTTGATGAGGTGACATCGCCGTGGTCGATGTCGGCCATCATCCACATCGGGATCGCCATATCGGAAGCTGTCAGACGATCCTGAAGCGCAAGACAGCCGGCAATCGTTTCACCAAACTCGCGCCCGACGCTCATCGGTTCCCAGAACAGGAAGGAGAGGCCGGCACCCTTGGCATGATCAGCCACCTCGGCCCAGCAGTCGATGGCGATGTTTATCAGCTCTTCGCGACGGGCCGGATCATCGAAATCCCTGTAGGTGAAGATCGCAAACTGCGTGCCGACGGACGTGCCGCCGAGATCGGCGGTGATATCGGCAAAGGTCTTGAACCAGTCGACATAATAGCGCCGCACATCGGCATCCGGATGGCCGAAATGGTTGAGGCGGCCATAGGGGCCGGTCATGCCGCTGGTCACGCGTACACCGGTGCGGTTAAGGGCGGCATTCATCTCCCGCGTCAGGCGGCGGATGACAGGCGCTGGCCAGCTCGGGTTGATGAACTCATGCGTCAGCTGCAGGTCGCGGATTTTGAGGTCACGCGCCACCGTCTCGATGAGATCGGCCGGTTCTGCAAACCGGTTCACCAGCGGGTTGGTGTTGAGCGAAAGGGTCAGCGGCATCTCAGAACTCCGGTCTCTCAGGCGGCGCTTGCCAGGTTTGCTTCGTCAAACCAGGCGGTAAAGGCTGCCTGCTCGGCCTCTGTCAGATGCAGATAATGTTTCGTGCGGCGGAAGAGCACATCCTTGGCCGTGCGGGCCCATTCGGACTGGACCAGATAACGCACCTCCGCCTCGTAAAGCTGGCCGCCAAAATGGCGGCCCAAGGCGGCAAGACTGTCTGCCGTGCCAGCGATCTGGCGCGTGCGCGTGCCGTAGAGACGGCCGTAATGCTGAAGCAGCGCGCGCGGCATCCACGGGTAGAGATCGCGCAAGCTATTGGCAAAACTCTCGTAATCGGCATTCGGCATGTCGCCGCCCGGAAGCGGTGCCGTTTCCGTCCAGTTGCCGCCCATGGCGGGAAAGACGTGGGTCAGCTTCTGCATGCCGCGTTCGGCAAGCTCGCGGAACGTGGTGATCTTGCCGCCGAACACGTTGAGAAGCGGCGCGCCGCCCGTCTCATCGAGGTCGAAGACATAATCGCGGGTGACGGCGGATGGATTGCCCTTGCCATCGTCAAACAGCGGGCGCACCCCGGAGAAGGTGTGAAGCACATCCTGGCGGCGCAGCTTTTCCTTGAAATACCGGTTCACGGCAGACAGGAGATATTCGATTTCCCGCTCGTCGGCGCTCACCTCTTCGGCACGGCCCTCATAAGCAATGTCGGTGGTGCCGATCAGCGCCTTGTCGCCCTCGTAAGGGTTGATGAAGATCACCCGCTTGTCGTGGTTCTGGACCAGATAGGCCTGCGGCCCCACCCACCACTTCGGCACGATGATATGGCTGCCCTTGACGAGCCGCACATTGCGCGACGAATTGGAGCCGGCCACCCGGCCGATAATGTCTGACACCCAGGGGCCGGCACAATTGGCGATACAGCGGGCGCGAAACTGGCGGGTTTCGCCGGTCACGACATTTTTTGTGGTGATGGACCACGCGCCATCCTCGCGTCGTGCGGTGACGGCTGCCGTGCGGGTCAGCACTTCGCAGCCCTTTTCTGCGGCATCGACGGCATTCAGTACAACCAGGCGTGCATCGTCCACCCAGCAGTCGGAATATTCGAACCCCTTCGTGTAGGTGTCGAGGATCGGGGCGCCTTCGGGATCGCGGGTAAGATCCAGCGTGCGAGTGCCCGGCAGTTTCTTGCGGCCGCCGAGATGATCGTAGAGAAAGAGGCCGAGCCGCACCAGCCAGGCCGGGCGGTCTTCAGGGCTATGCGGCAGAACGAAGCGCATCGGCCAGATGATGTGCGGGGCAGCCTTCAGCAGTACCTCGCGTTCGATCAGCGCCTCGCGCACCAGGCGGAATTCGTAATATTCGAGATAACGCAAGCCGCCATGCACCAGCTTGCCGGAGCGCGAGGACGTGCCTTCGGCCAGATCGTCCTTCTCGCACAGCACCACTTTCAGACCCCGTCCGGCCGCGTCGCGCGCCATGCCGGCGCCATTGATGCCGCCGCCAATGACGAACAGGTCGATCATCTGTGTTTGCGTGCTCATGTCTTTTTCCTCTGAAGTGTCGCATCGCGGGCCGCCGCCAGCTTCGTCCAGGCTGGAACCAGCGCCTGATGCGCGGATTGGAAAGCGGGAAACAGCCGGTCGTAGGTGGCGGCAAGGTCTGCGTCGGGTGCCTCCGGTGCAGCGAGCAGCGGCGTTACCCATTCACCCACGCAGGCGTCCATGTCGGGATAGGCGCCGATCGCAACGGCTGCCATCATGGCGGCACCCGCAGCGCCTGCCTCTTCACGATCGGAGACGCGGACCGGGGCATTGATCGCGGCTGAGAGAACTGCGCGCAAGCCCCGCGAGCGCGCCGCGCCGCCGCTGAGGCGCAGTTCGGAAGGCAGGCCGCCCATCGCCGCATAACAATCGCGCATCGCCATGCCGAGACCCTCGACTATGGCGCGCACCAGATCGGGATAACGATGACCGGCCGAGAGGCCGATGAAACCGGCACGGGCCTGCGCATTCACAAAAGGCCCCCGCTCGCCGGCCTCGGAAATATAGGGATGGTAGGCGATCTGGCCGGGCGTGGATTTTTCAAGCCAGCCTTCGATACGCCCCATCAGGTCGCGCGGGGTGATCTCCTGTCCCATCTCGCGCAGCAGATCGGCGCCAAGGCTCAAAGCCCAGTCGATATTGAGAGTTGCGGCCATATTCGTTTGGGCCTGCACGACCGTGTCCAGCACGGGGAGCGCCATGACATAACCGGTGCCTTCGGCGTTCAGATGGACGCCATCGATATGGGTTGCCCGCATATGGACGCCGGTTGAACCGACGATGGAGCAGGCGGTATCGCCGGTTCCACCATAAACACCGGCCCCCAGCGCCGTCATCACCATGTCCACGTAACCCAGGCAAACCGGCGTGCCTTCCAGCAGGCCTGACTGTTCCGCAGCCGACGCGGTCAGCGGATGGAGCGTCTGCGTGCCCTCGATGATGTCAGGCAGAAGATGCCGGCGATGGCCAAGACCCAGCGCGTCAAACACCTGGTCCTCGTAACGGCGCGTGCGAAAATTGCCGAAGGTAAAACTTGCCTCCGACGGATCGGTGGCGCGCACGCCCGTGAGGTTGAGATAAAGCCAGTCTTTGCAATGCAGGGCCACATCGGCAGAATCGAGAAGCTCTGGGAAAAACCGGTCCATATGCGCCATCTGCGCACCCTGCTGGCAGGTGTTGAGCCCGGTGCCCGTCAGTTCGAAACGCGCCCGGTTCTCGGCCTTTGCGGTAAGCGCGCCAACGGTCGGGGCCGCGCGGGCGTCAAGCCACAACCAGGCATCACCAACGGGCCGGTTATCGCGGTCGACAAGCCATGTGCCGTCACCCTGTGCGGTCACGGCAATCGCTGCCGTTCGACGGGCAAGATCGGTAACCTGCTCGCCAAGACCGCGCAGCGCCCGTGTGCAATCAGCCCAGGTCCGGTCGAGCGGCTGCGTCGCGGAGCCATCGGAACCGGACAGATAGCTGTTGGGCACGCTGGAGGATGAGATCTGCCGACCCACCATATCAAAGGCCACCGCCTTGATGACAGAAGTGCCGGCATCAATGCCGATAATGACATCACGCATGGCGCACACCATGAACCTTCGCATGGATGCGGGCGGATAACGGCGTCTTGGCGATAGTCTTCATGCAGTTTCCTCCTCCGCGCGATGCCGGCGCACCCTTTCAGGACATGCCTGATCCTCCGGATCCGGATCGCTCGCAAGCTGATAATACATATCACAATGATAACAATCAAAATGATTTTTTTTGCAGACAGGGAAATTTTTTTCAGCTATGTTGAGAACTTGAAGGCCCAAGCCCGGCTTGGTTGCGGCAGCGCGTTGTCTCGTTGTGCGCGGCAGTCTTCTGCGCCGAAATGCTCGCTCACCAGCACCCGAAGATTGTGGTGCGGAGCTGTAGTTCTTTGCAGATTGTGCTTTAAAAGCAATATATTGATGCAGGTGCGGTTGGTAAGGCCAGTCTAGCGGGTCGCTTTGCGATAGAGCCCGTCCGGCTTGTGCAGGAGCGCTGAAACTCGCCCGGAGCGTCACCTGGGGCGGAGGATTTCCAATCGATCCTGTGGAAAATCTCACCTCTGCGTGAGCGATGACCTAAAAAGAACCCATCTTCAACATAACACACTTGACGGGCGATATAACGCGAATATAGCGTAGTGATATGGAGCGATCGCGGGGCCTGGAGGAAGGCGCTGCTGCGATCAGGAATGGGAGGAGACCATGCTGCTATACGCCGTGCGCTGCACGCGTTTGCCGCCGATCGGGGAGGCCCGGCTTCGGGCTGCTTTCCCGTTCCTTTCCACTCCCTTTGAACATCGTGCGAAAAGCGAGGCCGCCTCATGAGCACCCTCCAATCTTCATCCGCCGCACTGCGTGCGCGCAAAGCCAAACAGAAGTCGAAGCGCACGGGTGTTGTCCTTGTGGGTGCCGGCCTGCTGGTTCTGTGCGCCATCGTGCTCGACACGACGGTTGTCCATGTCGGATCGGAAGCGGATGTGCGCCAGCAGGCGTTTTCGCCCGATACGTTTGGCACGAAGGAATTTCCGCGCGTTCAGTCCGTGGTGCTGCAAAAAGCCGTCGATGCGGTCACGATCGCGCCGGAAGTGCTTGCCGACAAGGCCGCTGCCGGCAAAAAATACGGCACGGCGTCCACAACCGGCACGGTGATGATGGTCAAATTTTCGGGCGTCGTCGGCGAAGGCAAGTCCGGCATCTATGATGTGAGCGTTGCCGGCATGCCCACCGATATCAAGCTACGCATGCAGACCGGACCTGCCATCAACGGCACGGACCTGCGTGATGCGCCTGGCGATATCGCTTTCGGCTCGTTCAAGAACCAGATCGAATACCAGGATGCCGGCTCGGCCATCAACCGCGCCATGAAAGCCTCGGTCCTCGACCCGATCGATACATCCGCGCTTACGGGCAAGACGGTTGATGTCGTCGGCGCCTTTCGCCTCGTCAATCCGAAGAACTGGATGGTCACGCCGGTGAAGGTGGATGTGAAATGAGCGCGCCAGAGACGCAAGCACCCCGCCGCGGCGATGTCGTGCTGTCGGCGCACAACATCGCCAAGTCCTATGGCAGCATCCATGCCTTGAAGGGCGTGAATTTCGATATCCGTTATGGCCAGGTCACCACGCTGTTCGGCGAAAATGGTGCGGGCAAGTCGACGCTGATGAAGATCCTGTCTGGCGTCGTTCAACCGACATCGGGTGAAATCGTGCTGGATGGTGAGGGGGTGAACTTTACCTCGTCGACCGATGCGCGTGATCACGGCATCTCGATCATCCACCAGGAACTCAGCCTGGCCCCCAATTTGTCGGTGCGCGACAATGTGTTCATGGGCCGCGAGATCCCGGGCGCCACCGGGGTCGATTTTGCCGAGGAAGAACGCCAGGTGCGGCTTCTGCTCGAAGAACTGGAAGAAGACATCGATCCGCTGACGCCCGTCGAAGACCTGCGTCTCGGCCAGCAGCAGATCGTCGAAATTGCCCGCGCTCTCTCCATCGACAGCCGCATCCTGATCATGGACGAACCGACCTCGGCGCTTTCGGCCGCCGAAGTCGAGGTTCTGTTCAAGGTTATTCGGGATCTCACGGCCAAGGGCGTATCGATCGTTTATATCTCGCATCATCTCGAAGAAGCGCTCGAAATCACCGATCACGCGGTGGTTTTGCGCGATGGCACCATGACCGCCTATGCGCCGCGCGCCGACATCGATCTGGAATGGATCGTGCGCAACATGGTGGGCGAACATTATGATCTCGGCTCCCCTCCATCAGGATATGCCTTCGGCGAAACCGCGCTTTCTGTGGTGGACCTGACGGTTGCCGATCCCAATGCCGGCTTCAATCTGGTGGACCGCCTGTCGCTCGATGTGAAGGCGGGAGAGATCGTCTGCATCTACGGGCTGATGGGGGCAGGGCGCACCGAGCTTCTGGAAACGCTCGCCGGCCGCCTCAAGCCAAAATCCGGCCGGATCTTTCTAGAGGGCGAGGAAATCTCGTCGCTGTCGATTGCCGATCGCATCGCCTGTGGTCTGGCGCTCGTGCCGGAAGACCGCCAGCGCGATGGCCTGGTGCAGACCATGAGCGTCGGGGAAAACATGTCGCTTGCCTCGATCATGAATTTCACCCGCGGCCTCTTTACCAGCCGGCGGATCGAACAGTCGCTGATTGCCGATACCATCCGCAAGGTCACCGTGAAGACGTCCGGCGGTAGCGCCCCCATCGGCTCGCTGTCGGGCGGCAACCAGCAGAAGGTGGTCATCGGCAAGATGCTGGCGACCGATCCGACCGTGCTCCTCCTCGACGAGCCATCGCGCGGCATTGATATCGGCGCCAAGGCGGAAGTGTTCAAGCTTCTGGCGGAGCGTGCGCGCACCGGCCTGGCGGTGGTGTTTTCCACCTCCGAAGTCAGCGAGTGCCTGTCGGTCGCACACCGCATCATCGTCATGCACAAGGGCCGCATCTCGGCCGAGTTCGATTCGAGCGTCACCAAGGAAAAGATCATGGCCGCCTCCGGCGAGTCCGTGGCTGCCTGATGCCGTCAATTGGGGAATTCTAGACCATGAACCAAGCCATCGCACCGAAGGCCGAAACTGCCAAAGTCGACAAGGTTGGCGGCATGAGCATTGGCCAACTCCTGTTGGAGGGGCGTGCCTTTTTCGCCCTGATCATCATCATTGCGGTGTTTTCCTACCTGTCGCCGAACTATTTCACCGTCGCCAATTTTCTGATCATGGCCTCGCATGTGGCCATTTACGGCATTCTTGCCATCGGCATGCTGCTGGTGATCCTGAACGGCGGCATTGACCTGTCGGTGGGATCGATCCTGGCGCTGTGCGGGGTCGTGGCCGGTGCCCTGATGCAGGGCGTGGAACTGTCGCCCTTCGGCGTCATCCTCTATCCGCCGGTCTGGGCTGTGGTGGTGCTGACCTGCGTGTTCGGGGCTTTTGTCGGCGCGATCAACGGCATACTGGTCGCCTGGTTCCGCGTGCCGGCCTTTGTTGCAACGCTTGGTGTAATGTATGTGGCGCGCGGTATCGCGCTGTTGCAGACCAATGGCCTCACCTACAACAACCTGTCGGGCCGTCCTGAGCTTGGCAATACCGGTTTCGACTGGCTGGGCTTCAACCGTCTGGCCGGCGTGCCGATCTCCGTCATCGTTTTGACCGTGATCGCCCTCTTGGCCGGCCTGATGCTTGCCCGCTCGGCTTTTGGTCGCTGGCTTTATGCATCCGGCGGTAACGAGCGGGCGGCTGATCTCTCCGGCGTTCCGGTCAAGCGCGTCAAGATCACCGTCTATACGCTCTCCGGCATCCTGTCGGCCATTGCCGGGCTGGTGCTGTCGTCACAGCTGACATCTGCTGGCCCGACGGCTGGCAGCACCTACGAGCTTACGGCGATTGCTGCGGTCGTGGTTGGCGGCGCGGCGCTCACCGGCGGTCGCGGCACGGTGCGTGGCACGATGCTCGGCGCCTTCGTTATCGGTTTCCTCTCCGATGGCCTCGTTATCATCGGCGTCTCGTCCTACTGGCAAACGGTCTTTACCGGGTCAGTCATCGTGCTCGCCGTCCTCATGAACACAATTCAGTACGGCTCTCGCGCCCGCAAGAGCTGACGTCCAAGAACTTGTCCGCCAAGGCCTGTTTGGGAGGGTACCGCGGAAAGGATGCCTGAAGAGGCGAAAACTGCAACATTCCAATGGGAGTAGACGATGTTGAAATCCTTTCAGAAATTCATGCTTGCCGCCGTGGCGACAGGCCTCATGACGACAGCTGCGATGGCAGATGGCCTCATCTCCATCATCGTGACGGATCCGGCCAACCCCTACTGGCGCACCGAAGGTGAAGTTGCCAAGAAGACGGCCGAAGGCCTTGGCTACAAGGCCAATGTCGCCGCACACAAGGGTGACACCAACACCGAATCGACGCTCATCGATACGGCGATCACCAACAAGTCGGCGGCCATCATCCTCGATCCGGCCAATGCCGATGGTTCGGTCGGCGCGGTGAAGAAGGCCGTTGCTGCGGGTATCCCGGTCATTCTCGTCAATGCCGAGATCAACCAGGAAGGCCTTGCCAAGGCGCAGCTCGTTTCCAACAACGCGCAAGGGGCAGCACTCGGCGCCGAAACCTGGATCTCCATGGTCGGTGACAAGGGCACCTATGTCGAACTGTTCGGCAATCCCGCCGACAACAATGCCGCCACCCGCTCGAACGGTTATGAAACCGTCATCACCCAGTATCCTGATATGAAGAAGGTCGGCAAGGAAGTGGCCAACTGGGATCGTACCCAGGGTTACCAGAAGATGCAGTCCCTGCTTCAGGCCAATCCGAACATCAATGGCGTGATTGCCGGCAATGACGAAATGGCGCTGGGTGCGATTGCAGCGCTGAAGGAAGCCGGCAAGCTCGACAAGGTCAAGGTCGGCGGCTTCGACGGTTCGCCGGATGCGGTTGCCGCCATCAAGTCCGGCGAGATGCAGTATACGGTCCTCCAGCCGGTTGCCGTCTTCTCGGCAGAAGCCGTCAAGCAGGCCGATTCCTTCATCAAGACGGGCAAGACCGGCGCTGCCACCGAAAAGCAGCTGTTCGATTGCCTGCTGATCACCAAGGATAACGTTGCCAAGTATACCGGCCCGTTCACCCTGTCGCAGTAATCCGTTACCATCCATCGGGGCCGCACTTTGCTGCGGCCCCGACCTCTTGCGATTTCAAGTTCTTTCTTTGCGTGGAAGACCACGCCAACCGGTGGCGCCCGGCTGAAGACGTGCTAGATGTCGATTGCACCAGCGGCGCGCATGGCATGCCGATGTTCGCCACCGGCGAGCGGTGGTGCAACAGACCGGAGCCATGGGGATGTGCGTTCATCAGGGCGCGCGGTTCTCCGGGAGATGTGGGCAATGAGCATGCGCGACCAACAGGAACGTCCTCTCGAGCGCCTGATGGGCGAGGAGATTTCCAGCGACAGCCGCCAAGCCCGCCAGATCGCCCGAAGGCAGTTGATGGCCGAAGCCGTGATGGCTGAAGGCACGATGCGCATCGAGGATCTGACCGAACGCTTCGGCATCAGCCTGATGACCGCCCACCGCGATCTCGATGAACTGGTCAGCCGCGGCCTGCTCCGCAAGACACGCGGCATTGTTTCTGCTGCACCGACAAGCCTCATCGAATCCAGCGACGTCTATCGCTCCACGAGGCAGGCCGCCGAAAAGCGCGCCATTGCGGCTGCTGCCGCCGAGTTCGTCCAGCCGGGGCAGGCGATCTTCTTTGATGATTCCACCACCGTCTTGCAGATGGTGCCACATCTCTCAGCGCGCGTGCCGCTGACGGCCATTACCAATTCCATCACGATGATCAATGCGCTGCGCGAAGTGCGCGACCTGACGCTGCTCTGTCTTGGCGGGCAGTTCCAGAACTGGTGCAATGCCTTCATGGGCCCGGTGACCACCAACGAGATCCGGCGCCTGCGCCCCGATCAGGTGTTTCTCTCCGTATCCGCCATCAGCGAGGACATGCTGTTTCACCAGTCACCCGACATGGTGGATATCAAGCGGGCCATGTTCGAATGCGCCTCGCGCCGTATCCTGCTGGTCGACCATACCAAGTTCGAGCGGCGTGCGCTTCATGCCATGGGATCGCTGGATGAGTTCGACGTGGTCATCGTCGACAGCGCCACGCCACCGCGCACCATCGAGCGGCTGCGCGCGCGGGGCATCAATCTTGTCGTTGCCGCACCGAACGGCAGCTCGATTGATACAAATAGTGATTTGTAACGCTCAATGATGTGAAGTTAACAATAATTCGCTCGCTTGCACAAAGCGAGCCGTCTGCTCTTGAGGGCAGCGCGCCTGGTAATTTCACGCATCGCGCCGCCCGATACCTCCAGGGATCTTCGACGCGCGGTGTGCTCTTGCGGAGCTTCCGATGCCTTGCCTGCTTGGGATCGACAATGGCCTGACCGTCACCAAGGCGGTTGTCTTCGATGAGACGGGTGCCGTCCTGTCGGTGGCGCGGCGACGTATTCCCCAGATCATGCCGCACGCCCATCATGTGGAACGCGATATGGCCGGCCTCTGGACGGCAACCGCCGAGGCGATTGCGGAAGCCATTGCGCGCTCAGGCCGGCCGGCATCCGAGATCGCAGCGGTTTCCGCAACCGCCCATGGCGACGGGCTTTACCTTCTGGACCGCGATGGTGAGCCGCTCGGTCACGGCATCCTGTCGCTCGACAGCCGCGCCGGTGACATCGTTGCCCGCTGGGATGGTGATGGCACGGCGGAGGCGGCGCTGGCTTTGAGTGGCCAGCGGCCGCATGCATCCGCGCCGGCATCACTTTTGGCCTATATCCGGGCGCATGAACCGGAGCGGTTTGGGGCCATCGGGACGGCTTTTGCCTGCAAGGACTGGCTGCGTTACTGCCTCACCGGCACGATCGGCACAGATCTGACGGAAGCTAGTACCTCCTTCACCGAGGTGACATCGCAAGCTTATTCACCTGACATCCTTGAACTTTACGGTCTATCCGAGCTTTTCTCCGCCCTGCCGGACGTGGCGCTGCCTGACCAGATCATCGGTGGCGTGACGCCGCAGGCGGCGGCTTTGACCGGGCTTGTCGCGGGAACGCCTGTTGTCGCCGGCCTGCATGATGTCACGGCCTCGTCGCTCGGCATCGGCGGTTATGGCGTTGGACAGGTGGCGGTGGTGGCCGGCACCTATTCCATCAACGAGACTGTCTCGACGCACCCCGTCGTTGATGCCCGCTGGTTCTGCCGCAACGGGTTGAGGTTCGGCGAGTGGAACAATATGGCGATTTCGCCGGCGTCTGCGGCCAATTACGACTGGTTCCTCGACCAATTGTGTGCGGCCGACCAGAAGACGGCAGAGGTTGAAGGGGCCTCTATCCATGAGCGTCTTGGCCGCGAAATCGGCGAAGCACTGGAGCGCCCTTCGACGGTTCTGTTTCACCCTTACCTGTTCGGCTCGCCGCATGGCTCGACGGCCAGCGCCGGATTTGTCGGCCTGCGCGGCTGGCACGGCCGGGCAGAGATGCTGCGGGCGGTGATCGAGGGCATTGCCTTCAACCATCGGGTCCATGTGGACGATCTGCGCCAGGGTTTTCAGATGAAGACGGCAAAGCTGACGGGCGGAATTTCGCGCAATCCGCTCTTTGCGCAATTGTTTGCTGATGTGCTCGGGATGACGGTTACGGTAACAGACACCGAAGAGGCTGCCGCCTGGGGTGCTGCCCTCTGCGCCGGCTCCGGTATCGGGCTTTTTGCCTCGCCGACCGATGATCCGCGCGATCTGGCAGCCATCGGCCATTACTACCATCCAGACCCCGCCCGGCAAAAGGCGCTTGAAGAGCGGTTTGCCCTGCACTGCGATCTGGCAAAGGCGCTTGCGCCGCTGTGGCCCCGTATCGAAGCACTCGGGACGGAGGGCGCGGAATGACCGCCGACACCCGCCGAGATGCCATTGCCGCCTATGTGATTGAACGCGGCGAAGCCCGCATCGACGATCTCGTGACCGAATTTGGCGTCTCGCGCATGACGATCCATCGGCATGTGGAGGATCTGGCGCGCCAGGGCGTGCTGCGCAAACTGCATGGTGCCGTCAGCGCCCAGCCTTCGGGCGTTTACGAAAGCCTGTTCAGTTTTCGCAAGACCCGCGCGCTTGCCGCCAAGGCCGCACTGTCAAAAGCTGCCGTGGCTGAAATCGAGCCCGGCAGCGTGATCCTCATCGACGATTCCACCACGGCCAATGCGCTTGCCCCCCATATCGCAGAGGTAACGCCGCTCACCGTCGTCACCAACAGCCTTGATCTGTCGGAACGGCTGAGTGCGCTCGATGAGGTAAAACTGATCTGCCTCGGCGGCGAATATCACCCGACCTATCACGCCTTTATCGGCCATCTCTGCGAAAGCGCCCTGTCGCGCTTGCGCGTCAATCTCTTGATCTGCTCGGCGTCGGCCATCAGCGGCACGTCCGCGATGATCCAGGATCCGCTCGTCGTGCGCGTCAAGCAGGCGATGATGGCATCCGCCGTGCGCAAGGTTCTGCTGGTGGATTCTGAGAAATTCGACCGGGTGGCGCTGCATCTCTTTGCCGATCTCAAGGAATTCGACGCGGTTTATGTCGATGATCGCCTGCCCGCAAAAACGGCCGATGCCTTGCGGGCGGCCGGAGTGAGCCTCAAGCTGGTGACGAACAATGACTGATATTCAAGACGTGGACGTGCTGATCCTAGGTGCCGGCATCAATGGAGCCGGGGTGTTTCGCGATCTCTGCGAGCAGGGGCTGACCTGCGTGATCTCCGACAAGGCCGATTTCGGCTCCGGCACCTCGGCTGCCCCCTCGCGCCTCATCCATGGCGGCATCAAATATCTCGAGACGGGCGAGTTTCGCCTTGTCGCGCAGTCGACGCTGGAGCGCAATCTGCTGTTGAAGAACGCGCCCCATTGCGTCAGCCGCCTGCCGACGGTGATCCCCATCTTCTCCTGGTTCAAGGGAATTCCGGCCGCACTTCGCACGCTCTTCGGCTCCACCACGGCGCCGCGAAGCCGCGGGGCGGTGCTGATGAAGATCGGTCTCGCGCTCTATGATTTCTATGGCTCGCGCCACCGCATGATGCCGCGCCATTCGCTCTGGAGCAAGGCGCGCGCGCTTGCCGCCATTCCGGCGCTGACGCCGCGCATCGTGGCGGCCGGCCTCTATTATGACGCCAAGATCAGTCATCCGGAACGGCTTGTGCTGGAACTCGTCGAGGATGGCCTGCGGGCCAGTCCTTCGTCGCGTGCGTGCAACTATACGCGGATCGGCGGCACGGATGGGCAGGCCGTTGTATTGGTCGATGAGGACGGGAACGAGCAGCGCATTCGCCCGCGCCTCGTCATCAACGCCGCCGGCCCCTGGATTGACCGGGTGAATGAAGATCTCGGCGTAACCTCCCGCCTGATCGGCGGCACCAAGGGCTCGCACATTCTCCTCGATCATCCGGATCTCATCGCAACGCTTGGCGGGCGGATGATTTATTTCGAGGCGGATGACGGGCGCATCTGCCTCGTCTTCGATTATCTCGGCAAGGCACTGGTCGGCTCGACGGATATTCGCGACGATGATCCGGATCAGGTCACCTGCAGCGATACGGAAATCGATTACCTCCTGCAGAGCCTCAGCGGCCTGTTGCCGGGCCTTTCCTTCGATAGAGGCCAGATCGTCTACACCTATGCCGGCATCCGCCCGCTTCCAGCCTCCGACAGCACGGCCCCCGGCCTCATCAGCCGCGATCATTCGGCCCCTGTCATCGAGCCGGAGGGAGAGAGGCCCTGGCCGATCGTCTCGCTCGTTGGCGGCAAGTGGACGACATTTCGCGGCTTTGCCGAGGAAGTGACCGACATGGTTCTGGCGCGGCTTCAGCAGAAGCGCCGCATCAGCACGCAGAGCTTGGCCATCGGTGGCGGTCTTGGTTTTCCGCGCGAGAACGAGCGGGTCAAGTGGCTGGACATGGCATGTGGGAGAACCGGCGCGGATAAGGCTCGGGCTGATACGCTGTTATCACGCTACGGCACGACGGCGCTTGCCATTCTGGAAGCCGAAGGCCCGCATCCCCGCGGTCTTGCCGATGCGCCGGATTATTCGTTCGAGGAACTGGCGTGGATTGCAGCGCATGAACAGGTGGAGCATCTGGAAGACCTCGTGCTGCGCCGTACCGCCCTTGCCATCACCGGCCGACTGACCGCGCGTGATCTGGATGACATTGCACGAGCCCTCGCCGTATCCCGAGGCTGGGAGCAAGAGCGCCTGCAATCGGAACTGCGCGCCACGAAAACACGGCTTGCGGCAAGACACGGAGTTCAACTGGGACACGATCAATAACAGCGGTCGGCACGTCGTTGATCCCTGCTGTAATCTTTGCGACACGCTCCGATGTGTGTTCAAAACTTGCCAAACACGTCAACAAGCGTCTGCACGATCGTGCGCTCGGCCTCCGATAAGGAGCGGTCGGCGGAAAAGATGATGGACAAGGCGCCGGGCACTTCATTTCGGCCGATGGGAATGGTGACAAGCAAACCGGCCTCGACATCCTTTTGAACCGAAGACGCCGGCAGGATCGTGCAGAGCGGTGCGCTTCGGACAATGGCGATGGCCAGCGCCAGCGAACCGACTTCGATGACGGGTTTCAGGGGGAGATGGCGCGCCTTGGCCGCGTCGGCAAAATTCTGATGGATGCTCAGCTGTCGTGCCCCGAGCACCAGAGGCAGCTTGCAGGCGTCTTCCAGCGACATTTCGGCAAGCTCTGGCAGTCGAAGTTGCGGATTGGCGACGACCGAAAGCGGCTCGCTGGCGCCCAATGGAATGCGCGCCACCTGTGGCTGGGCAGCGCCCACCACAGCGAGGTTGAGCGTTCCAGCCTTCACACGTTCATGCAGCACGGCATTGGAGCCTTCGCTGATCTGGAGTTTCCAGCTCGGTTGACTGGCATGGACGGCCGTGATCGCCCGGGCGATCTTTTCCGTCATGGCACTGTCGTGGCCTGAACTTGGAAGTGTGCCAATCCGCACGTTCGCCTGGCTATGGGCTGCAACATCGCGGGATTTGCGCATCAGCCAGGCCTGCCGCTCTTCGATGGCCATCGTGAAGGGCAACAAGTTGGCGCCCGCCTGCGAAAGCCCTGCGCCTTCGCTGCGTCGCGCGAGAAGCTCCACCCCCATGGCCGTCTCCATTTTGTGGATCTGGGCCGAAATCGACGATTGCGCGACGTTGGCAACGCGGGCTGCGGCCGACAATCCGCCACTGCGGGAGGTGAGATTGAAATAGTGGATCTGGCGTGTCGTCAGTCGGGGCTCGAATGCGGGAGACTGGTCCTCCCGCGCAAGGCTGTTTTTCAGGATCTCCAGGAACTTAGCACCTTTTCCCGTGGATCCGGTTTGCGTTTTTGCAAACAGCGGTGAAACAAGGGCTGGCGTCAGGGCCCGCCATTCAAGACGCGAAAGACCCATTCTGCCGGCCAGCATGCTGGCGGGCATCAGAAAGCGCAAGTGAGGCCATTCAAGAATAAGGCGGGCAAGCTGGGTGGGGTCGTCATCCACGAACTTCAGTCGCCCGCCAAGTCCATGGCGCTCGCCATAGGCCGAGATTGCCGACATCAGGCGCGGACGCATTTTCATCACAACAACCGGCCCGGCAGAGGCCGAAAGATCAAGGTTCGCGCCGGATTGGCCAACGAGGATCCAGGGATCGTCGCCGAGATGCACCGTCTGCGGTTCATCATGGCCGCTTTCATCATAGAATATGCCGAGCGTTTCCGTTCTGGCCCCAAACAGCGCCTCCAGCGCAGGTGTCAGCAGCGGCTCCTCGGCTCCGTCGTGGGAATTGGCAAACCGCCATTCGACGAATGTTTCCGGGGCGTGATGAAGCATTTCCTGTGTGGCGCGGATGAGGGCCTTGGAAAACCGGCCGATCGCAAGGCTGAGATCGAGGCACACGACGATCCGGTCCAGCCTTTCCCGCGGCAATGAAAATGCGCCGCGGGCATATTCCTCCAGATACAGCAGCTGATACCCATGACGAAAAAGCCAGAAGGCTGCCGGCCGCAACCCGAGATGGCCCCCCTGACGCAGGAACAGGCTCAGCCCCAGCCTTTCTTCAAGCGTATGCAGGCTTGTGCTGAGAGCCGAGGAGGTATGGCCGAGGCTTGCGGCTGTCTCGGAAATGCGTGTGTTCTGACAGGCCACAACGAAGTTTGCGAGCGGTCGAAGTTCAAGGCTGATCTTGTCCATGGACGGCAGACTATGCGGCGGCACGCAAAGCCTCAAGGGTATACGCATTCTGCCGGCAAGGTACGCTGACGGCGGCAACAATCCGTTGCGCCGTCAGCGAGATTAAAATCAACGAAGCGCGCCGACGGCGTTTTCGACGACATCGAGAACCTTGCCTTCTGTTACCATGGCAAAGGCCGGCTTGATCTGCTTTTGCATGTAGCTGTCGCCGTCCTGCAGCGGAATGACAGCGGACAAGGCGTCATAAAGCGGTTGCGTGCCGCGGCCGAGCTTGAAATTGCCAAGCGCCTCCCGGGTCAGGAAAATCGCCTTGGTTGCCAGAAGGCATTCCACGCCGACGATTTTCGGCAGGTTGTCCAGCACCTGCTGCGCCTTGCGGCAAGACCAGGCAGCCATGGAAACGTGGTCTTCCTGGCTGCTCTTGGTCGGGATCGTATCGGCGACCGACGGGAAGGCGAGTGTCTTGTTTTCCGAGGCAACGGCGGCGGCGGCCGTCGAGATGATGCCGTAGCCGTAGTTGAGGCCGATGGGCTTGCCGGCAAGGTTCGGCGGCAGGCCGTAGTTCAGCGTCGTGTCGCAGAGCGCAAACAGGCGGCGTTCCGAGATATTGCCGATCTCGATCAGCGCGATCGTCAGGATATCCATGGCAAACGCGATGGGCTCGCAGTGGAAATTGCCACCGGAGAGGAATTCCAGCGCGCCGGTCTCGTTCCAGAATACCAGCGGGTTGTCTGTCGCAGCGTTCAGTTCGCGGGTGATGATTGCCTTGGCATGATCCAACTGGTCGCGGCAACTGCCATGCACCTGCGGCAGGCAGCGGAAGGAATATTGGTCCTGCACGCGCGGATGATAGGTCGGGTGCAGGATGTCGTCCTCCAGATGCACGGCGCGCGCTGATTCCGAAGCCCGGCGCGAACCTTCCACAAGACGGCGGATATTTTCGGCTGTGGCGATCTGGCCCGGCTGCTTGCGCACCTCGTGGATGCGCGCGTCGAAGGCGGCCTGCTCGCCGCGCACGGCTTCGAGGCTGAGCGCCCCGATGGCATCGGCGGTCTTCATCAGACGTTCGGCGTCATAGAGCGTGAGCGCGCCCATGCCGGCGCAGAGGCTGTTGCCGTTGATGAGGGCGAGGCAATCCTTGGCCTTCAGCTCGAAGGTAATCGGGCTGATGCCGGCAAGCTCCAGCGCCTTTGGCGCCGACATGCGTTCACCCTTGTAGAAGGCTTCCGCATCCTCGTAGCCGATCAGCACCGACACCATGTGGGCGAGCGGCGCCAGATCGCCAGACGCGCCGACCGAACCCTGGATCGGCACGACCGGATGGACGCCGCGGTTCAGCATGGCGACAAGCCGGTCGACCACCTCCATGCGCAGGCCCGAGACACCGACGCAGAAGGCATTGATACGCACGGCCATCATGGCGCGCACGATTTCTTCGGACGCCGGTTCGCCGATGCCCGAGCAATGCGACAGCACGATGTTGAGCTGGAACTGCTCGTTGTCGGCCTGGTTGATCTTGTAGTCCTTCAACTTGCCGACTCCGGTGTTGAAACCGTAGGTGGCCGGTGCGTTCTCCGTCAGCCAGTTTTCCTCGATATAGGCGCGCTTCTTGATGATTTCGGCCCTTGCTGCGGGCGCGATCTCGACCTGCAGGTGTTCGCGTGCGATCCGCACGGTCTGTTCAATCGTCAGGCTGTCGCCGTCGAAGATGATGGTGGTCATGGAGTTTTTCCTTCAGGTCATTGGTCTGGCGCAGGCGCCTGGTGTGTTCAGGGATGGCGGGGTGTTTCGGGGCGCTGGTCCAGGCGCACCAGCATGCGGGTGAGAAGGTCTGCGGCGAGCGCCAGTGCCTCCGTATCGGTCCATTCCTCGGGCGTATGGCTCTTGCCATCGCGGGAGGGTACGAAGATCATCGCGGCCGGTGCGATCTGCGCCACGAAGGCGGCATCATGCCCGGCACCGGAGGCGAGCGGCAGGGTTTGGAGGTTCAGTTCGCCTGCACTGTCTGCAATGGCCGCACGGAGTGAAGGGTCGCAGGCCACGGCGAAGGTGCGGCTCAGTTTTTCCAGCACGGCGACGCGGCAGTTTTCCTTGGCGGCGGACTGGCTGGCCAGCTTTTCGGCCAGAACGAGAAAATCGTCCATGGCCTGGTCGCTTTCCGCGCGGATATCGACGATCACCTCGGCTGAGCCGGGAACAACATTGGCACCGCCCGGCTCGAAGCGGATGATGCCGACCGTGGCCGTAAAATGCCCCTGTCCCTCCACGGCGCGGGCGGCGTCGCGCAGCGCAAGGACGAGGGAGGCCATGGCGACGCCGGCATCGGCGCGCATGGTCATCGGTGCCGTGCCGGCATGGGCTGCCTCGCCCTCGATGCGGATGCGCAGGCGCGCGATGCCGGCAATCGCGGTAACGATGCCGACGGGAATGCCGAGACGTTCGAGAACCGGGCCCTGCTCGATATGGATCTCGACGAAACCGCCGATATCGGTGCGCCTGTGCTGGCGGATCTCTTCCGGCGCGCCGCCGACACGGCGGATGGCATCGGCAAGCGCCTCGTTATCAGGTCCTTTCATCGCCAGGTGTTCTGGCCCAAGCGCCCCGGCCATGCCGCGGCTGCCGATACAGGAAAGCCCCCATTCGCTAGGCTCCTCGGCAAGAAAGTCGACCAGTTCGATGGTATGGCGCGGACGATATCCCGCAGCGCGGAGCGCCCCGATGGCGGCAAGCCCGCAGACGATGCCGGCGATCCCATCAAAACGGCCGCCGCTCGGAACGGTGTCGCTGTGCGATCCCGTCATCAGCACCGGCAGGGACGGATCCTCGCCCTGCCACCGGCCGACGAGATTGCCGGCTGCGTCGATTTCGGTCGACAGTCCTTCTGCGCGAAAACGTTCCTCCAGATGGCGACGTCCCTCAAGGAACATCGGCGTGAAGGAACGGCGGGTCCAGGGAATGCCGGGCTCTGTGATGGCCGAGAGCGCATCGAGATCCTGTTGCAGACGGTTCCGGTCGGTTGTTGGCAGGGACATCATCTGGTCTCACGCAGTCGGGGTGAGCGCGTTGACGCTCGGCCGCACGAACCGACCGGTTCCGGGTTCTGCCAGAACATCGGTCCCATCGAAGATCAGGCTGCCGCGCTGAAAAGTGGCAATCGGCGCATGACGGATGCGGCGGCCCTCATAGGGGCTCCAGCCGACGACGTTGTGGCCGCTGGCGGACGGATCGTAAATGCGCGGGCGCTCGGCAAACACGGCGATGTCGGCGTCGAGCCCCAGTGCCAGCGCACCCTTCTGGTCGCTGAGGCGAAACAGCCGGGCCGGATTGGTGGCGAGCAGGCGCGGTGCATGGGTGAGCGGCAGGCCGCGGTCGGTCAGCCCGTCGAGCAGCAGGCTCGGCAGCACTTCCAGTCCCGGCATGCCGGAGGAGTTTTCCAGCATTATGGGCGAGGATTTGGCCGCAAGGCTCCAGGCGACATGATCGGTCGAGACGATGGTGACGCGGCCGGCGGCCAGATGCTGCCAGATCTTTTCGCGTTCCTTGGCCGAGCGGATCGGCGGATTGCATTTGGCCCGCCCGATGAGCCGCGACACGTCTTCTTCCTCACTGCACACAAGGTAGTGGATGCAGGCCTCGATGGTGGCGTCGACGCCTTGGGCGCGATAGGCCTCGGCCATCTCGTAACCGCGGCCGACCGAGCAATGCACGATATGCGCGGGGCACCCGGTCGCCTCAGCGATCTCATAGACCTCGGCGATGGCAAGCGTTTCGGCAATCGGCGGCCGACTGTCGCCATGTGTGCGGTAATCGGTGCGGCCGGTCGCCTTCACCGCCTCGCTCCAGACTTTGACGCATTCGTCGTTTTCATTGTGGACGCCGGCAATCAACCCGGTTCTGGCAACAGCCTCGAAGCAGGCATGCAGAAGGGGCGTCGGGATGCGCGGAAACCGGTTGGGATCGGTATCAAAGGTGGAGAACTTGAAGCCGATGGCGCCGGCTTTTGCCATGGCCGCGATATGACGCGGCCCTTCGGAGGGGCGGATGGTGCCGTAGAGGGCGAAATCGACGCGGGCCTGCTCTGCGGCACTCGTGGCCTTCTCGGTCAAAAGGTCGGCGGTTGAGATCAGCGTACCGGCATCGTAGGGCATGTCGACGATGGTGGTGACGCCGCCGGCGGCTGCCGAGCGGGTGGACCAGACAAAGTCCTCCTGATCCTTCTGCGAGCGGGAATGCACCTGGCCGTCAATCGTCCCGGGCAGGACCAGCGCGCTGCCGAAATCATGGGTTTCCGCCGCTGCAGGCGGTGTGCCTTGGCCTAGCCGGGCGATCCGGCCGTCGCGGATCGCGATGAACCCGTTTTCCGTAACGCCGTCCTCATTGACCAACGTGCCGCGAATGACTGTATCGAAATCGCTCATGATGAAATCGTCTTTCCTGCTGGTCTTAATGGTGGTGCTGTGTGGTCAATGTTGGCGCGGCCGCTTGCTGTGCCCATGCGTCGTTAAATAGCGATAGGCTCGCTGCCCGTCGTTCCGGGGAAAGGTGGCACTTTGCCAGATAGACATCGGCGAGCGCGTGGATGCCGCCGGTGTCTGCGGGCAGGGCCTTTGTCAGGCGCGCGACATGCAGTTTTTCCGCCTGCAACTCGGTGCGCTTGATGTCTTCACGAAGCGCCGTTTCCGCATCGGTGGCGCAGACCTGCTTCATCGCCTGGCGGACTGCCCGCAAGGGACGCACGACCGTCTCGCGCCAGAGGGCGGCATCGGCCAGAAAGCGCTCGAACGCCTCGGGCGCGCAGGTGATGCCGTTGCGGTCGGCCAGCACCAGCACGAGGAGAAGCGGAATGTCCGCATCGAACTCTTCCTGCAAGGAAAGGCAGAGCGACGGAATGCGGCTGTCGGCGTAAAGGCTGAGCATGGCGGGCCATGCGCTTTCGGCAAATTCAGGGCTCTGCATCAGCGACGTCATGCCTGCCTCGCGGTTGAAAACGGGGCCGTTTCGTCATGGGGAAAATGGCAGGCGACCATCTGGCCGCGCGGCGCCGGCGTAAGGATCGGTTCTTCTTCGCCGCAGCGGGCAACTGCGCGGGGGCAGCGCGTGCGAAAGGCACAGCCCGACGGGGGCCGGATGCGCGAGGGTATGGCCTGCTGATCTGCAGCCGGGCGCAGCTTGCGGCTGGCATCGACGACCGGCACAGCCTCCAGAAGCTTTCGCGTATAGGGATGCGCCGGGCGATCATAGATCTGCTCGCCCGAGCCCATTTCCACCACCTTGCCCATATAAAGCACCGCCACCCGGTCGCTGACGTTTTTCACCACCGCCAGATCATGGGAGATGAAGATCATCGCCAGACGGCGTGCCTCGCGGATGTCCTGAAGCAGGTTGATCACATGCGCCTGCACCGACACATCAAGCGAGGCGACGGGCTCGTCGCAGACGATGAGGTCCGGCTGGACCGCGAGCGCGCGCGCAATCGCGATACGCTGGCACTGGCCGCCGGAAAACTGGTGCGGTTTGCGCCCTGCCACATCGGCCAGCGCAAAGCCGACATCGGCAAGGGCTGCTTCCACCCGTGTGCGGCGCTCGGCCTTCGGCACGCCCTGGATCACAAGGCCTTCGGCCACGATATCCTCGATCCTGCGGCGCGGATTAAAGGAGGAGACCGGGTCCTGGAAAATCATCTGCATGCGCCCGCGCATGCCCCGCATGCCGGCCCGCGACAGGCTGGCAAGATCGGTGCCCTGATAACGGATCGATCCCTGCCACTGCGTATTGGCCTCCGGCAGAAGGCGCAGAAGCGCACGTCCGATCGTGGTTTTTCCGCTGCCGCTTTCGCCGACGAGGCCTAAGGTTTCGCCCGCCGCGACATGAAGCGAAACGCCATCCACGGCGCGCATCAGCTTGCCGGAGCGGCTGAAATGCACGGACAGATTTTCGATCTCGAGCAGGCGCGATGGCGATGTGCCGGCTACGGGGAGACGTGTGTTGGTCATTGTGCCCGGGCTCCCCGATCTGTCGCGCCGGAAACCACAGCCGGGCCGACGGTCTGTTCCAGCGGGAAATGGCAGGCAAAGCGGTGCCGGCTGTCCGTTCCGGTGCGCATATCAGGCATGGTCGTGTGGCAGGGGCCTTCAGCAGCACCGCATCGCGGCGCGAAGGGACACCCTGCCGGCTTGTTGGCAAGGCTCGGCGGCTGGCCGGCAATGGTGCGCAGGCGGGTATGGGTCGGCTGGTCCATATGCGGCATGGCAGACAACAGCGCCTCGGTATACCGATGGCGCGGATTGCGAAAAACCTCCGACGTCGGGCCGTATTCCACCACATGGCCGCCGTAGAGAACAAGGATCTCGTCGGTGCGTCCGGCCACGACGCCCAAATTGTGCGACACCAGGATCATCGACATCTGCCGCTGTTCCTGAATGGTTTGCAGAAGGTCCAGCACTTCCTTCTGTACGGTGACGTCAAGCGCGGTGGTTGCCTCGTCAGCGATCAGCAGGTCCGGATGACAGATCAGGCTTGCGGCAATCATGATGCGCTGCTTCATGCCGCCGGAAAAATGGTGCGGGTAATAATCGTAGCAATCTTCCGGGTCGGCGATGCCAACGGTGCGCAGAAGCTCGATTGCCCGCTGGCGTGCTTCGTCACGCGGCACATCGAAATGCTGCCGGCAGGCTTCCGCAATCTGGCGCCCGACGGGAACATATGGATTGAGCGAGGTCATCGGGTTCTGGAACACGATGCCGACCTTGCGGCCGATGAAACGGGCGCGGTCCCTCGGCTTCATGGCAAACAGATCCTGCCCGTCGAGCATGATCTGGCCATTGACCCGGACGCTTGCCGGCGCGATGCCCATGATCGACTTCACCAGCATGGACTTGCCGGCGCCGGACTCGCCGACGATGCCGAGTGCGGTGTGGCGCGCGACAGTGAAGTCGATGTTTTGCAGCACGTCGAGTGCCTTCGGGCGGGCAGAAATCTGGCAGGACATGTCCCGGCAGGCGAGGATGGGGAGGTCTTCACTCATCTCAGTTCCCCCGTTCGCGGCTGTTGAGGCGGTGGGCGAGATAGTCGCCAACCGTATTGAGCGCATAGACGGTGAGCACGATGGCCATGGTGGGGCCGACGATCAGCACCGGAAAACGGCTGAGCAGGTCGGTAGAGCTGGCGATCATGCCGCCCCAGGAGGGGGCCGGTGCCGGAATGCCGTAACCAAGGAAACTCAGCGACCCCTCGGTGATGATGAGGCCCGCCATCAGCGTCGGCATGACGGCCGTCAGCGCCGGTATCAGGTTTGGCAGGATTTCCTTCATGAGAATGCGCGCATCCGTTGCCCCCATGGCACGGGCCGCCAGCACATAATCCCGGTTGTTCTGCGAGATGACGCCGGCCTTTGCCACACGCGCATAGGTGCCGATATCGAGAATGCCGAGAATGAGGATGATGGCGCCGACGGAGGTGCCTGTAGCCGTGACAAAGGCCAGAACGACCAGCACCGAAGGCAGTGCCGACATGGTGTTGGCGTAGAGATCGACCATGCGCTCCAGCATGCCGCGATAATACCCGGCCAGCATTCCGAGAAGCAGCCCGACCGACACCGACAGGCAGGTCGCGACAAATACGATCGTCAGCGATGCGCGGGCGCCGTAGAGGACGCGCGACAGGATGCTGCGTCCGATATCGTCAGTGCCGAGCAGTCCGTTCAGCGTCAGGTCCGGCATCTGCGAGAAATCGCCATAGGGAAATTTCGGGCTGACAAGGCCGGGGATGAAATCCACGAACAGGGCAATCAGCACCAGGAAGACGAGGAAGGCTGCTGCCAGCATTTCAAATAGCGTGCCGCCGGGAAGTTTCAGCATGCTGGTGGCCGGCATGGCAGCGCGGGCGATATCGCCAAGCCGCGTGCCCTGCACAAGAGGGGCGCCTGGGGAACTCATGATACGGTGACCCTCGGATCGATGATGGCGTAACCGATGTCAACAAGCATGAAGACGATGACAAAGATGACGACGGTAAGCGACAGGATGGCCTGGACGAGAGGGATGTCGTGGCTCTTGACTGCGGTCAGCACCGTCCAGCCGATGCCGGGCACGGCAAAATAGCTTTCGACGACGAAGGATCCGGCCAGCATGTAGGTGAGCGACAGGCCCATGACGGTGAGGATCTGCGGCATGGACGGCCGCAACACATGCCGCAGCATGATGTAGGACAGCGACAGGCCACGTGCCCGCGCCACCTGAACAAAGTCCTCCTGCAGCACGGTGATCATCTCATTGCGCGCGACGCGATAGAGATAGGCCGTCTGGTGGAGGCTGAGGCAGATGACCGGCAGGGCCACGTACCAGAGATTGGCAATGGGATCGTCGGTGAAATTGGCCCAGCCGGTGGCCGGAAGCCAGCGCAGCACGATGGCAAAGACATAGGATAACAGGACAACGATGACGAAGGTCGGCACCGCAAGGAGGAGCGAGGACAGCGAGCGCAAAAACCTGTCGGCAATCCCGCCGGGATGGCTTGCCGTGTACATGGCGGCGGGAATGCCGACCAGCGACAGGGCCATGGCGAGAAAAGCGATCTCGAAGGTGACGGCTGCACGATCAAACACCACGTCAAGCACCGGCTGCTGGCTGAACAGGGTTTGGCCGAGGTCCCCCTGGAGAAGATTGCCCAGCCATTTCAGGTAACGCTCCCACAGCGGCAGATCGTAGCCATAGGCGCTATTGAGCGCCGCCACCTGCTCCGCCGTCGCATTGTCGCCAAGGATCAGCTGCGCAGCAGAGCCCGGCGCCAGGCTCGACAGGGCCGTGGCGCCGAAGGTGACGAGGAGGAAAACGGGGATCCCGGCAAGGATCCGCGTCGAGACCGCCTTCGCATAAGGCTTCAACCCGGTCATCAAGCGCCATTCTCCCTGTTCGGTTTCTCTTGTCGGATGGTTGGTGCGGCCGGGAGTTCATGGTCCCGGCCGGCCGGGCTCAGATCTTCTTCCACTCGTCTTCTGCCGCCATCCAGCCGATGTCGCGTTCCAGCAACTCGCGCTGCTCGGCCTTGGTGAGGCCGCCCATCGTGTGCTCGTCAGCATAACGGGTGCTCTGGTCCTTGAAGACGCGGTGGCCGTAATCCATCATGCCCCACATCGAACCTTTTTCGAGATAGTGCATGGTGACGAGGTTGAAGCCGAGAGCGGCAATGTCCTCCAGCTCGACAAAGGCCTTGCCGTTCTGGGTGGCGACATCGCCGAACATCTTCCAGCCGGGCAGCACCTTGGCCACCTTCTGGCATTCCTCCAGCGTGCGAAGGCCGTGGACATAGGTCATCTCGCAGCCAAGTTCCGCCGCGCGGATACAGCGCTCAATGGCGTCGTCCAGGCCCAGTTCCAGCTTCGATTCGGTGCGCGCGATCACCACGCAATCAGTGCCCTCGCAGGCGTCGAGGGCCGCCTTGATCTTGGCCAGCCAAAGCTCCTTGGAGATGACGGGGTGATCGATATTGCCGTCGAGCTTGCCGGCAAGGGTCGCTGCCTCCATGGCGCGGCCGAAGCGGGCATAACCGCGCTCGTTGGGGGTGTCTTCCAGCAGGATGGCGGCCGCACCGGCCTTGGCGAGACGGCGGCAGGTTCTGTAGGCCTGCGCCACGTCGCCAAAACAATCGTCGGCGTCGATGATCAGCGGCAGCGGCGAATAATCTGAAATGCGGTCTGTCGCCCAGACCAGTTCTTCCTGGTTGTGAAGGCCCATGTCGGGAACACCCGACATGCTGAAGCCGAGCGACGCGCCGCTGAGAAGGATCGCCTTGAAGCCGGCCATCTCGGCAGCCTTGGCCGAATAGCAGTCCCAGACGCACGGTGTGAACACCTGTCCAGCCGACATGAGTTCGCGAAATGTGGTTCTGGGCCGTTTGTCAAACATCGGATTTTACCTTCAAGATGGGGTTGTCATGGCAGTCGTCCGGGTGCCGCCTTGCGTGTGGCGGACGAGAGGAACCGCGGATCGTGGCACGGCCCCGCACCTATGCGGGCAGGGCCGTGGCGCTTGGCTATTTCGTCGTGCAGGCTTCCTTGCAGACGAACAGGAACTGCTTCTGCAGGATACCGCCGTTCGACGGCACGATACCGCCGGTATTGTTGCGGATCAGCAGGTGGCGGGTTTCGGAGCCGAAGATGTAGAGGGGCAGATCGGCCGCCACGATCTTCTGAACCTCGCCATAGGCCGCCTTCACCGCTGCCGGGTCCATCGTCGCATTGGCGCTGGCCAGAGCCTTGTCCATGGCGGGGCTGTTGTATTTACCCCAGTTGTCGTTGCCCTTGGAACTCAGGAGGTTGCTGATGATCGGCTCTGCCCCGTTGGAGACGAGCACGCCGCCATCCACGCAGAGGTCGAAATTGCCCTGCGCCTTGCAGGTCGGCGTCAACATTGCCTGATCGACCAACTCGAGCTTCACCGAAACATTCTCGTAAGCGCCGAGTGACTGCTGGAGATAGGAGCCGAGGCGCTTCAGGTCGGAGTTGGAATAGGTAACGATCTTGATGTCGAACGGCTTACCATCCTTGGCAAGCGCGTTGAACAGTTCCTGGGCATGCTGAGGATTGTAGTCCGGCAGCTTGTAGGTCGCGTCGTAGAAGGGCGAATCCTTGGTGAAATAGTTCGTCGGCGCGATATAACCTTCGACCTGCGTATAGGCCTTCATCAGGCGCGGACGCTGCAGCGCCTCGTAGAAGGCTTCGCGGGCGCGGCGATCCGTGAACGTGCCCTTCGTCTGGTTGAAATAGGCGCGGTAAAGGCCGGGCAGCGGGATTTCATGCGTGGTGACACCAGCCGCCTCGGCATTGGAGCCGAACTGGTAGGGGTAACCCGCCATCATCGTCGCGCCGCCCTGGACGACGGTGGAGATGCGGCTGTTGGTTTCCGGGATGACGACGAATTTCAGCGTATCGAGATAGGGACGCGGCTGGTCCCAGTAACCGGGATTGCGCTTCATCGTCATCGAGACGCCCTGGTTCCAGCTGTCGAGCAGGAAGGCGCCGGCACCGACCGGCTTGATGTCGGTCTTCTTTTCCGCAGCCTTCAGGGCTGCCGGCGACGCGATGAAGGGAGCAAGCTGCGCCAGCGTCGATCCGAAATTGCGGTCGGGATTGGCAAGCGTGATCTCGAGCGTCGCCGGATCGACAATCTTGATGCTCTTGTTCCAGGAGGCGACGAAGGCCTGCGCCGGCGCAAGTGTTGCCGGATCGGCAGCGCGATCCCAGTTGAATTTTACAGCTTCCGCGTCATAAGCCGTACCATCGGTGAATTTCACGCCCGGGCGCAGTTTCAGCGTCCAGACCTTGGCATCGGGGCTGGTCAGGCTTTCGGCCATGCCGCCCTGCACCTTGCCGTTGACGTCGGTGTAGACGATGAAGCCGTAGACGGCATCGAGCATGTCCATCGGTCCGCCCGGAAAGGTGCCGCTGGTCACGGCCGGATCCCAGCTCTTGATATCAGAACCGTTGACGATGGTGATCTCGCCACCCTTGACGGGTTCTGCCTGGGTTGCGGCATAGGCCGTTGCGGCAGTCGATGCGCAAAGCATGGCGAGGGCGACCGCCGCGGCGCGGGCGGTTCGTCCGGCACGCAGGGCGGAGGTTGCAGTAGTATTGACGTCGAATGCATCAGTCATGGATTTTTCTCCAGTTTGCCGTCACTGTTTGCAGCGATCGGCGTTCCCCTTTTTGGTCCGTCAGCGGTTGGTGTTCCGCTGCCGGCAGGCATGCACGTGGTTGTTAGGACGCGTCCTCCTTTTTCCACCGGCGCACGCGCGGGTGGTCGATGTCGAACAGGTCAAGGGCGCGTCCGACGGTCTGGCTGACCAGATCGTCGATGGTTTTCGGCTGGGTATAAAAGCCCGGAACCGGCGGCATGATGATGGCGCCGCTGCGGGTTGCCTGATCCATCAACGCGATATGACCGGCATGCAGCGGCGTCTCGCGCACCATCAGCACCAGCCGGCGGCGCTCCTTCAGGCAGACATCGGCGGCCCGGGTGATCAGGTCGTTGCTGTAGCAGTGGGCGATGCCGCTTAACGTCTTCACCGAACACGGCGCAACCAGCATGCCGTCGCACCGGAACGAGCCGGAGGCGATCGAGGCGCCGATATCCTTGTGGCTGTGGCAGACGTCGGCCAGGGCGCGGATTTCATCCGCTTCATAGCCGACCCCTTCCTCGACAGCGGTGCGAAGGCCGGCCGGCGAGATGACCAGATGGGTTTCGAAACCGCCGAG
>JAIXTO010000238.1 GCA_027483885.1 Rhizobiaceae bacterium
GGCAGCTTCCTTCAGACGCTGCAGGGCAAGCTTGTCGCCCTTCAGGTCAATGCCCTGATCCTTCTTGAACTCGCCCGCCAGATATTCGACGAGGCGCATGTCAAAATCTTCGCCACCGAGGAAGGTGTCGCCATTGGTCGACTTCACTTCGAAGACACCGTCGCCGATTTCCAGAACCGAGATGTCGAACGTGCCGCCACCCAGGTCGTAGACGGCAATGGTCTTGCCTTCGGTCTTGTCGAGGCCATAGGCAAGGGCAGCCGCCGTCGGCTCGTTGATGATGCGCAGCACTTCAAGGCCTGCAATGCGGCCCGCATCCTTGGTTGCCTGGCGCTGGGCGTCGTTGAAGTAGGCGGGAACGGTGATAACGGCCTTTTCGACCTTTTCGCCGAGATAGGCTTCCGCCGTTTCCTTCATCTTCTGAAGGATCATGGCAGAGATCTGCGAGGGGGAATAACCCTTGCCGTTTGCCGTGACCCAGGCATCACCATTGTCGCCGCGCGAAATTTCGAAGGGAACCAGGCCCTTGTCCTTTTCGACGGTCGGATCTTCATAACGGCGACCGATCAGGCGCTTGACTGCAAACAGCGTGTTGGTCGGGTTGGTCACAGCCTGGCGCTTGGCCGGCTGGCCGACCAGACGTTCGCCATCGTCCGAGAAAGCAACCATGGAAGGCGTCGTGCGCGCGCCTTCGGCGTTCTCGATCACCTTTGCGTCCTTGCCGTCCATGACGGCCACGCAGGAATTGGTTGTGCCAAGGTCGATGCCAATTACTTTTGCCATTTTTTCTCTCTCCTTTAAGCGAACTGTCGGAACCCCCTCAAAGGCATTCCGCAGACAGTTCCTCGACTGGGATAATTTTTCAGCAGTGGGCTGCTGTCATGCGGCGTATATAAGGACCGGTTTTTCTGACTGCAAGGCGGGAAAGAGCGTGCCGATCAGCAAAAAGCAAGCCTTTTACGCCGGGAGCAAACACGGGTCACTGCCCCATGATGAGGTCGAAAAGCGTCGTCTGGCGCGGCGCGGGCTCATAGCGACCGCCGCCGACGTCTGCAGGTGGCACCATCCCTTCGCCCACATCTCCCGGCGGTACCGGTTGATCATAGGGGCCGCGGTATTCGCGGTAGTCGCGCACCGGCTGGTCGGAGGGGGCAGCCTGACCTTGCCCGTCGCGGCGATTTGACGGTGGCAAGGGGCGGTTTTGCGCAGCCGGTGCCGTCGGTGCCGGCGGGTAGGCCTCTTCGCTGCGATGGCCGGGAAGAACGCCCGAAATAATGTCGCCGATCGACATCGAACCGGAATCCGGCGCCTGGGGCAGGGCAGGCTGTATGCCGACACCATAAAGCGGGGTGGGGCGGTAGCCTTTCAGTGCTGCCGTCATGTAGCTCTTCCAGGCTCTTGCGGGAAGTCCGCCGCCGGTCACCTTCTTCATCGAGGTGCCATCGTCATTGCCGAACCAGACACCGGTGGTGAGCGTGCTGGTATAACCGACGAACAGGGCATCGCGGAAAGACTGCGTCGTGCCGGATTTGCCGGCGGCTTCCCAGTTGGAAAGACGCGCCGCCTTGCCGGTGCCTTCCACCATCACGCGGTTCAGCATGCCATTCATGGTGGCCACCACGCCGTCGTTCAACACCTTGGGCGGATTGGAAAAATCGGCTTCATAAAGCACTTTGCCATCGGGATCGAGAATGCGGGTCACGGTGTGCGGGGTTGCCTTGAAGCCGCCGTTCATGAAGGGCGCATAGGCAGACGTCAGCTCCATCAGCGAGACTTCCGACGTGCCAAGCGCAATCGAGGCATTCGGCTGAAGTTCCGATTCGATGCCCAGCCGATGCGCCATGCTGATCACCTTGTCGGGCCCCACCTGCATGACGAGCTGGGCAGCAATCGTGTTCAGCGAATTGGCAAGCGCTGTTGCGAGCGTGACATTGCCGCGATATTTCTGGTCGTAGTTTTCCGGCGTCCAGTTGCCGATCTTGACCGGCCCGTCGGTCATCACCGTATCGGGGGTGAAGCCGGCTTCCAGCGCTGCGGCATAAACGAAGGGCTTGAAGGCCGAACCCGGCTGGCGCTTGGCACGCACAGCGCGGTTGAACTGGCTTGCGGCGTAATCCCGCCCGCCGACCAGCGCCCGAACGGCCCCGGTCGCATCCACCGAAACAAGTGCTGCCTGCGAGGCGTTAAGCTTGCCGCCCTCGCTCGTCAGGATGTCATCCAGCGCCTTTTCGGCATCCTTTTCCAGACGCATATCGAGTGTGGTTTCCACCGTGATATCGGTCTTCACCTCGCCGATCAGCGATTTCACCTCGTCCATCACGGTATCGGCGGCATAATGCTCGGCGCCGGACCAGTAGCTGCGCGCCTTGGTCGGCGGCTGCGACATAGCCGTTTTTGCCTCGTCCTCGGTGATATAACCCTCTTCGCGCATCGCGCCGAGCACAACTTGCGCCCGCGCCTCGGCGGCCTGCGGGTCACGCGCCGGCGAAAGCCGCGTCGGCGCCTTGAGGAGACCGGCCAGAAGCGCTGCCTCTCCAAGGTTCACATCGCGCGCCGACTTGTTGAAATAACGCCGCGAGGCCGCTTCCACGCCATAGGCATTGGAGCCGAAGAACATGCGGTTGAGATACATCGCAAGGATCTGGTCCTTGGTAAACTTGTGCTCCAGCCAGAAGGCCAGCATCACTTCCTGGATCTTGCGCTCGAAGGTGCGGTCGGGCGAGAGAAACAGGTTCTTGGCCAGCTGCTGGGTCAGCGTCGAGCCGCCCTGGATGCTCTGGCCGGTCATGTTGTTGACGAAGGCGCGCGCCAACCCGAGCGGGTCGACGCCGAAATGCGAATAAAAGCGCCGGTCTTCGATCGCCATGACCGCTTGCGGAATGAAGGGCGACATTTCCTCAAGCGCCAGCGCCTCGCCGCCGGTCACGCCGCGGTTGGCAATCAGCGTGCCATCGAGTGCTGTGATCTTGACGTTGGGCGGTCGGTCGGGAATGGACCATGAACCGGCGCTCGGCATCTGGGCTGCATAATAGACCACCAGCCCGCCGACCCCGATTGCCCCCCAGATGCCGATGACGATGCACCAGTAGATGAAGGCGCGGATGGTGCCGAAAAAGCCGCGTCCCTGTGGCTCCCGGCGACCCCTGCCATTGCCTCGTTCCGGTTTTGCTGCTGGGGCGCGGGCAGATTTTCGCGCGGTCTTGCGCGATCCGTTGCCTATGATCCGCTCGTCGGCATCGATGTGCAGGTCATCCTCGGCCTCGTCTTCGTCAAACGATGGGTCGACGCGGTGGCGCGATTTCTTCCACGATGCCATGAATTGAGGCTGTGCTCCCCGTCTCTATGCGTGCGATCCCGGCCCTTCACGCCAGGGCAACTCGATCTCCCTTGAAGGCGGAGAGTGGATCATGGCGGCTGCCCCGGCAAGGATAGCCGGAACGGAGACGCTGGTTAGACATTAAATGCGGCGATTTAAGGTGAGGTTAAGGTTGCGCACAGCCTTGCTGCCCCTCCTGCTCTGCGAAAAAGCCTTGCCGGCAGCGGCGCAAACCCTGATCCGCTGGGGCTTTGTCCGCATGGCCGGCCAGTCATCGCCTGCCAGATAAACAAATCCGCGCGGTGGGGAATATGGTCCAAAAGCCGCCAAGATGAAGATATACTAAGTTACCTACCAATAATGAGAGTTGCCATTTTGGAAGAGTGACATACAACTTATCGAAACGGACATTCACCGACGTGTATAATGGGGAGTTGACCGGAAGGACCATTGGATATCCGGCAATGTAGGGAGCCGGATTTCTGGGAGGCTTCCGTCAGAGGCATTTTACCTGTGTCGTTGGACTCAGGGAATGGATGCGAAATAGAGGCGCGGCGGCAGGCAGGCTGCCAAAACAGGAGGTTTTGATGCGCGCACCGGTTGTTAGACGTCCCGTCCATCCGGACCAGCTGAGCTTGCTTCAGCAGGTGTTCGATGCGGCGTGTGCGCAGCACCAGATCAGCAAGGCAAGCCCGGATGGTGAGGCGCTGGCGCTGATCCTCGTCAACTCCCTGCAAAAGGGGATGAGTGAGAAGGAAGCGCTGGCTTCGCTGGCCGAGGCGCTCGCCCAGTCGCGTTGACCACGCGCGCGGACAAGGCGCATCGAGTACCGGAAGCTGCTGAAATCCTTTTACCGCCCCAGCTTTCCATCCGTCCCGGCGTTTGTTTCCCGCCGCACGAAAACGGCTGGAACCTATCGGCCCTTCGCAAGTTGACCCGGCTCCTGAACATCATCGGCCTGACTGACGGGCCGCCAGCAAGGAGATCCGCATGGAAAATTCCGAGACAGGCATGGGCTTCAACCCGCAGAGAGCCGGCGACGATGCAAGTGCTGCCGTGCGCTCAGAGATTTCCGCCCTGCGCGCCGAAATCGCCAGCATCCGCGAAAAGCTGACGGAATACAGCGGCGAGGCCTATGACAATGTTGCCCGCAGTGCCGGAACAGCCGCCGCCTATGTGCAGGATGAGGCAAGCTCGGTCGCAGGCGCCATTCGCCAGCATCCGGCAACCGCCACGACCCTGATGACGCTTGTCGGCGGCATCGGCTTTGCCATTGGTTATCTCGTCGCCTCGACCTCCTTCGAACAGAAGCAGGCCTGGTATCGTCGCTATTATTCCTGACGGCTGTGGCGGCGGGACGGCCTCGACCGTCTGCCGCAGGCTCAAAGGCATGCCCGCAAGCGCCGTTCGCTGTTCAAGGCGTAACGGCAGCTTGCCGGGTATTTTTTGGGCCGACGGAAGCCTCAGGCCGTCGCGGTTTCTGTCTCGGTCTGCGGGGCCTGGCAGACGTCCACCCATTCGCCTGAAACAAGCTCTGCCATGCGGTCGGGCGAAATCCGGACGGCTGCATTGATCGCGCCGGCCGCCGGCACCACCTGCGCATACCGTTTCAACGACACGTCCAGATAGATGGCAAGCGGTTGGGGCAAGCCGAAGGGACAAACGCCGCCGACGGGGTGGCTGGTCTGTTCCACCACCTCCTCGGCGCCGAGCATACGCGGTTTTGCCGTAAACCGGTCGCGGAATTTTCGATTGTCGAGCCGGCTTGTCCCCGATGCGACAACAAGGATGACCCGGTCACCGGCGCGCAGGCAGATGGTCTTGGCGATCTGGTCGGGATCGACGCCATGGGCTTCGGCAGCCAGGGTCACCGTGGCCGAACTTGCGTCGGTCTCGATCACGGAAATATCCGGGGCATGGGTGGCGAAAAAGGTTTTGACGGATGAAAGGCTCATGTCGTCAGCCTAGCCAAGCGCTGGCGTCAGAGCAAGACGTCTGAGAGATATGCAATTCCTGCATTGCTGCACTGCGAAGAACTGACTGTTTTTTGAGCGAGCCGAATGTATATTTAAATCATCGCACGGCGCACTCCTCCTCCCAGCGCCGAACGATGGGACTGGCAACACCTCCTCCTCCCGGTTGCTGGTCAGTTTCAGAAGCCCGGTGCACCTCCTCCCGCGCCGGGCTTCTTTCATTTTAAACTCCCAAATCATTGTTTTGAAAAAGCTTCTTTTACGATCGCTCGGCTTGTCCGCCAGGTTGCATTCAGTGGCACTGTCATCTCAGCCTTGACAGGAGACCCCTTCCGGGGGTACCTCAGCGCATCGATATTTGTTTGACAAGTGGCACTACAGCGCCAAAAGCGCTGACGACGACCTTTCTTCAAATACGAAATCCGCGTTCCCCGCCACCCGCGGCGAGGAACAGAGTCAACGTTGCGAACGAAAGGAATCGTAATGGCTACCGGTACTGTAAAATGGTTCAACGCCACCAAGGGTTTTGGTTTCATCCAGCCGGATGACGGCGCACAGGACGTGTTCGTACACATCTCTGCTGTTGAGCGCGCTGGTCTTTCCAGCCTCAACGACGGCCAGAAGGTTTCCTACGACCTGGTTTCCGACAAGCGTTCGGGCCGTATGTCCGCAGACAACCTGCGCGCAGCCTGATCTTTAAAGGCTTCTGACGTTAAAATCAGACACACATTGAATGGCGCCCTTGCAATCGCGGGGCGCCATTCCCATTTCAGGATCAAGCGGCATGAAGATTGTGCCTGCGGTCAATGATGATCGCGCCGTTTATCAGGAAGTGTGAATATCTTAACTGGATATTAACCTTCGTGACAGATGATGAACGCACAGGCGGCGGTGAAGAGCCGACGCTATCGAAATGCCAAACCCGTTTCGTGTTTGACCACGGATGTACTGGCAGGGATTGAGACGGGAATGAAAGGTCGGGCTTGTCCCGGCCTTTTTGCTTTCTGGGGTTTTTTCGCCGCAAAACCTTGCGACCCGCCCAAGCGGGCAGGGCGCAAGGCATAGGTCGATCAGAGGGCCGCGAGAATGCGGATCCAGGAGCGGATGCCCTTGTGGAACGAGATGAGGTCGTACTTCTCGTTGGGCGAATGGATCCGGTCGTCGATCAGGCCGTAGCCGACCAGCAGCGAATCCATGCCGAGATAGGTCTGGAAATCCCCGACGATGGGGATTGATCCACCCATGCCGACGACCACGGCCGGCTTTGGCCATTCATCCGACAGCGCCGTCTTTGCCTTGGTCAGGACTGGCGAATCATAGGACAACTGGATGGCAGGCGAGCCGCCATGCTCGTGGAATTCCACGCTGCAATCGGCCGGGATGTTTTGGCGCACATAGGCGCGAAAACTGTCGCGGATCTTTTGCGGATCCTGCTCGCCGACCAGGCGGAACGACACCTTTGCCGAGGCCTTGGCGGCGATGACGGTCTTGAAGCCTTCGCCGGTATAGCCGCCCCAGATGCCGTTGACCTCGCAGGTCGGGCGCGCCCAGGTGAGTTCCAGAACCGAGCGGCCCTTTTCGCCTGATGGTTCTGAAAGCCCCACTTCGCCGAGGAAGCTTTTGGCGTCGCGGCCAAGCGTTTGCCAGCTTGCCTTGATGTTCTCAGGCGTTTCCTCGACGCCATCGTAAAAACCTTCCAGCGTCACGCGGCCCGTTTCGTCGCGCAGGCCGGCCAGCACGCTTGCCAGGATGTGGATCGGGTTGGCGGCGGCCCCGCCGAAGAGGCCGGAATGCAGGTCGCGGTCAGCAGCCGTGATCGTCAGTTCCTCGCCGACGAGACCGCGCAGCGTGGCGGCAATCGCCGGCGTTTCGCCGTCCCACATGCTGGTGTCGCAGACCAGTGCATATTCGGCCTTCAGTTCGGCAGCATTGGCCTCAAGGAAGGGTTTCAGCGATGGCGAGCCGGATTCCTCTTCGCCTTCGAAGAGGATGGTGATCTTCACCGGAAGCGAGCCCACGGTTTCCTTATAGGCGCGGCAGGCCTCGACGAAGGTGAGAAGCTGGCCCTTGTCGTCGGAGGTGCCGCGTCCGGTCAGCACCTTGCGGCCATTGGCCAGTTCCTTCACCTTGGGGTCGAAGGGATCGCTTTCCCAGAGGTCGAGCGGATCGACAGGCTGTACATCATAGTGGCCGTAAAACAGCACATGCGGGGCGTCGTCACGGCCGGCGGCATGGTGGGCAACAACCATCGGATGGCCGGGCGTGTCGCGCAACGAGGCGTCAAAACCAAGCTCCGTCAGCGCGCCGACCAACCATTCTGCCGCCTTGCGGCAATCGGGCTTGTAGGCGGGATCGGTGGAAATCGAGGGGATACGTACCAGGTCAAACAGCCGCTCGAGGCTTGAGGAAAGATTGCTGTCGGCCTGGGCGAGGATCGGGGAAAGTTCTGTCATGGGGAGAGCCTTGCGGGGTCATCGGATGGAAGACGGCCACGTTAGACCCTAACGGCGCGGGAGGGAACCGGCCGGGCCAAAGGAATGTGGACAGCGCCGGCTTCTGGAGGCGCAGGGAACGGTGGGCGGATTAGTCGCGCTGCAGGCTGCGGGCATTGGCAAGCGCCATGCGCATGTATTCCATCAGCAGTTCGCGTTCGAAGTTGCGAAAGCCGGCAAAGATCTCGTTTTCGGCAAGGGCTGCTGCTTCTGTTGCCAGCGTTTCCAGTTCACGTCCACGCGGCGTCAGCGTCACGATCTGGGCGCGCCGGTCGCACGGATGCGGAGCGCGCAGGATAAGGCCGTCGCGCTCCATGCGGGCCAGCGTATTGGCAAGCGTTGCCTGCTCCACCTCCATGCGATCGAGCAGCTGGCGCTGGGTCAACCCGTCCTCGTGCCAGAGAACCAGCAGAACCGGGAACTGGCCAGGGGAAAAACCCAGTGCCGAGGCACGCCTGTGCAGGGCGCGCCCGAGACCCTTGGCCAGCTGGCTGGAAAGGTAGAGAGCGGAATTCGTGCGCTCGAAGCTCATATCGGATGAGGACCCTCTGCGCTCTATCGATAACGACAGTCTGTGCGAATGAACAGGATGCCGAATGAGTGCAACGGCATGATCAATAGCACGATATCCTTCGATGGATTGTCTTGCAACAGCAACGGCAGAGATCAGCAAAGTAAAACCGCCACGGCCGGGAGGGGCAGCCGTGGCGGTCAGATAAAGGGACAAAGGCCCGGAGAGGGGGATAAGGCCTTTGCCCGACCTGACGCGGCAGGGGACAAGCCGGCTGTCAGGTTGCGGCGTGATCAGTGCCGGTGACCTTGAAATGGCGCCGCACCTAAGCCTTTTCAAGGCAGGTGGCTGGCCCCTTGCAGTCACGTTCCGGTGAGGATTTCGTGTTCAGGAACGGCGTCTGCGCCAGGCGAAAAAAACCTGCAGCGGTGCGGCAAGACCGATGAACAGCAGGAACATCAGGATTTGGCGCGTGACGTCATGCGCCATCTCCGGTGTCGCCACGAGAACGAAGAAGGCGGCCGTGACGCAGGCCGAGAGGATCTGGAACTCCACCTCTGCCGGCCAGCTGCGGGATCCGTCCTTGTCGGGCGGGAAAAAGCTGCGCAGGCCGCGCCAAGCGATGGGGAAGACGAGCGCGATCAGGATCTTGTGGAACGTCATGGCCGGCGGGTCTCCCTCCAGACGGCACAGGAGGCCCACAAGGACGGCAAGGCCTGCGGGAGCCGCGTAGGCGGAAACGATATCGCGTGATGTCATGAGGCTGTGTTCCGGCAAGTGGATGGCTACTTTTATAGAGGCCACGGCCTGCCCGCAATGGACCTTTGCGCCACATCGCGCTATCCATCGGCCATGAAAAAAGGCGATCATCTTTTCCTTGTCGACGGCTCCGGCTTCATCTTCCGGGCCTTTCACGCTTTGCCGCCGCTGACGCGCAAGACCGACGGCTTGCCCATCGGTGCCGTCTCCGGTTTCTGCAACATGCTGTGGAAGCTGCTGACCAATGCGCGTGACACCAATGTCGGTGTGACGCCGACGCATTTTGCCGTGATCTTCGACTACTCGTCAAAGACCTTCCGCAAGGAACTCTATCCTGACTACAAGGCCAACCGCTCGGCGCCGCCGGAAGAACTGGTGCCGCAGTTCGGGCTGATCCGCCAGGCGACGCGCGCCTTCAACCTGCCCTGCATCGAAACCGATGGTTTCGAGGCCGACGATATCATCGCCACCTATGCGCGGGCCGCCGAAGCCATCGGTGCCGATGTCACCATCATCTCCTCCGACAAGGACCTGATGCAGCTGGTGACGCCGAATGTCCACATGTACGACAGCATGAAGGACAAGCAGATCGGCATTCCCGATGTCATCGAGAAATGGGGCGTGGCGCCGGACAAAATGATCGACCTGCAGGCGCTGGTCGGCGATTCCGTCGATAATGTGCCGGGAATTCCCGGCATCGGCCCGAAGACGGCAGCCCAGCTTCTGGAAGAATTCGGCGATCTGGAAACGCTTCTCGCGCGCGCCGGTGAAATCAAGCAGGTCAAGCGGCGCGAAAACATCGTGGCCAACGCGGATCTTGCCCGCCTGTCGCGCCGGCTGGTGGAACTGCGCACCGATGTGCCGCTCGATATGCCGCTTGATGCGCTGGTTCTGGAAAAGCAGGACGGGCCAAAGCTCGTCGGCTTCCTGAAGGCGATGGAGTTCGGCACACTGACGCGACGCGTGGCAGATGCCTGCGATTGTGATGCCAGCGCCATCGAGCCCTCGGAAATTCAGGTGGAATGGGGACCGGCTGCCCATGGGCCGGATCTCGATCCGGGCGCCGAACATTCGCAGGACCTTCTTGCCGATGGAAGCGCTGCGACATCGGCCTCGCAGCCTGCCTCAAGTGACACGGCAAAGGGCAATTCGCGGGCGGCCGAGATCGCTGCCTCCCGGCACGAGGCATTTTCGGCCGCAAAGATCGACCATTCCAGCTATGTCGCCATCCGTGATGTGGAAACGCTGAAGGCGTGGATTGCCAGCGCCCGCGAAACCGGCGTGGTTGCTTTCGATACGGAAACCACCTCGCTTGATCCGATGCAGGCGGAACTCGTCGGTGTCTCGCTTGCGGTGCAGGACAATCGCACTTCGCCTGCCGCCGCAACCATCCGCGCCGCCTATGTGCCACTTGCGCATCGAAGCGGCGGCGAGGACCTGTTCAGCGAGGGCTTGAAGCTCGTCGATGGCCAGATCCCCATGGGCGAGGCGCTGGCGCTTCTGAAGGACCTGCTCGAGGACCCCTCGGTGCTGAAGGTCGCGCAGAACCTCAAATACGATTACCTCGTCATGAAGCGGCACGGCATCACGCTTGCCGGTTTCGACGATACGATGCTGATTTCCTATGTGCTGGAAGCCGGCCAGGGCAATCACGGCATGGACAGCCTGTCCGAGCGCTGGCTCGGCCATACGCCCATACCTTACAAGGACGTCGCAGGCTCGGGCAAATCCTCCGTCACCTTCGACCGGGTGGAAATCGAAAAAGCCACGGCCTATGCGGCGGAAGATGCCGATGTGACGCTGCGACTGTGGCTGGTGCTGAAGCCCCGCCTTGCTGCCGATGGCCTGACGCGCGTCTATGAACGGTTGGAGCGGCCGCTGGTGCCGGTGCTCGCCCAGATGGAAGAGCGTGGCATCACCATCGACCGGCAGATCCTGTCGCGCCTGTCGGGCGAGCTTGCCCAGAAGGCCGCCGCCTTCGAGGACGAAATTTATGAACTGGCTGGCGAGCGTTTCAACATCGGCTCGCCCAAGCAGCTCGGCGATATCCTGTTTGGCAAGATGAGCCTGCCGGGCGGCGCAAAGACCAAGACCGGCCAATGGTCCACCTCGGCGCAGGTGCTGGAGGATCTGGCAGCGCAAGGGCTCGACCTGCCGCGCAGAATCGTCGACTGGCGCCAGCTCACCAAGCTGAAGAGCACCTATACGGACGCCCTGCCGGGTTATGTGCATCCGCAGACGAAGCGGGTCCATACCGGGTATTCGATGGCGGCAACCTCGACAGGGCGGCTTTCTTCGTCGGAACCGAACCTGCAGAACATTCCGGTGCGCACCGCCGAAGGCCGCAAGATCCGCACCGCCTTCATCTCGACGCCCGGCCACAAGCTGCTCTCGGCCGATTACAGCCAGATCGAACTGCGCGTGCTCGCCCACGTCGCCGATATCCCGCAGCTTCGCCAGGCCTTTGCCGATGGTATCGACATCCACGCCATGACGGCATCTGAAATGTTCGGCGTGCCGGTGGATGGCATGCCGTCAGAGGTGCGTCGCCGGGCAAAGGCGATCAATTTCGGCATCATCTACGGTATTTCCGCCTTTGGCCTTGCCAACCAGCTTTCCATCGAGCGATCGGAAGCGGGCGAATATATCAAGAAGTATTTCGAGCGCTTCCCCGGCATCCGCGATTACATGGACGAGACAAAGGCCTTTGCCCGTGAGCATGGTTATGTCGAAACCATTTTTGGCCGCCGGGCGCATTATCCCGAGATCAAGTCATCCAACCCGTCGGTGCGTGCCTTCAACGAGCTTGCGGCCATCAACGCGCCGATCCAGGGATCGGCCGCCGATGTGATCCGCCGGGCGATGATCCAGGTGGAGCCCGTGCTGCAGAAGGCCGGCCTTGGCGAGAAAGTGCGCATGCTGCTGCAAGTGCATGACGAACTGATCTTCGAGGTGGAAGATGACGCGATCGATCACGCCATGCCGCTCATCGTGCGCACCATGGAGCACGCAGCGCTTCCGGCGCTTGACATGCGCGTGCCGCTGAAAGTGGATGCCCGCGCGGCGCTGAACTGGGACGAGGCGCACTGAGTTGGCGTGAAGCCATCGTTTGATGGCTTCACAACCGTTCCTGCTTAATGCGCTTGGGACGGATAAAGCGACATCAGCGCCGTGCCGAGCAGGGTCTGGGCATAACTTGCTGCAGCACTGCGGCACTCCTGCGACAGGCGCAGTTCGCCACACCGCTGGTCCACCGTTTCCAGAATCAGTCCGGCAATGCCGGTTGCCTGCGTCTGATCGGACGTATCGAGCGCCATCGCAAGCGCCGACATGGTCACGATCTCAAGCACCACCATGCGTGCTTCCAGCGCGGCAACAGGGTCGTGGGAGGGACCGTCGACAGCTCTCAGATAGGTCATGTCGTTCCCTTTCGCGTATACACCAGTGGGCGCATCAATTGATCTTGCACACCTTAACGCGAGTTCGGAGACGCTGCCACTAGTCGATTCGAGGGGCTATCAGGTTTTCGCGGAGAATTTTCACCAGTTCCGCGCCGGCTTTGTCGACACTATCGCTGTTGTCGATGGTGGCGACACGGTAGTCGCCAGTCACCGAAAGCTGTGCCCGCTGCAGGCGCGCCAGGATGTCGTCGCGCGTTTCACGCCCGCGCGCCATCAACCGTTCTGCAAGGATTTCCGCGCGCGCGGTGATGTTGATCACCAGGAGATTGTCATAGGCCGCCTTGAACAGCGGCAGTGCCGAGCGCGAGCCATTGGCCACCAGCAGCAGGCCTGCCGCAATTTCATCCTTCGTGCGGTGCGGAATGCCGTAGTTCAGGCCGTGCGCGCTCCAGGACACGGCAAAGCCACCGGCCTGCTCCAGGGCCTCGAAAGCCTCGGGCGTCATGCCCTCATGGTCTTCGCCGCCGGCTGCCGCATCGCGGGTGATGCAGCGACGCACGAACCGGATGCGCGGCTCGGCGTGGAAATGCGAGGCGGCAAAGCCGATCAGCGTATCCTTGCCGGCACCGCTTGGGCCGACGACCACGGCCATCGTGCCGCGACCGCGCGCCGCCTCATCACCTGATCGCTGTTCCATCAGGCGACCCGCCGTCCTGTGCGCCAGACGGCGCGGGTGATCGGCACGCCGTGGCTTCGATGCACCCGCACAAGGTCTGCCCGCAGGCCGGGCGCAATGCGACCGCGATCATCAAGGTTGACCGTTCTTGCCGGGGTGGCCGTCACCATGGCGATGGCCTGCGGCAGGTCCAGTGTCTCGATCGTATCGGCGAGGATAAAGGGCGCATGCAACAGGCTGAACGGTACGTAATCGGAGGAGAGAACGTCGAGCACGCCCAGTTCTGCCAGATCGCGCGCGGCGATATTGCCGGAATGCGACTGGCCGCGCACCACGTTCGGCGCTCCCATCAGCACGCTCATGCCGGCCGCATGCGAGGCTTTCGCCGCCTCTTTGCTGGTCGGGAATTCCGCAAGCCGCACGCCGTGTCCTTCAGCTTCTGCCACATGCGCAAGCGTTGCATCGTCATGACTTGCAACGGTAATGCCAAGGGCTGCGCACCGTTCTGCCAGCGCATCGCGATGGGCTGCGGAATATTGCGCGGACGCTGCCATGCGCTTGTCGATGAAGGCTTCGAAGGCCTCGTCACTCATGCCGCGCTTCTTCTTGTAGAAGAAGATATATTGCTCGAGCGACTGGAACTGCCGCTGGCCCGGCGCGTGGTCCATCAGCGAGGCAAGGCGCACGCGCGGGTCACCTTCGAAGTCGGAAAACTGCTCCAGCACGTCGGCGCAGGGCACCTCGCAGCGCAGGTGGATCAGGTGTTCGGCGCGCAAACGCCCGGCATTTTCCGCAGCCTCGATGGCATCGGCGAGCGCACGCATGTCGCCGCGCTCAAAACCGCTGTCCTCGTCGGAGCCAAGCCGCAGGCAATCGAACACGGTGGTGATGCCTGATGTGGCGATCTGCGCGTCGTGTGACTGGATGGCGGATGTCGTATCCCAGCGCACGCCGGGGCGCGGCGAATAATGCGTTTCCAGATGGTCGGTGTGCAGTTCAACGAGGCCGGGGATCAGGTAATCGCCGTCGAAATCCTCGCCCGTTGACGTGCGACCTTCGCTGATATCGGCAATCAGCCCGTTCTTGACCTGAACGGTGCCGTCAAACATCCGGTCTTCAAGCACCACGCGGGCATTGGTCAGGATCAGTTCGTGGCTCATGCGATGGTCTCTCCGGTTTCTGCGGCACCGCGCAAGGCGGCGTGCTGCGCGATCATGAAAGGCGCACCACGCTGCAACTCGACGGAAAGGCCGAGATGGGCAACAGGCAGGGGGCGGTTGATAAAGGCTGAAAAGCGTTCCGTCAGACGGTCGCGGATGCGCGGCTGATCATCGGCCGCGACGGGGCCGGTCAACGTCATGTGAAAGCGGAATTCGTCAAAGACGTAAGGATATCCCCAAGTGTCGAGATGGGCGCGCTGGCGCTCCGTGAGGCGCTCCGGCTTGCGACGGGCAACATCGTCCGGCGAGAGTGCTGCGCGAAACGGCTCGAAGGCTTCGACCACGGCGGCGCAAAGCCCATCCACGCCTTGCGAATCGCCATCCGGCACCAGCGCAAAGAACGGTCCGAGCTGCGCAAGCGTTAGCCGGGGTATGACAACCGGTGCCGTTGTCCGGCAGAACCGCTCAAAGCCCGCCTCCAGTGCCGGCAGCGACAACCCGTCTGCAAGCGTGAAGGGCGCTTTCAGCGTCGCATGAAACCCGTACCGGCGCGGATCTGCCGTCAGCACCTCCCACTCGGGCAGTGCCATGCCGGCATCGGCGGGGGGCGTCATCAGAGGTCCGGCAAAGGCATCGCGGCCCAGCCAGGCGACGGCAGCACGGGTCAGCGGATCATCTTGGGGCGGGGCAAAATAGACGGCGTAACGCACGGAGGGGAATCACTTCTGTTGCTCGGGCAAGTCTAGCGGATCAAGTGCCTGCTGCTAGCGGAAAGCTGTGACGCAAGCATGTCAATCGTCAAACAGCCGCGGCCAGTTTAAGCCCTTTCGCAACCTATTGCGGTTTTCGCGCGTTAACCGGGCAGAACAGGAGACAGGACAATGGAAACGAGCATTCTGATCGCCACCTTCCTCTCGGTGTTTACCGCAAGCGGCCTTTTGAGCGCCTACTGGTACGCCAAGTCGGTCGCATAAAAAAAGCGCCGCCGGAAACCAGCAGCGCCTTTCGAGACCGTGGGGCCGTTGCCGCTTAGTGGGCGCCGGACATATCACCCAGCACCACCTTGGATGCGACGGTTGAATCCGCGTTCAGCTTGTAGACCATGGGCACGCCGGTCGCGAGGTTGAGCTTCAGGATCTCCTCCTTCGAGAGGCGGTCGAGCACCATCACCAGCGAGCGCAGCGAATTGCCGTGGGCTGCCACCAGAACCGTTTCTCCCCGGAGTACGCGGGGCAGGATTTCGGTCAGATAATACGGCCAGACGCGGGCGCCCGTATCGCGCAGGCTTTCGCCGCCCGGAGGCGGGATATCGTAGGAACGGCGCCAGATATGCACCTGTTCCTCACCCCATTTGGCGCGGGCATCATCCTTGTTGAGACCGGAGAGGTCGCCGTAATCGCGCTCGTTCAGCGCCTGGTCGCGAATGGTTTCGAGATCCGGCTGGCCGACCTTGTCGAGAACGATGCGGCAGGTTTCCTGCGCACGCTTCAGAACCGAGGTGAAGGCGATATCGAACTTGATGCCGGTGTCGGCGAGCGCCTTACCGCCGGTCGTGGCTTCTTCCACGCCAAGCTCGGTCAGCTCAGGGTCTTTCCAGCCGGTGAACAGGTTCTTGAGGTTCCAGTCGCTCTGACCGTGGCGAACAAGGACGAGAGTTCCGCTCATGTATTCCTCCGAAAAACGGGTAAGAGATCAGTGTGAGAGCCCGAGCACGTCGAGCATGGAATAGAAACCGGGCTTTTCAGTCCGCGCCCAGATCGCTGCGGCCACGGCGCCGCGGGCAAAGATGGAACGGTCGAGCGCCGAATGGGAGAGCGTTACCAGCTCACCTTCGCCGGCAAGAATGACCGAATGTTCGCCGATCACCGAACCGCCGCGCAGCGTCGCAAAACCGATCGTGCCGGCTTCGCGTGCGCCGGTATGGCCATCACGAACCCGGACCGATTGTGTCTTCAGATCGATATCGCGCCCCTTGGCCGCCGCTTGCCCGAGAAGAAGTGCGGTGCCGGAGGGCGCATCCACCTTATGCTTGTGGTGCATTTCAAGCACTTCGATATCCCAGCCGGCGGCCGGCAGGGCCTTTGCCGCCTGTTCGACCAGAACCCCCAGCAGATTGACGCCAAGGCTCATATTGCCGGATTTGACGACACGGGCATGACGGGCGGCGGCTGCAAACTTTTCCTCGTCGGCTTCGGTGCAGCCAGTCGTGCCGATGACGTGAACGATACGGGCCTGCGCTGCTAGGCCTGCAAATTCCACACTTCCGGCCGGCGAGGTGAAATCGAGGACGCCTTCGGCATGCAGAAACGCCTCCAGCGGATCGGAGGTGACGGGAACACCGAGAAAGCCTGCGCCCGCCAGTTCACCGGCATCCTTGCCGATGAAGGGCGAGCCTTCACGTTCCACCGCGGCATGCAGTTTCACGCCCGGCGTTTCCTGGATGACGCGGATAAGGGTCTGGCCCATGCGCCCCGCAGCGCCCACGACCACCAGTTTCATGTCATGCTCGCTCATGCGGAAATTCGGCTCCGTTATCGTCTGTGTGCCCGTCAGATGGGCGTGTGGAGATTGTTGAGGCGAGCGTAAAGCCCGTCCGGACGTCGCGCAAGGCTTTCATGATTACCCTCTTCGACCACCCGTCCCTCCGCCATCACGACGATCTTGTCAGCCTTGACGACGGTGGAAAGACGATGGGCGACGACAACAACGGTGCGGCCGTTCATGGCGGTATCGAGCGCCTTCTGGACGGCAGCTTCCGATTCGTTATCGAGCGCAGACGTTGCCTCGTCGAGCAACAGGATCGGCGCATTGCGCACCAGCGCGCGGGCAATGGACAGCCGCTGGCGTTGTCCACCCGAAAGCGTCACGCCGTTTTCACCAACCGGCGTATCATAGCCTTCCGGCTGGGCCATGATAAAGTCATGCGCATAGGCAAGGCGAGCGGCCTGTTCCACATCCGTATCCGTCGCTTCCGGGCGGCCATAGCGGATGTTGTCGCGGATGGTGCCTTCAAACAGATAGGGCTGCTGCGAGACGTAAGCGAGGTGATGGCGCAGCGACGACTTCGTCACGTGCGAAATGTCCTGTCCGTCGATGAGGATGGCGCCTTCGGCGGGATCGTAAAAGCGCGGAATGAGCGAGATGATCGTCGATTTGCCAGCGCCCGATGGGCCGACCAGTGCTGTGGTCTTGCCGCCTTCGGCGACGATATCGATAGTCTTCAGGATCTTTTCGCCATTGCCATAACGGAAGCTGACGCCCCTCAGCTCGATTTTTGCTTCGGTGACGATAAGATCCTTGGCGCCCGGTCGCTCGCGCTGCTGCGGCTGCAGGTCGAGAATGTCGTAGATCATCCGGGCATTCACGACGGCGCGTTCCATCTGCACCTGCAGCTTGGCAAGGCGCCGGGCCGGATCATAGGCCATCAGCAGGGCAGCCACGAAGGCGAAGAAGGCGCCCGGCGGCACGCCGTCATAGATCGAACGGAAGGCCGCATAGGCCAGAACGCTGGAAATGGAGAGGCCGGCAAAGGTTTCGGTGAGCGGCGATGTGCGCTCGGAAAGCCTTGCGATGCGGTTTGCCCGGTTTTCGGCAGAACCGATGATGCCGTTGACCTTGGTGCTCAGCTGTTCTTCCATCGTAAACGCCTTGACGATGGAAATACCCTGGATGGTTTCCTGCATGGCGCCGACCACATGGCTGTTCAGCTCCACCGATTCGCGGGTGGCGCTACGCAGGCGCTTCGACACATACCGCAATGCGTAAAGCAGCGGCGGTGCAACGCCGAAAACGATCAGCGACAGAAGCGGATCCTTGCTGACCATGACGCCGATGAGCGCCACCAGCGTCAGCAGATCGCGGGCGGTCGAGGTGACAGTCAGGTTCAGGACGTCGCGGATGCCGTTGACGTTCTGGCTGATCTGGGCGGCCAGATGCGCCGAGCGTGATTCGCTGTAGAAGCCCACGGACAGCTTCATCAGATGCGTGAAGAGGCGCTTCTGGTATTCGGCGACGATGTTGTTGCCGATCTTCGAGAGCGTCACCGCCTGCCCGTAGGTGGCAAGGCCGCGCAGCACGAAGGCAAGGAAAATGGCGCCGCAGATGAGCCAGACGAGATCGGCGCGCTTGTTGGCAAAGGCCTCGTTGACCACGGATTCCATGATCCAGGCGGTAAAGGCCGTGGAAAGCGCAACGACGACGAGGCACAAGATCGCAAACACATAACCGCGCACATGTTCACGACCATTTTCCGAGATGATGCGCTTCAGCACGCTCGTCACGGTGCCGGAATCGACGTGGGGCTTGCGTTCCGTGGCTGTATCAACTGCTTCCAACAAGACGTTCCCATTTAGAGAGACGCGGCCTTCATGCCCCGTCGCGGTCAAAACCATTCGCGGTCTTAACCACTCGGCGCATGGTTTGCTAGCGGCTGGGCAAGATTCCCGCCGTCTGTTGCATTCCAGCCTTGGGGCGGCGCTGGCGTGTCAGCGGCGCCAGCGGCGCCCATCGGTGGCAATGCCGAAATGTTGGGGCGTGCGGGCAAACGAGGCAAGGCCGGCAAGGGCTGCCTGCGGGTGGGTGACGACGAAGGTCGGGATATGTTTCATCATCGCCTTATGGGGCGCCTTGTCTTCAAAGGCGGCGCGAAATTCCGGGCGCTTCAGGGCCGGCAGGATCTTTTGGGAAATGCCACCGGCCAGATAGACACCGCCCTTTGCCATCATCACCAGCGCCATGTCGCCAGCCAGCCGTCCGAGATAGGTCACGAACAGCACCAGCGTTTCGGCGGCCTGCGCATTGCTGCCGGAAAGGCCATGCGCCGTCACATCGGCTGGAATGGACAGCACGGGTTCGACGCCATCGGCCACACATATAGCGCGGTAGAGATTGACGAGGCCGCGACCGCACAGGATCTGCTCGCCCGCAACGCGCCCCTCAATGCGCTCGATATGCGGAAACACCTGGTAATCGCGGTCGCTGCGCGGGCCAATATCCACATGGCCGCCTTCGCCGGGCACCGGAAACCAGGTGTCCTGCGCATGGATGAGGCCGGCAACGCCAAGCCCGGTGCCGGGCCCCAGCACCACGCGCGAGGCAACCGGGGCCGTGGCGACGGAGCCGATCGGATCGCGGTAGTCTTCCGGCAACGATGCGACGGCCAGCGCCTGCGCCTCGAAATCGTTGATGACGAGCACATCGGAAAAGCCCAGCTCGTCGATCAACTGCTTCGGGCGCACCACCCAGTCGCAATTGGTCAGCGGAATTTCATCACCTTCGATGGGGCCGGCGATCGCGAGGATCGCGGATTTCGGCTGCTGCGCCGTCTTGTCCAGCACTTCGGTCTGGATGGCGGCATCGATCGTCGCGTAATCGGCGGTATGGATATTGGGAAACTGCTGCGGTTCGGCAAATACATCCGTCAGGATCCAGAAGCGCGCATTGGTGCCGCCGATATCGCCGATCAGGATCGGGAAGGCGGGCTTGTCACTGTCCTGAGGTCTTGCCATCAAAGGGCTCCGTCATCCGGGTGGGCGGGTCTTACTGGAAATCGATCAGCTTTTCGGCGGTCGCCCGGTTGAGCGCCATCGGAATGTCGTAGACCGTGGCAAGGCGTGTCAGCGCCTTGACGTCCACGTCATGCGGCAGCGGCGTCAGCGGGTCGGTGAAGAAGATCAGCATGGAAACCTCGCCGGTCGCAATCAAGGCTCCGATCTGCTGGTCGCCGCCGAGCGGACCGCTTTTCAGCCGCGTCACGTCAAGGCTGGGCGCCGCCTCCAGCACGCGGCCACCGGTTGTGCCGGTGGCCACGATGCGAAAATTCGACAGCGCCGCTTCATGGCGCTTGGCAAACTGCGCCATCTCATCCTTTTTCTGATCATGTGCGATCAGGGCAATACAGGGTTTGTCCGGCACGCACATGTTCCTTGGATTTTGCTTAGCGGGCCGCGATTTCTATACCGAAGACGGGCCGGAAGGGAAGGGATTAAACCGTTTATATCGTTGCAAAGGCGCATCTCATCCCGCCGTCAGGGGCGGGGACGCGGCATGGGAACGGTCTGCATATCATCAGGCACCCCGTCCATCTCAGAGGGCTCGGCAGGCGCGTCGAAGGGCAAAGCTTCCGCCGGCGCAGCACGGTAGGCGGCAGCAGCCGAAGACGCCGGTGCCCCCAGAAGTGCAGCACAGGCTCGTGGCAGGTCAGACACCATGACCGGACGCGGCGGCGGGGGCGGCTTGCGGTTCGGATCGGGCTTCGGTTTTGCCCAGGGTTCGGGCGTGAACCACCAGGCCAGCGACTTGTCGCAACCGTCGCCGTCGGCCACGGGCGCCTGCGGTTTGCAGCTGGCAATGCCCGGCGGGCAGGCAAGCCGGATGTGGAAATGCTCGTCATGGCCGTACATCGGGCGCACCTTGCCCAGCGCCGAGCGGTCGCCCGTCCAGGCTTCGCAGAGCTTCCTCTTGATAGCCGGATTGACGAAGATGCGTTCCACCTGCGGATAACTTGCCGCGATCATGACGAGGCGAGCCGCCGTCGGCGTGAAGCGGCGCTCGTTGACGGTGAGGAACCGGCTTTTGTCCAGCATGGAGGTGAAGGGAATGGTTTCGCGCTGTTGCGGCGTCAGCCGTCTGGCCGGCATGGGCGTGAACCAGACATCGACATCAAGCCCGACCTGATGGGAGGCATGGCCTGATGCCATCGGCCCGCCGCGTGGCTGCGACATGTCGCCGACGAGGATGCCGTTGCCCCAGCCGATACGGGCGGCATCGTTCGACAGGCGCTCCAGCATCGAGATCGTCTGGGGCATGCCCCAGTGGCGGTTGCGCGACAGGCGCATTGCCTGCCAGTGCGGTCCGTCATCGGCAAGCGGAACGGCGCCGGAAATACAGCCCTTGGCATAGGAGCCGATCGGATAAGGAGGGCCAGCACTTGGCAACGTCACGGAGCCAAACGCCTGCTTTGCCGGCTGATCGGCCAGCGCGGCGGCATCGATCCCGGAGGTGATGAGGCCAAGCGTTGCAAGGCCAGTCATAAGAGCGGCCCGCCAGCGGGCAAAATCGGCAGTCAGCATCAATGTTCAAACACCTGGGAGATGGGGGCTTTGGCGTAAGTCTAGACTGATTTGCGCCAGCCGTTAATCCGTCGCATCACGATGAGGGCGCAAGCATGGCGCGACGATAAAAAGCTTGTGAGCGGGGCAGGCTGTATTTTGGCCGGGTTTTGCCTATCATTGCCAAACAAGAACAAACGACAAAGGGATCTCCGCATGACGTTGGCACGCCTGAAAGCCGGTATTTTCATCCTTGCCTCAACGGTCCTGGCCGGCCAGCCGGGGCTGGCGCTTGCGCAGGAACCGGTCTGGCGCCATGCCGTCTCCGTTCTGGAGGCGCCCAAGCTTCCGGCGGATTTCAAGCAACTGCCGTATGTCAACGCGGATGCGCCCAAGACCGGCGAACTGCGGCTCTCCGAAGAAGGAACGTTCGACAGTCTCAACCCGCTGGTCGACCGGGGTAATCCGGCCGTTGGCGTCGGCATTGTCTTCGATACGCTGATGAAGCAGTCGGAAGACGCGGTATCGGTGAGCTACGGCTTGCTTGCCGAAGCGCTGTCCTATCCCGACGACATGTCCTCCGTCACCTTCCGGCTGCGGCCTCAAGCGAAATGGGCGGATGGCGAGCCGGTGACGCCTGATGACGTGATCTTCAGCTTCAATTCTGCCAAGGAAAACAGCACGCTGTTCGGCAGCTACTATCGCCATGTGGTGGCCGCGGAAAAGACCGGCGAGCGCGAGGTGACCTTCCGCTTCGACGAGAAGAACAACAAGGAACTGCCCTCCATCGTCGGCGATTTCCCGGTCCTGCCAAAACACTGGTGGGAGGGCAAGGATGGTGCCGGCAAGCCGCGCGACATTTCCCGCACCACGCTCGAACCGCTGATGGGGTCTGGCCCTTACAAGATCGCCGCCGTACAGCCGGGCTCGACCATTCGCTACGAACGGCGCGATGATTATTGGGCCAAGGACCTGCCGATCAATGTCGGCCAGAACAATTTCAAGACGATCAGCTACACCTATTTTGCTGATCGCGACGTGGAGTTCGAGGCATTTCGCGCAGGCACCATCGATTACCAGCAGGAAAACAGCTCCAGCCGCTGGGCAACCCGATATGATTTTGCCGCCGTCAAGGACGGCCGGGTCATCCGCGAGGCGCTGAGCAACCCCTTCCGCGCCACCGGCATCATGCAGGCCATGGTGCCCAATATGCGCCGCGACCAGTTTAAGGATGCGCGGGTGCGCGAGGCGCTGAACTATGCCTTCGATTTCGAGGACCTCAACAAGAACCTCGCCTATGGTGGGCTAAAGCGCGTCGACAGCTATTTCTGGGGCACCGAGCTTGCCTCCTCCGGCCTGCCCGAGGGGCGCGAGCTGGAAATCCTGAACGGACTGAAGGACAAGGTGCCAGCGTCGGTGTTTACCACGCCCTTCACCAACCCTGTCGGCGGTGATCCGCAAAAAGTGCGCGACAATTTCCGCAAGGCGATCAGCCTCTTCAAGGATGCCGGCTGGGAGCTGAAGGGCAACCGGATGGTGAACGCAAAGACCGGCCAGCCAATGGCCTTCGAGATTCTGCTCAGCAGCGCCTCGCAGGAGCGCTCGGTGCTGCCTTATGTGGCAAGCCTCAAAAAGATCGGTGTGGAGGCGAGCATCCGCACGGTCGATTCCTCGCAATATGTCAACCGCGTCAGAAGCTTCGATTATGACGTGATCTGGGCGGTCTGGGCGCAGACCATGAACCCCGGCAACGAGCAGGCCAATTACTGGGGCTCCACCTCTGCCAATCAGCCGGGCTCGCGCAACTACGCCGGCATCGCCGATCCCGCCATCGACCAGTTGATCCGCATGATCAATACCGCGCCCAATCGCGCGGAACAGGTGGCGGCGGTCCATGCGCTGGACCGGGTGCTGCTCGCCAACCATTTCGTCATGCCGCTGTTTTACTCGGGTGAGGCCAAGATCGCCTACTGGAACCGGATTACCCATCCGGACAAGCTGCCGGAATACGGCATCGGCTTCCCGACGATCTGGTGGTCCAAGGCTTCCCCGTAAAAACCTTGCGCCGGGGCATGCGCCGGGTCCAAATGCGCTTTTATGCACTGATTCTCATGATCTCGAAGATGCAAAGGATGCAAACGCCTTGATGCTGATCGACACCAGAGGCCGCCTTGCCGGCCGAAGCGGAAACGCCTGATGGGCGCCTATATCCTGCGCCGTCTTCTGCTGATGATCCCGACCATTGTCGGGATCATGGGCATTTCCTTTCTGGTCGTGCAATTTGCGCCCGGCGGCCCCGTGGAACAGGTGATTGCCCAGATCCAGGGCACCGATTCCGGCGACCGGCTGTCGGGCGGTGGCGATTTCACGCAAAGTGGTGGCGGCGAGGAATCGCGTTATCGCGGCGCCCAGGGGCTCGATCCGGATCTCATCGCCAAACTTGAAAAGCAGTTCGGCTTCGACAAGCCGCCGCTCACACGTTTCCTCGAGATGATGTGGAATTACATCCGCTTCGATTTCGGCGAGAGCTTCTTTCGCAACACGCCTGTTATCGATCTCATCATCGACAAGTTGCCGGTGTCGATCTCTCTTGGCGTCTGGATCCTGCTTGCCTCCTATGTGGTGTCGATCCCGCTTGGCATCCGCAAGGCGGTGAAGGACGGGTCCGCCTTCGACGTCTGGACCTCCGGCATCATCATCGTCGGTTATGCGGTGCCGAGCTTTCTTTTCGGCATCCTGCTCATCGTGGTGTTTGCCGGCGGTTCCTTCTTCGACTGGTTTCCGCTGCGCGGCCTCGTGTCGGATAATTTTGCCGAGCTGTCCTGGTGGCAGAAGATCATCGACTATTTCTGGCACCTGACGCTGCCGCTCATCGCGCTGTCGCTATCGGCCTTTGCGACGACGACGCTTCTGACCAAAAATTCCTTCATCGACGAGATCAAGAAACAATATGTGGTGACGGCCCGCGCAAAAGGCCTGCCGGAGCGGCGGGTGCTTTATGGCCATGTGTTCCGCAATGCCATGCTGATCGTGATTGCCGGTTTTCCGGCCTCGTTCATTTCGGCCTTTTTTACCGGCTCGCTGCTCATCGAAAATATCTTTTCGCTCGATGGTCTCGGCCGTCTCGGTTATCTCGCCATCGTCAACCGCGATTATCCGATCGTCTTCGGCACGCTCTACATCTTCTCGCTGCTCGGCCTTGTCGTCGGGCTGGTGTCCGATCTCATCTACACCTGGATCGATCCGCGCATCGACTTTGAAAAGAGGGAAGTGTGATGAACGCTCCCGCCACCACATCATCGCTGGCGCCTGCCACGGACAAGCCGCCGCGCAAGGCCTTTTTGACGCCCACCAACCGGCGTCGGCTGCAGAATTTTCGCGCAAACCGCCGCGGTTTCTGGTCGTTCTGGATCTTCATGGTGCTGTTCGGCCTGTCGCTTGCCGCCGAATTTGTCGCCAATGACCGGCCGATCTTCGTCTCCTACAAAGGCGAGATGCTGTTTCCGGTGGTCGTCAACTATCCGGAAGAAAAGTTCGGCGGGTTTCTCGCCACCACCGATTACCGCTCTGCCTATATTCAGGACGAGATCAACGCCAATGGCTGGATGATCTGGCCGCCGATCCGTTATTCCTACCAGACGGTGAATTCCGAAATCCCCCATTCCGCTCCAACGGCGCCCTTTTGGCTGATGGGGGCAGACGAGCGCTGCAGCGCCTATCCGCAAGGGTCAGCCGATCCCAACTGCACGCTGGGCAACCTCAACTGGCTCGGCACCGATGACCAGGCGCGCGATGTGACGGCCCGGCTGATCTACGGGTTTCGCATTTCCGTGCTGTTCGGTCTGGCGCTGACGGTCTGTTCAGCGCTGATCGGCGTCACGGCAGGCGCCATCCAGGGCTTTTTCGGCGGCTGGACGGATCTTCTGCTGCAGCGCTTCATCGAGATCTGGTCTTCGATGCCGGTGCTCTACATCCTGCTGATCATTGCGGCCATCCTGCCGCCCGGCTTCTTCGTGCTGCTCGGCATCATGCTGCTGTTCCAGTGGGTGGGTTTTGTCGGCGTGGTCAGGGCCGAATTCCTGCGGGCACGCAATTTCGAATATGTGCGTGCCGCCCGCGCGCTTGGCGTCGGTGACTGGACAATCATGTTCCGCCACCTGCTGCCGAACGCCATGGTGGCAACGCTCACCTTCATGCCCTTCATCCTGTCGGGTTCGATTGCAACGCTGACCTCGCTCGATTTCTTAGGCTTCGGCATGCCGCCCGGCTCGCCCTCGCTTGGGGAAATGATCGCGCAGGGCAAGAACAACCTGCAGGCGCCCTGGCTCGGGCTCACCGCCTTCTTCACCATGTCGATCATGCTGTCGCTGCTGATCTTCATCGGTGAGGCCGTGCGCGATGCGTTTGACCCGCGAAAGACCTTCCGGTGAGGCGCATCGTCTTTGTCGGTCCTTTGTGGCATGATCGCTGGACAAGCCTTGGAAGAGGGACGCCATGAACAAGATCGTGCGTGAGCATTATCCCGTGGAGAACCTGCCGGAAGACCTGCGCGAGGGCCTTCAGGCGGGGGCTACCGTGCGCGTGGTGTTGGAGGTGGAGGACATTGGGATCGCACAACCCTTGATGAGTTTCGAGGAATCCATGCGCCTGATCAACGACTACAGGCGCGACAATCCGGAGCGTGTCTCGGCTGAAGATGCAGTGCAACGTGTCCGCGACTTGCGTGACGAATGGGATGAGCGATGACGGTGAACCACCGTCTCTATCTCGATACCAATGCGCTGATCCTTCTGAACGAAGGTGAAGGCGCTGCAAGACGTGTGTTGGAACAAATCGTCACGGCGGCGGCGTCGAAGCCAGCGCCGCTTTTGATGACCAGCGCTCTCACCCTGTCGGAGCTTCTGGTGAAGCCATACCGTGATGGACAGATACAGTTGATCACCGCCTATCGATCCTGGTTTGGCGGTCTCTCTTGGCTCGACATTCTCCCCGTATCGCGTGAGGTTCTTGATCTCGCGTCCTTGCTCCGAGCCACACGGCCGGGCCTGAAGCTGCCGGATGGTATCCAGTTGGCGACCGCTCTCATCGCGGGAGCGAGCCATTTCGTCAGTGCCGACAAAGGCCTCCACGCGGTCGACCAGATTGTCCATCCCTTGCTTGGACCTCTGCCCTATTCGCCGCTCACCATCCTGCGCCCCGACGAACCCTCTCTGTCCGCCCTTCTAGAAAGCATATCCGAATGACAAAGCCGCTTCTTTCCGTGCGTGACCTCTCGGTCGCCTTCCATCAGGGCGGCGCCCAGTCGCTGGCGGTCGACCGTGTCTCCTTCGATATCGCACCGGGCGAGGTGATGGCGCTGGTCGGTGAATCCGGGTCCGGCAAGTCGGTCACGGCAAGCTCGGTGCTGAAGCTTTTGCCTTATCCGTCCGCCAGTCATCCCTCAGGTGAAATCCTGTTCGAGGGTCGCGATCTCCTGACGGCGTCTGAGCAGGAATTGCGGGCCGTGCGCGGCAACGATATCACCATGATCTTCCAAGAGCCGATGACCTCGCTCAA
>JAIXTO010000022.1 GCA_027483885.1 Rhizobiaceae bacterium
CAATGCGCTGCATCTCCGCCTCCGCCATGCCGGGATAATGTTCCAGTTCCAGCGCATCAAGGCTGGCACCTTCGTCCCGGCAAAGACCGGTGAAGGTCACGACCGCGCCGATATCCGCACGCCCCGTCGTCAGCGCATCGATTTCCGTCTGCAGGTCAAAGTTTTCGCTCTGGACGCGGATGGTGGGTGCGGGGTTTGTCACACGGATAACCCCACCTGTCGGCTCCAAGCGATGGCGTTCTTTGCCGCGACGTCCATGGTTTAGCCACCCGTCATCGGCGGGAAGATGCCGATCTCGCGGGCGCCGGCAATCGGCTCGTCGTGGTCGACATGTTCCTGGTTCACGGCGACCCGGATCACGTGCGGATACTGCAACGCCGCCTCATAGCCTTCACCCAGCGTCTTCAGGTGGTTGAGCAGGTCGCCGGCCGTCACCACCGTGTCGGGCATGTCCAGCTCTTCTTCCGTCTTGTCGATGCGCTCGCGCACCCAGGCGAAATAGACAATTCTTACTCTCATTCGTCGTCCGCCAGATGTTTGACGCCCGCCTTGAAATAATCATAGCCGGTGTAGAATGTCAGGATGGCCGCACACCAGAGAAGGACGATGCCCATTTCAGTCGTGTAGGGCAAAACCTTGTCGCCGGCGGGGCCCGCCAGCAGGAAGCCGATCGAGACCATCTGAATCGTCGTTTTCCACTTGGCAATGCGGGTGACCGGCACGGAAACCTTCAGCGCCGCCAGATATTCGCGCAGGCCCGACACCAGAATTTCGCGGCAGAGGATCGTGATGGCCGCCCACAGCGACCAGCCGGCGATCGTCTGGTCTGCGGCCAGCAGCAGAAGCACGGCCGCCACCAGCAGCTTGTCGGCAATCGGGTCCAGCATACGGCCGATATTGGAGGTCTGGTTCCAGATGCGGGCGAGGTAACCGTCGAGATAATCGGTGATCGAGGCGACCGCAAACAGCACAAGCGCCGTCCAGCGCGCCACATCCGAACTTTCCAGCTGCCCCTCGATGAAGAAGCAGCCGACGATGATCGGCACGGCAATGATACGCGCATAGGTCAGGAGATTGGGAATATTGTATGCGCGCGATGCCATGACGGACCTTACCCTGATGTGTGCTGTTAAGTGATACGCCAGAGACGAAGCGTCAACACCCTCGACGTGAAATGTGGCGGCTTTGCATTCTCAGCCGCTGCGGTTTTCGTGGAAGTGGTTATAGACCTGCTTTGCCACCGTCTCTGAAATTCCCTCGACAGCCATCAGATCAGAGATGCCGGCGCGCGAAACGGCCTTGGCGGTGCCGAAATGTTGCAGAAGCGCCCGCTTGCGGCCCGGCCCGATGCCGGAAATCTCGTCGAGCGGGTTCTTCACCATCTCCTTCTTGCGTCGTGCCCGGTGAGAGCCGATGGCAAAACGGTGCGCCTCGTCGCGCATACGCTGGACGAAATAAAGAACGGGATCACGCGGCGGCAGCGAAAAATCGCTTCGGCCGTCGGCAAAAAATCGCTCGCGCCCGGCATCGCGGTCAACGCCCTTGGCAACGCCGATGGCGGTCACCACGTCACGGATGCCGAGTTCGTCGAGAATTTTGCGAACCGCTGACATCTGGCCCTGTCCGCCGTCGATCAGGATGACATCGGGCCAGGCGGGAAAACCGCTTTCGATCACCTCGTCCGCCCCATCCGCCGGCTGGGTAGCCGCAGCGCTGCGGTCCGGCAGGCCTTCCTCCTTCAGAAGGCGTGAAAACCGCCGCGTCATCACCTCGCGCATCATGCCAAAATCGTCGCCGGGGGTGATGTCGGTCGATTTGATGTTGAACTTGCGATATTGGCCCTTCACAAAACCTTCCGGCCCCGCCACCACCATGCCGCCCACGGCATTGGTGCCCATGATGTGCGAGTTGTCGTAGATCTCGATGCGGCGCGGCACGTAAGAGAGACCGAAGGTTTCGGCAAAACCCTTCAGTAGCCGCTCCTGCGAGGCGGTTTCTGCAAGCTTGCGGCCATGCGCCTCACGGGCATTGGCCAGAACATGGTCGGTGAGATCTTTCTTTTCGCCCCGTTGCGGCACCTGGATGGTGATCTTGGTGGTCGATTTTTCAGACAGCGCAAGGCTGAGCAGCTCCTGCTCCTCCACCGTTTCCGACAGCAGGATCTGGCGCGGCACCGGCTTGTCATCGTAAAACTGCGCCAGAAAGGCGTTCAGCACCTCGGCGCCGGTCAGTTGCGGATCGGCCTTTGGGAAATAGGCCTGGTTGCCCCAGTTCTGCCCGGCGCGGAAGAAGAACACCTGAATGCAGGTAAGGCCCGCCTCGTGGTGGATGGCAAACACATCCGCTTCCTCGACGCCGGCCGGGTTGATGCCCTGGTGGCTCTGCACATGCGACAGCGCCGACAGCCGGTCGCGGTAGACGGCGGCGCGCTCGAAATCCATGTCGTCGGAGGCTTCCGTCATCTGGCGGGCAATCGTCGCCTTCACCGCCTGGCTGCGGCCGGAGAGAAAGTCCTTGGCCTCGCCCACCAGCCCTGCATAATCCGCGTCCGAAATCTCGTGCGTGCAGGGCCCCGAACAGCGCTTGATCTGGTAGAGCAGGCAGGGCCGCGTGCGCGCCTCAAACACGCTGTCGGTGCAGGTGCGCAGCAAAAAGGCGCGCTGCAGCGAATTGATCGTGCGCCCGACGGCGCTCGCCGAGGCAAACGGACCAAAATAGTCGCCCTTGCGGGCGCGGGCGCCGCGGTGCTTGTAGATGGCGGGAGCCCGGTGGTCACCGGTCAGCATGATATAGGGAAAACTCTTGTCGTCGCGCAGCAGCACATTGTAGCGCGGGCGCAGGCGCTTGATCAGGTTTGCCTCAAGCAGCAGCGCTTCCGTCTCGGTGCGGGTGGTGACGAATTCCATCTGCGCGGTTTCGCGCACCATCTTTGTCAGACGGTTGGAATGCACGCGCCCCTGCGCATAATTCGTCACGCGCTTTTTCAGGCTGCGGGCCTTGCCGACGTAAAGCACGTCGCCGGCGTCGTTGAACATGCGGTAGACGCCCGGCGCGTTCGGCAGGTGTTTTACGAATTCGGCAATGAGGTCAGCGCCCTTCAGGCCGCTTTCGTTTTGAAGGCCGGCGTTCCATTCGATGCCGGAAAGCATGCGTGCGGCATCGCCGGGGGCTGCTACAACCTCGTCGTCATCCTCGTCCGTCTCGTCATAAAGAACGCCGCCGTCAGGCAGTTTCGTTCCATTCATTCAATGATCTCCGCCACATCCGGCGTTTCCCAGGCCAGGTGCTGGCCTCCATCCAAGGCTATCATTTGGCCCGTGATGGACGGAGTGTCAAAAAGAAATCGGATCGTGCGGCCGAATTCATCCGGCGCGGGGCCACGTTTCAGCGGCAGCGCATCAATCTGTCCCTTGAAATCCTCCAGCGATTGGCGAGCGCTTTTGAACGAGGGACCGGGGCCGATGGCATTGACGCGCACGCGCGGTGCATAGGCCTGCGCCAGCGTCTGCGTCGCCGTCCACAGTGCCGATTTGGACAGCGTGTAGGAATAGAATTGTGGCGTCAGCTTCCATACCCGCTGGTCGATGATGTTGACGATGAGGGCGTTGGCGCCTTGCGGCAACTGGCGCAGCAAGGCCGCCGACAGGATGGAGGGTGCGCGCACGTGGATGGCAAAGTGACGATCAAACGACTGTGCGTCGAACACGTCTGCGGTATCGCCGACAAACAGCGAGGCATTGTTGACAAGACCGGTGATCGGCCCAAGCTGCGCTGCCGCCTCATCGATCAAGGCATCGGTCGCCTGCGAATCGAGAAGATCGGCCTTTACGGCTGCCGCCCGGTGCCCTTCGGCCCGAAGTGCTGCGGCAAGCTGCTCTGCCTCGGCAAACGAGCTGTCGGCGTGAATGGCAACGCCATAGCCGTTTCGGGCGAGATCCTCGGCAATGGCCCGTCCCATACGGCGCGCGGCTCCGGTCACAAGTACGGTCGGGGAATGTTCCATGCTCTATCCTGCTCGTTAGCCTGTTGCGCCGGCGCCATTGCTTGCAAGTGCTTTACGGGAAGATCAAGGGGCTGGATTGGCCGTTATGCCGATCCTTTTCATCACGCAATCGTATTTATGTATTCACGCCGCCGTGAGAAATATTCGCATTTTTATACTGACATTAAGCTTTCGGTAGGGTTAACAAAGTGCCTGTGGCTGTGAAGCAACATCCAGATTCAGCCATCGCGCTGCCGCAATCAATTCACAATTCGGTACTTTCATTTCCTCAATTGCCCACCAAATTCATCCTCAACGAGCAGGGAGCAATGGCGCTGTCATTGAGTGAAAAGGCGCCTCCCGGCCGGCATCGAAAAGGAGAAAAAGTATGCGTACTCTCATTGCGACCCTGATGGTTTCTGCTGCAAGCCTGGCTGCCGTATCGGCACATGCTGCTGACGCTGTCACGCAGATCCCGGAAGCCCCGGCTGCCTATGACGCCCCGGCTGCTGTCAGCAACTGGTCCGGCTTCTACCTCGGCGGCACCGGCTCCTACGACTGGGGCAAGGTCAAGGGCGGCTCCGACAAGCCGAGCGCTGACGGCTGGGGCGGTGGCGTCTACGGCGGTTACAACTGGCAGAGCGGCCAGATCGTTTATGGCGCTGAAGCCGACCTCGGCTACAACGACCAGAAGGGCACGTCGAACGGCATCACCGGCGAAGAAAAGCTGAACGGCTCGGTTCGCGCCCGCCTCGGTTACGACTTCAACCCCTTCATGATCTACGGCACGGGCGGTGTGGCCATTGCAGACCATAAGGTCTCCAGCGCTGCCGGTTCCGACAACAACACCTCGGTCGGCTACACGGTCGGCGCCGGTGTCGAAACCATGGTGACGAAGAACATCACCGCACGCGTCGAATACCGTTACACCGACTACCAGGACAAGGACTACAACCTGGGTGGTACCAACGTATCGCGCGGCTTCGACGACCAGTCGGTCAAGCTCGGCATCGGCGTGAAGTTCTGATATTCGATCGTCAGATCGTCAAAAAGGGCCGGGGGGAAACCTCCGGCCTTTTTTCATGTCCGGCTGCCGCCATCGATGCCCGGTCGCTTCAGGCGGCCGTCTTGATGCGCTCGTTGATCAGCCGCGAAAACGCGCGTGGCCAGGCCGCAAGCTGCGGGCGCCCGACATCCCATCGTCCGACGTAGCGCACATGCAGATAGGCGATGAGGGCTGCCAGCGCGAAATGGCCGCCGTTCAGCTTCTTGTCGGTTCTCGGCACATGGCATTCCAGGAAATCGAGGCCCCGCGCCACCTTGATCCAGTGCCGGTCGAGCCAGGGCTGGTAAACCTTCTCTTCCGGGCGGAACCGCTGCTCATAGGTGATCAGCATCAGGCTTTCGGTAATGCCGTCGCAAAGCGCTTCCAGCATGTCGGCCTCCGCCCGCTTCATCGGGTTGCGGGGATAAAGTTGCCCCTCCGTCAGCCGATCGAAGAAATGCATGATGGCGACACTGTCGCAGAGCGGCAGTTCCCCGTCGCGGATCAGCATGGGAAACCTGCCAAGTGGATTGCTCCCGATGAGTTCCGGCGGCGGCGCGGAAACGGCTGCATTCACTTCCGCAACCGCGATCCTCAAATGGCGGGCTGCCATCAGACATTTTGCCGACAATGGCGAAGAAGGGGTGTAGAGAAGACGCACGACACGATCCTGGCAATTGTTGTTCTGCCTTCTCTTATATACTGCGCATGCCAAGGTGAATACAGTGTTTTTAAATAAACCACAGTTTTACTTGTTGGATTTCGTGAGTATTTGAATTTATTGTGCGGTGCGGAATATCTATTGAAATATAAGTGGCTGTTTCGGAATAATACTTGTGGCAATGACGGCTGCGTCGAGTGTGTCAAGAACTGACAGAGGCGGGCCGGTCTTCAGCGGGAAACGAGGCTTTTTGTGCCATTTGGGTTGCGTACGGTTGTGCAGTTCCCGTTGGGGAGGCGCTTTTTGCACGTGTGAAAGGCAATGTCGCGCACTGCCTTTCCCTTGGGGATGTCGACACCGGGAGAAATGGGGCGCCGGACGTGGCACCCCTTAACAGACGCGGTGCGCCTCTTATGCGACAGACTTCATGCTGTCGTAATCAGCAAACAGCTTTGCAAATTTCTGCGGCCAGGCAGCAAGCTGGGGTCGGCCGTCTGCCCATTGTCCGGCAAAACGCAGGTCGAGGTATCCGATAAGGGCCGCGAGCGCGAAATGGCCGCCATTCAGCTTCTTTTCCGTCTTCGGCAGGTTGTTTTCGAGATAATCCAGTCCGCGCAGCACCTTTGACCACTGCTTGTCGATCCAGGGCTGGTGGACGATCTCGGCCGGGCGGGCGCGGCGCTCGTAGACGATGGCAAGCAGGCAGTCGGTGATGCCGTCGCAGAGCGCTTCCAGCACTTCCGCATCCGTGCGCTTCTCGTCCTTTGCCGGATACAGTTTGCCCTCCGAGAGACGGTCAAGGTAATGCATGATCGCGACGCTGTCATAGATCGGGCTTTCGCTGTCGCGGATCAGAACCGGGATCTTGCCGAGCGGGTTGTTGTCGAGAAGGTCGGCAGGCTCGGCACCGGTATCGGTCTTCACCTCCTCAAGCGTGATGCCGAGATGGCGGGCGGCCATGCGGCATTTGGCCGAATAGGGGGAGGCGGGGGAGTAGAGCAGTTTCATCGGGTGTGTTCCTGTGGGGGCTTAAAGTCAGCGTGCCGGTGGCACGGTGATACGTTTGAGCGTGCAGGCCTTGGCGTCCACTTCCGGGCAGGTGCGGAAGGAAAGGTCCTTGGCAAGGCAGATGCGCACTTCTTCGAGCCGGCTGCCCTCGCAGGCAACCGCAATTGCCTCCGGGCGAAGCCCCGGATTGGCGGCGATGAAGCTCTGCTCGATGGTCTCTGCCGAAAATGTCCTTGCACTGCCGGCGGCCAAAATGTCGGCGGGAAGCTTGATGCGCTCGAAGGCGGCGCGGGTGGTGTCGAGATAGGCTTTCTGGGACAGGCCGGAGCAGGAACCGTGCTTGCGCCATTCATGACCGATCAGCCCCATCGACGGCATGATGTCGAAATAGGCGCGGCCAAGCTCTTCCGGCACGCGGCGCGGTTCGGTGGTGGCGCAGGTTTCCGGATAACCCTTCTCGTTCTGCGGCCAGAGGCCATGCACGATGAAGGCAAACTTCTTGTCCGGCCCGCATTGCTCCTTGCTGTTCTTGCCCTTGGACGAACCACAGAACGTCGGCGACCAGGAGAGCGACAACACGTAAAAGTCAAAGCCGGATGGGCGATCCTGCGCATGGGCAACAGGGGCTGCTGCAAGCGAAAGCGTCATCAGCAGAGCGGAAACGAGACGGCGGATCATGGATAAGCCTCCCCAGAGATGCCGGCACCATGTCCCAGGCCGGGCCACCCGGTCAAGTCACCCAGTCAAGTCACCCGGTCAGGTCTCTTCGGCTACCTCTTCGCCGCGCAGCCAGAAGGCGCGCTGCGAGGCGTAGCGATCCTGCGCCAGCACGTCCTTCAGTGTCGGCAGAACCGTGTGCAGATCGGCCTTCAGCGTGAAGGGCGGGTTGACGATGACAAGGCCCGAACCGGAGAGACCGGTGCCGTCTCGGTCGCTTTTGACCGCAAGTTCCGTACACAGCATCTTTGGAATTTCCAGCGCCTGCAGGTCCTCGTGGAAGCGGCGGATCGGCGCGCCCTTCTTCAACGGGTACCACAGGCAATAGGTGCCGCCGGGAAAACGGCGATAGGCGGTGGCAAGCCCGTTCACCAGCCGGTCGTATTCGCCGTCGATCTCGAAGGGCGGGTCGACCAGCACGATGCCGCGTTTTTCCTTGGGCGGCAGGTGGGCGCCAAGCGACAGCCAGCCATCGAGTTCGGTGACGCGCACCTGATAATCGCCCTCGAACAGGCGTGACAGACGGCCGTAATCGTCGGGATGGAGTTCCATCGCCGCCAACCTGTCCTGCGGGCGAAACAGCATGCGGGCCAGTTTCGGCGAGCCGGGATAACGGGAGATGTCGCCGGTCGGATTGAGTTCGCGCACGGCGTCGAGATAGGGAGACAGAACGGCGGCAACCGGTGCCGGCAGGTCTGCCGCCATCAGGCGGCCGATGCCATCGCGCCATTCGCCGGTTTTCTGGGCTTCTTCCGATGACAGATCGTAGAGCCCGATGCCGGCATGGGTATCGAGCACGCGAAAGGCCTTGTCCTTCTTCTGCATGTGGCGCACCAGAAGGCACAACACCGCGTGTTTGAGGACATCGGCAAAATTGCCGGCGTGATAGATATGCCGATAGTTCATGAGAAAGCCTGCTGGGTCGCGTCAATAGAATTGATGCATCGCAAAATGCGCTTTTGGCGACGCTTGTCCTGTCCTATAGGAAAGGCATGAACGTGACGACCCCGATCTCCGCCAAATCTGCCATTGGTCATACGGTGTGCCCGCATGACTGTCCCTCCGCCTGTGCGCTCGATATCGATCTGACGCCCGATGGCCGCATCGGCCGGGTGCGGGGCGCGAACGCCAACAGTTATACGGCCGGCGTCATCTGCGCCAAGGTCGCCCGTTATGCCGAGCGCCTCTACCATCCCGGCCGCCTGATGACACCCAAGCGCCGCATCGGCGCAAAGGGCGAAGGTGTGTGGCAAGAGGTGACGTGGGAGGCCGCGCTCGACGAGATCGCCGACGCCTTCGTCAAGGCCGAAGCTGCCCATGGGGCAGAGGCCATCTGGCCCTATTTCTACGCCGGCACGATGGGGCAGGTGCAGCGCGATTCCATCGAGCGGTTGCGCCACGCCAAGCACTATTCCGGTTTCTTCGGCTCGATCTGCACCAATATGGCCTGGACCGGTTATGTGATGGGAACCGGCGCGCTGCGCGGTCCCGATCCCAGAGAAATGGCCAAATCCGATTGCGTCGTCATCTGGGGCACCAATCCGGTCGCCACCCAGGTCAATGTCATGACCCACGCGATCAAGGCCCGCAAGGAACGCGGCGCAAAAATCGTCGTGGTCGATGTCTATGACAGCCCGACGATGAAGCAGGCGGACATCAGAATCGTGCTGAAGCCCGGCACGGATGCAGCGCTTGCCTGCGCGCTCATGCATATCGCCTTCCGCGACGGGTATGCCGACCGCGCCTATATGCAGAAATTCGCCGACGATCCGGCAGGGCTTGAAGCGCATCTTGAAACCCGGACGCCGCACTGGGCCTCGGCCATAACAGGGCTTTCGGTGGAAGAGATCGAGGCGTTCGGCCGGCTGGTCGGCACAACGAAAAAGACCTTTTTCCGCCTCGGCTACGGCTTTACCCGCCAGCGCAACGGCAGCGTTGCTATGCATGCGGCGTTGTCTCTCGCCACCGTTCTCGGCTCATGGCAATATGAAGGCGGCGGCGCCTTTCATAACAATGGCGAAATCTTCAAGCTCGACAAACGCGAACTGATGGGCACGTCCTACATGGACCCGGATGTGCGCATGCTCGACCAGTCGCAGATCGGCCGCGTGCTGACCGGTGATGCGGTGGCGCTTCGCCATCGCGGCCCGGTGACGGCGCTTCTCATCCAGAACACCAACCCGATGAACATTGCCCCGGAGCAGCGGTTGGTGCGCGAGGGCTTTGCCCGGCCGGACCTGTTTTCCGCCGTCCACGAGCATTTCATGACCGAAACGGCCGAGATGGCCGATATCGTGCTGCCCGCCACCATGTTCGTCGAACATGACGATCTCTACCGCGCCGGCGGCCAGAACCACATTCTTCTCGGCCCGAAACTGGTCGAGCCGCCGGAGACGGTGCGCACCAATCTCTTTGTCATCGAGGAACTGGCAAAGCGCCTTGGCGTGTCGGATTATCCGGGCTTTGGCTTGAACGAGCGGGAGCATATCGACCGCATGCTGCTGCCGAACGGTTATCCGGGTTATGACCAGCTTCTTGTCGACAAGTGGATCGACTGTCAGCCGGCCTTCGAGGATGCACATTATCTCAACGGCTTTGGTTATGCGGACGGAAAGTTCCGCTTCCGGCCCGACTGGGAAAATGGCCCGTCTCCGAACAAGACGCCGGCAAGCCTTGGGGCGCTTGGCCCCTACGACCAGCTTCCGCCGTTCCCCGACCAGGTGGACGTGATCGAGGTGGCAAACGAGGCGTATCCGTTCCGCCTTGCCACGTCGCCGGCGCGCAACTTCTTGAACTCCACCTTTGCCGAGACAAAAACCTCGCGCGACAAGGAAGGCCGCCCGGAGGTGATGGTGCATCCCGATGATGCCGCAGCGCTTTCGATCGCCGATGGAGATATTGTCCGCATCGGCAATCCCCGCGGCTCGCTGCGCATCCATGCGAAGATCACATCCGGCGCCCGGCGCGGTGTGCTGGTGGCCGAGGGCCTGTGGCCGAACAAGGCGCATCTCGATGGCGAGGGCATCAATATCCTGACCGGTGCCGACCCCGTCGCGCCTTACGGCGGCGCGGCCGTCCACGATAACCGGGTCAATATCAGCAAGGACGATGCATGACGCAGCATGACAAGGCGAAGATCGAGATCGTCGAGAAGAAGCTTCTCTCCGACAACTGGTATTTTCTGAACAAGATCACCTTCGATTATACCGATGGCAAGGGTCATACCCAGCGGCTCGAACGCGAGGTTTATGATCGCGGCAACGGCGCCACGATCCTGCTTTACGATCCAAAACGCGATATCGTCGTGCTGGTGCGCCAGTTCCGCATTCCGGCCTTCGTCAACGGCCATCCCGGCTGGCTCATCGAAACACCGGCCGGCCTTCTGGACGGCGACCATCCGGAAGAGGCGATCCGCCGCGAGGCGATCGAGGAAACCGGTTATCAGGTGCGCGACGTCAAGTTCCTGTTCAAGTGCTTCATGTCGCCCGGATCGGTGACCGAACTGGTGCATTTTTTCGCCGCCGTCATCGATACCGAAGACCGCGTCGCGGAAGGCGGTGGCCTGGATGAGGAGAGCGAAAATATCGAGGTCATGGAAGTGGCGCTGAAAGATGCGCTCGCGATGATCGAGAGCGGAGAAATCTGCGATGGCAAGACCATCATGCTGCTGCACTGGCTGGTGATGAACCGCCAGACGCTGGCCTGAGTTCGAGGGCGGCGCGTCGCACTCTTTTTGCCTTGTGCGGCTCGCCTCCCGGCGGGCCGTTTTCGTTTCACATCGGGGTTGCGCTTCGCGTCAATATACGTTATATGAAATTATATAATGTATATTGAGGACGCCGCCATGAAGACCATTGTCGTCAACCCACTCTTCAGCATTTCCGACCAGCCGGCGCTGGCGGAGATTGCAGATCTTGGCGCAAACGGCACCCGTTGCCTGATCAACCTGCGGCCGGATGCGGAGGAGGGTGCGCCCGGCAGCAAGGCGGAAAAGCGGGCGGCCGAGGATTCAGGCCTCAACTACCGCTTCATTCCCGTGACCGTTGCCGATCTGACCGAAGCGGATGTCGACGCTTTTCGCACAGCCCTTGCTGAGAGCAAGGGGCCGGTGCTTGCCCATTGCAGAAGCGGCATGCGGGCGCTTCTGCTTTATGTTCTGGTCGAGGTGATCGACGGGCGCATGGCGCTGGAGGAAGTTACAGCCTTTGGCGAGGCCCACGGTTTCGACCTGTCTCCTGCCGTTAACTGGCTGCAAAACCGCGCCGGCAAGAGCCCCCGGGTCAAGGCCTTCTTCGATCCACGCACCTGGAGCGTCCAGTATGTCGTCTCCGATCCCGCGACCCGCCGCTGCGCCATCATCGATCCGGTTCTCGATTATGACGAAAAATCCGGCCAGACCTCGACCGAAAACGCCGACCGTATCCTGGCCTACATTGCCGCCGAAGGGCTGACGGTGGAGTGGATCCTCGACACGCATCCGCATGCCGATCATTTTTCCGCCGCCTTCTACCTGAAGCAAAAAACCGGCGCGCCGTCTGCCATCGGCGATCATGTGGTCGAGGTGCAAAAGCTCTGGAAGGGTTTTTACAACTGGCCTTCTCTCGCCACGGATGGCTCACAATGGGATCGGCTGTTTGGCGACGGTGAAACCTTCTCCATCGGCACGCTTTCGGCGCGGGTCATGTTTTCGCCCGGTCATACGCTTGCCTCCATCACCTATGTCATCGGCGATGCCGCCTTCATTCACGATACGATCTTCATGCCCGACAGTGGCACGGCCCGCGCCGATTTTCCGGGCGGCAGTGCGCAGGCGCTGTTTGCCTCGATTTCTGCTATCCTCTCACTGCCGGATGAGACGCGGCTGTTTACCGGCCATGACTACCAGCCGGGCGGGCGCCACGTGCGCTATGAAAGTACGGTTGCCCGGCAAAAGGCGCAGAACCCGCATCTGGCCGGCATCGACAAGGCTGCCTTCGTGGCGCTGCGGGATGCGCGCGACCGCACCCTGCCGATGCCCAAGCTCATTCTGCATGCACTGCAGGTCAATGTGCGCGGCGGGCGTCTGCCGGAACCGGAGGACAACGGCCGGCGCTACCTCAAGATCCCGCTCAACACACTGGAAGGGGCCGTATGGTGATGGATTTCTCAACCCTGAAGGCCATGTCCGGCATGACGCCGCAGGCCATGGAGGCGCGCGCCACAGAAGTGGCCGGCCATCTGAAGGTGCTCGCCCATCCGGCGCGCCTGATGCTGGTCTGCACCCTGGTCGAGGGTGAATACTCCGTCGGCGCGCTCGAAGAAAAGCTCGACCTGCACCAGCCGACACTCTCCCAGCAGCTGACAGTGCTTCGGGAAGCCGGCATCGTGGAAACGCGCAAGGAGGGCAAGCAGGTGTTCTACCGCCTGACGGAGGCAAAGACGGCGCAGCTGATCGCTGCCCTCTTCACCATCTTCTGCGCCGAGGAGATTGCGCCATGACCGGCTATCTTGCTTCCCTGTCCGGTGGCCTGCTGATCGGATTGTCTGCCATTTCCTATCTCATCCTGACCGGTCGTATCGCTGGCATCAGCGGCATTTTGGGCCGACTGGCCGGCGGTCATTCTGTTCTCGTCAACGGTGCCTTTGTCGTTGGCCTGATTGTCGGGCCTCTGATTTATGCGTTGGTGTTTGGCGCGCTCCCGCAGGTGACACTCGTCGCCTCCACGCCGCTTCTCATCGTTGCGGGACTGCTGGTCGGCATCGGCTCGCGCATGGGCTCCGGCTGCACCAGCGGCCATGGCGTTTTGGGCCTTGCCCGGCTCTCGCCACGGTCGATGGTGGCTGTCGCAACCTTCCTTGCAAGCGGTATCGCAACCGTCACCCTGTTGAGGATCATCGGATGAGTTTCGATCTTCGCCAACCTCTCGCCGCCCTTGGCTGCGGCGCCCTTTTCGCCTTCGGGCTTTCGCTGTCGGGCATGCTCGATCCGGCCCGTATCCAGGGTTTTCTCGATCTCTTCGGCGCCTGGGACCCAAGCCTTGCTTTTGTGCTCGGCGGTGCCGTTTCTGTGGCCATGGTCGGCATGGTTCTGGTGCGCCGCATGGCCCGCCCGGTGCTGGCGCAGACGTTTCACATCCCGCAGAGCCGGGTGATCGACCGGCCGCTGGTTCTCGGTTCGGCGATCTTCGGCATTGGCTGGGGGCTTGGCGGCCTCTGCCCGGGGCCGGCGCTTGCAGCACTTTCTCTTGGCCTCATGCCGGTTGCCGTCTTCGTTCTGGCGATGGTCGCCGGCATGGTCATCCATGACCGTCTTTTGTCGGGACGCGTGTGATGTCGGATATGCTGGTGGCCGCCGTCGGCTCGGGCAGTCTCGTCGGTTTCACGCTCGGGCTTCTCGGCGGTGGAGGCTCGATCCTTGCCACGCCGCTCCTGCTTTACGTCGTGGGTGTCACCTCGCCGCATGTGGCGATCGGCACCGGCGCGCTGGCGGTTGCCGTCAATGCGGCTGCCAATTTTGCCAACCATGCCATGAAGGGCCATGTCCGCTGGCGCTGCGGGCTGATATTTTCGGTGTTCGGCGTGGCGGGCGCCTTTGGCGGCTCGACGCTTGGCAAGGCCATAGACGGCTCGAAGCTTCTGCTTCTGTTCGGCTTGATCATGATCGTTGTCGGCGTGTTGATGCTGCGCAAGCGCGCTGTCGCGGTGGATACCGGTGTGCGCAAGGATGATCTTGCCACCTGCGCGCTGACGGCGGTCGTGGCCGTCGCAACCGGGGCAGCCTCCGGCTTCTTCGGCATCGGCGGCGGCTTTCTGATTGTTCCAGCGCTGATGTTTGCAACGGGCATGCCGATGATCGATGCCATCGGCACGTCGCTGATGGCGGTGACGGCGTTCGGCCTTGCAACGGCCGGCAATTACGCGCTCTCGGGGCTGGTCGATTGGCCGCTGGCGGGCGAATTCATTCTGGGTGGCGTGATCGGGGGTGTCATCGGCACAATTGCGTCGACCTGGCTCTGCACCTACAAAAACGTGCTGAACCGTATCTTTGCCGGCGTCATCTTTGTCGTCGCCGCCTATGTGATCTATCGCAGCCTCGGCGCGCTTGGCGCCTGAGGTTTTCTCAGGCGCTGATCAGGCTTGCGCCGGCATCCACCACGGCGCCGTCGCGCCGAACGCTGCCGTCTGCCAGCATCTGCACGCGGCCCTCTGCCACCAGCTTCAGCGCTAGCGGATAGGTGCGGTGTTCGACGGCAAGCAGCCGGGCCGCCAGCGTCTCGGCAGTGTCCTCAGGCAGGATCGGCACCACGGACTGGGCAATGACCGGACCTTCGTCCATACCTTCGGTGACGAAATGCACCGTGCAGCCGGTGACCAGCATGCCGGCATCAAGCGCCCGCTGATGCGTGTGCAGGCCGGGAAACAGCGGCAGGAGGGAAGGGTGGATGTTGAGGATCCGCCCGGCATAGGGCCGGATGAAATCAGCGGACAGAAGCCGCATATAACCGGCAAGGCAGACGAGATCCGGCTGAAGTGCTGCAAGTGCTGCGAGAATGGCTGCTTCATGCGCCGCCTTGTCGGCAAAATCGCGCCGCTCGAAGGCAAAGGTTTTTATGCCGCGCGCCTCGGCCTTCGAAAGGCCGCCGGCGGTTTTCTTGTCGGCGATCACACCGACGATCTCGGCCGGAAAATCCGCAGCCGCCATCGCCTCCGACAGCGCCAGCATGTTGGAGCCGCCGCCGGAAATCAGAACGACAACGCGCTTACGGACCGGGCTCATAGGGCAAGCGTGCCCTTGTAGATCGTGCCAGCGGCCCCTTCCGTGCGCGCCACCATGCGGCCGAGCGGCACAACGATCTCGCCTTCTGCGTTGAGAACCTCGGTCACGGCTGCCGCATGTTCCGGCGAAACGACGGCGATCATGCCGACGCCGCAGTTGAAGGTGCGCAGCATTTCATGGGCTTCGACGCCCCCGGTCTTTGCCAGCCACGAAAAGACCGGCGGAACGGGAATGCTGTCGAGATCGATTTCGGCCGCCAGATGATCCGGCAGGACGCGCGGAATATTGTCGGGAAAACCACCGCCTGTGATATGGGCGAGCGCCTTCAGCGCACCCGTCTCGCGGATCGCCTTCAAAAGCGGCTTCACATAGATGCGGGTCGGCGTCAGCAGGGCTTCGCCGAGCGTCTTGCCTTCGGCAAACGGGGCCGGTGCATCCCAGCCAAGGCCAGACAGCTCGACGATCTTGCGCACCAGCGAATAACCGTTGGAATGCACGCCCGAGGAGGCAAGGCCGAGAATAAGGTCGCCGGCCTGCAGGTCGCCGGTCGGCAGAAGTTGGCCGCGTTCGGCAGCGCCGACGGCAAAACCCGCCAGATCGTAATCGCCATCGCGGTACATGCCGGGCATTTCGGCGGTCTCGCCGCCGATCAGCGCGCAGCCGGCCTGGCGGCAGCCATCGGCAATGCCCAGAACGATCGCCGCACCCTGTTCCGGGTTCAGCTTGCCGGTTGCGAAATAATCGAGGAAGAACAGCGGTTCTGCGCCCTGCACCACGAGGTCGTTGACGCACATGGCGACAAGATCGATGCCCACGGTGTCGTGGCGGTCGGCGTCGATGGCGATTTTCAGCTTGGTGCCGACGCCGTCATTGGCGGCCACCAGAACCGGATCGGTAAAACCTGCAGCCTTCAGGTCGAACAACCCGCCAAAACCGCCGATTTCGCCATCGGCGCCGGGGCGGCGCGTCGAGCGCACGGCCGGCTTGATCTTTTCCACCATCAGGTTTCCGGCATCGATATCGACGCCCGCATCGCTGTAGGTGAGACCGTTCTTGCCTGCTTCGCTCATCGCCTGTCTCCGCTCGTGCCCGGCAGGTTCTTAAAGGCAGCGCTCGCGGGTGCGACAAGAACCTGCGCCAATAAACAAAGGCATTCCGCCTCCGGAAGCCAGGCGCGCAAACGCCGGCCGGTCGCGGGATCTGCCCGGAAGCGGTCGCCATTGCACGGCACGCGGCCAGATGCAAGCGTCTGGCCGGGGAAACCCCTGTTTTCCAAGGTGTCCAATCGTGATTGCCTTGCGGGTTCGCAACCGCCTTGACCTTGCCTTGGGCACCGTCCTATCCCACTTCCTACTGAACTGACGCAAAGGGACGGATGCAATGGCCTATCATATCAGTGGTGCGAGCCTGCGACGTTACGTGCTTTTCTGGGTTTTCGCGCTCGTCGCTTTCATCATCTTCCTGCTGGCCTTTCGCACCATTCTTCTGCCCTTCGTGGCGGGCATGGCGCTGGCCTATTTCCTCGATCCGGTGGCCGACTGGCTGGAGCGGCGGGGGCTTAGCCGCCTGATGGCAACCGTTGTCATCCTCATCAGCTTCGTTTTGATGTTCACCGTGGCGCTGATGGTGCTGATCCCGTTGATCATCAGCCAGTTCAACCAGTTCGCGCAGAGCCTGCCGCAATATGTGACGCAGCTGCAGCAGCTGATCGCAAGCCCGGAAAACTCCTTCCTGCCAAAGTGGATGGTGACGCAGATCGAGGCGGCGAAGGAAAACTTTTCAAGCCTGATGAGCGAAGGCGCCGGCTTTCTCGGCAGCCTGCTCAACCAGATCTGGAATTCCGGCAAGACCATTGTCGATGTCATCTCGCTGCTCGTCGTGACGCCGGTCGTTGCCTTCTACATTCTGCTCGACTGGGACCGCATGGTGTCCAAGGTCGACAGCTGGATCCCGCGCGATCAGGTGGCGACCGTGCGCCAGCTGGCGCATGAGATGGATCAGGCGGTCTCCGGTTTTATCCGCGGCCAAGGGTCGCTCTGCCTTATCCTCGGCATTTTTTATGCGGTCGGCCTGTCGCTCGTCGGGCTCAATTTCGGCCTGCTCATCGGTTTCGTCGCCGGCATGATCAGCTTTATCCCCTATATTGGTTCGCTGGTCGGGCTGGTTCTGTCGGTCGGCGTGGCGCTGATGCAGTTCTGGCCGGAATATGGCTGGGTGATCGCCACCATGTGCGTGTTTTTCCTCGGTCAGTTCATCGAGGGTAATATCCTGCAGCCCAAGCTCGTCGGCTCCAGCGTCGGGCTGCATCCGGTCTGGCTGATGTTTGCGCTTCTGGCCTTTGGTGCCATGTTCGGTTTCGTCGGGCTGTTGATCGCCGTTCCGGCAGCCGCCGTCGTCGGCGTGCTTGTCCGGTTCGCCATCTCGCGGTATCTTCAGAGCGACATCTATTTCGGCCATTCCTCCGCGCTGCCCTGGGACGACAAGCGCAGTGTGGAGGCAAAGGCCCTGAACGAGCGGGACGAGACCCCGACATCCACATGACAGAGACGCTTGACAAACTGAAGCGTCAGCGCGCGGAACAATTGCCGCTGGCGCTGACTCATGATGCGGCAACCGGCCGCGACGACCTGCTGATCGCAGAGCCCGTCAGCGCCGCCGTCGCCATTATCGATGCCTGGCCGCACTGGCCGTCGCCGGTGGTCATCCTGACGGGACCGGCCGGCAGCGGAAAGTCGCATCTGGCCAGCATCTGGCGCGAAAAATCTGGCGCCATTGCCATTCATCCGAAAACGGGTGCCGATGCGGCAATGCAGGCGGCTGCCGGCCCGGTGCTGTTTGAAGATGCCGACCGGAGCGGCTTTGACGAGAACGAGTTGTTCCACGTCATCAACAGCGTCAAGGAAAACCGCACCAGCCTTTTGATGACGGCGCGGCTGTGGCCGATGTCGTGGTCGGTCAGCCTGCCGGACCTGCGCTCGCGGCTGAAAGCGGCAACCGTCGTTGAAATCGGCGAGCCGGACGAGGATCTGCTCGGGCAGGTCATCATCAAGCTGTTTGCCGACCGTCAGCTCAATATCGATGACCGGATCGTTGCCTATATCGTCCAGCGCATGGAACGCTCGATGGAGGCAGCGCAAGGGGTGGTCGATCGTCTTGACCGGTTGGCGCTGGCGCGCGGCACGCGCATCACGCGCACACTTGCAGCCGAAGTCATGGAAAGCCTCGCCAGAAACGAGGGCGATGATTGACTGTCATTGTTTCGTCGTTGAAAAGTTATAGGGGCCATGCAGTTGCCGGCCACGCCGCAGCCCGGCTCAACAGGGGGTATTGATGGACCAGATTTCCGAAACGCAGCCGACAGAGTCCGCAGCTGACACCGTCGACCTCCTGAACAGCCCCGAGCGGTTCATCAATCGCGAATTTTCCTGGTTGCAGTTCAATCGCCGCGTTCTCGAGGAAACCCTGAACACCGCCCACCCGCTGCTCGAGCGCGTGCGATTCCTGTCCATTTCCGCCGCCAACCTCGATGAGTTCTTCATGGTGCGCGTCGCAGGCCTCGAGGGCCAGGTGCGCCAGGGCATCGTCGTGCGCAGCCATGATGGCAAGACGCCGGCCGAACAGCTGGAAGATATCCTGAAGGAAATCGATAACCTGCAGATGGAGCAGCAGGCGTCGCTCGCCGTTCTCCAGCAGTACATGGCCAAGGAAGACATTCTCATCGTGCGCCCGGCAGCGCTGTCCGAAGAGGACCGCAACTGGCTGGCCACGGATTTCGAAGACGATATCTTCCCGGTGCTGACGCCGCTCTCCATCGATCCGGCGCATCCCTTTCCGTTCATTCCCAATCTTGGCTTCACCATGGGCCTGCAGCTCGACAGCAAGAGCGGTCGCGAGCCGATGACCGGCCTTCTGCGCATGCCCACGGCGCTTGATCGCTTCATCCGCCTGCCCGACGAAGGCCAGACCATCCGCTACATTACGCTGGAAGATGTGGTCTCGATGTTCATCGACCGGCTTTTCCCCGGTTACGAGGTCAAGGGCGCCGGCACGTTCCGAATCATTCGCGACAGCGATCTGGAAGTCGAGGAAGAGGCGGAAGATCTCGTGCGCTTCTTCGAAACGGCGTTGAAGCGCCGCCGTCGCGGCAAGGTCATCCGCATCGAGACCGATTCGGAAATGCCGGCATCGTTGCGCCAGTTCGTGGTGCAGGAACTGGGCGTGCCGGACAATCGCGTCGCCGTCCTGCCGGGGCTTCTTGCCCTCAACACGCTGTCGGAAATCACCAAGGCGCCGCGCGATGACCTGCGCTTTGAGCCCTACAATGCGCGATTTCCCGAGCGCGTCCGCGAACACGCCGGCGATTGCCTCGCCGCCATCCGCGAAAAGGACATGGTGGTCCATCATCCGTACGAAAGTTTCGACGTGGTGGTGCAGTTCCTGATCCAGGCCGCCCGCGACCCGGATGTGCTCGCCATCAAGCAGACGCTGTACCGCACCTCCAATGACAGCCCGATCGTGCGTGCGCTGATCGATGCGGCCGAAATGGGCAAGTCGGTGACGGCGCTGGTGGAGCTGAAGGCGCGCTTCGACGAGGAAGCCAATATCCGCTGGGCACGCGATCTGGAGCGCGCCGGCGTGCAGGTGGTGTTCGGTTTCATCGAACTGAAGACCCATGCCAAGATGTCGATGGTCGTGCGCCGCGAAGACGGCAAGCTGCGCACCTATTGCCACCTCGGCACCGGCAATTATCACCCGGTCACCGCCAAGATCTATACCGACCTGTCCTTCTTCACGTGCAATCCGAAGATTGCCCATGACATGTCGAACATCTTCAACTTCATCACCGGTTACGGCGAGCCGGCCGAAAGCATGAAACTTGCCGTTTCGCCTTATACGCTGCGCCCGCGCATCCTTCGCCACATCGAGGAAGAGATCGTGCATGCGCAGGAGGGCCGTCCGGCGCAGATCTGGATGAAGATGAACTCGCTCGTCGATCCGGAAATCATCGACGCGCTCTACCGGGCAAGCCGCGCCGGCGTCGACGTGGATCTCGTCATCCGCGGCATCTGCTGCCTTCGCCCGCAGGTGCCGGGGCTTTCAGACAATATCCGGGTCAAATCCATCGTCGGACGTTTCCTCGAGCACAGCCGCATCTTCTGCTTCGGCAATGGCCAGGGCCTGCCGTCGGAAAACGCGCTCGTCTATATCGGTTCAGCCGACATGATGCCGCGTAATCTCGATCGGCGCGTTGAAACGCTGGTGCCGCTGATCAATCCGACTGTGCATGAGCAGGTGCTGTCGCAGATCATGCTGGGCAACCTGATTGACAACCAGCAGAGCTACGAGATATTGGCCGATGGAACGTCGCGCCGTATGGAAGTCCGAAAGGGCGAGGAACCTTTCAACGCGCAACACTATTTTATGACCAATCCCAGCCTTTCGGGGCGTGGGGAAGCCCTGAAGTCAAGTGCGCCGAAGCTCATTGCCGGCGTCATGTCCGGACGCAAGAAATAGTGATGCATGGTACGATCTGAAGCTCAGGGGCGTCTCCCCGGAAGCGCTCCTGTTTCCGTTGTCGACATCGGTTCCAACTCGGTCCGTCTGGTCGTTTACGAAGACCTGTCGCGCGCGCCTGCCGTTCTGTTCAACGAAAAGGTTCTGTGCGGTCTCGGCAAGGGGCTCGGCTCCAACGGGCGCATGGACGAGGAGGCGGTGGCGCGCGCGCTGCATGCCCTCCATCGGTTTCGTGCGCTGTCGGATCAGGCGCGGGCCACGCGGATCTTCGTGCTGGCAACCGCTGCTGCCCGCGAGGCCAGCAATGGTGCTGCCTTCATCGCCGAGGCGCAATCCATTCTCGGCCAGCCCGTGCAGGTTCTCTCCGGCGAGGAAGAGGCTTATTATTCGGCGCTCGGCGTCATCAGCGGCTTCAACGGCGTTGATGGCATTGCCGGTGATCTCGGTGGCGGCTCGCTCGAACTCATTGACGTCAAGGGTCGCGAATGCGGCAAGGGCATCACGCTGCCGCTCGGCGGGCTTCGCCTGTCGGAAACATCCGGCGGTTCGCTCACCAAGGCGCGCACGCTGGCGCGCGCCCAGCTGAAGGATGCAAAGCTTCTTTCGCGCGGTGAGGGGCGCATCTTTTATGCCGTCGGCGGCACGTGGCGCAACATTGCCAAGCTGCACATGGAAATGACGCAGTATCCGCTGCACATGATGCAGGGTTATGAGCTGCCGCTGGCCGACATGCAGAATTTCCTTGAACTGGTGCTGACGGCCAGGGACAGCAAGGACGGCGCCTGGCAGTCGGTGTCCAAGAACCGCCGGGCGCTTCTGCCCTTCGGCGCCATTGCCATGCAGGAAGTGCTGTCCGCCATGAAGCCGTCCCGCGTGGTGTTTTCCGCGCAAGGCGTGCGCGAAGGTTATCTCTACGCGCAGCTGCCGGATGACGAACAGCAGCTGGACCCGCTGCTGGTGGCGGCAGACCAGCTGGCGATCCTGCGTGCCCGCTCACCTGAGCATGCCCGCGAGCTTGCCGACTGGACCGGCCGCATGGTCGCCCATTTCGGCATCGAGGAAACCGAGGAAGAAACCCGCTATCGCCAGGCGGCCTGCCTTCTCGCCGATATCAGCTGGCGCGCACATCCCGATTACCGGGGCCTGCAGGCGCTGAACCTGATTGCCCATTCCTCGCTTGCCGGCATCACGCATCCGGGCCGCGCCTATCTGGCGCTGGCCAATTATTACCGTTTCGAAGGCCTGCACGACGATGGCGCCACCGGCCCGCTGTCGCAGATCTCCACACCGCGGCTGCTCAGCCTTGCAAAACTGCTCGGCGGCCTGCTGCGCGTCGTTTATCTCTTCTCGGCCTCGATGCCGGGCATCGTTGACCATCTGTCGTTCCGCCGGTCGAGCAATCCGGATCTCGATCTGGAATTTGTCGTGCCGCACGAGCATGCCGATTTTGCCGGCGAGCGGCTGGATGGCCGGTTGCAGCAACTCTCGAAGTTGACCGGCAAGCGGCTGGCCTTCGTTTTCGAATAGGACGCCGACCCGATCATCAGGAGGCGCGGGGCAGGTCCGCGCCTGTCGCGCCAGCTGTCATCCGCCGCAAGGCCAGAACGCCGACCGGCTCGTCGCGGCCCTTGACCATATGTTCCCCTTGCGGATCGGCCATCACATCCGGCGGCAGCGCCAGGCGCTGAAGAAGATCGGACGACACCAGATGCGGTTGCTTCAGCGTCTTGCAGAGGCTCTCGATGCGTGAGGTCGTGTTCACGACATCGCCGAAATAGGTGATCTTGTGGTGGAAGACACCAATTTCTGCCGTCACGACAGAGCCGCCATGGAGCGCCGCCGACAGCTGCGGAACAAGGCCGTACTTTTCCAGCCACCAGTCGCGGTCGCGGTCGATCTCGTCGAGCATGTCGTAGAGGCAGCGCACGCAGCGTGCCTCTTCCACGCCCTCCTTCATTTCCCAGGTGACGATGGCGCAGTCGCCGACATAATCGTCGATCTCGCCGTGGTGGCGTCGCACATGCTGGGCAAGGGCTGCAAATACCGCGCCGAGAAACGCCTGCGCCTTGAGGTCGCCGAACTGGCGTGCATACGCGCTGGAACCCACCACATCGAGAAACAGGAAGACGCGCTCCTCCTTGATCGGATGCCGGTAGCGACCCGTCAGCAGGCTGCGAAACACACGCCGACCGAGCAGTTGGCGGACGCGCAAAATGGTGATGCCGAAAAAGAACAGGACCAGCGTGTAGAGAAATGCGTTCAGCCGGATGACGAGCACGTCCTGCCAACTGGCATCCACCAGCCCTGCCGTCTTCATGAGGGTACCGGCGAGCGCAAATCCGCTTCCCGACAGTAGGAGATAGAGGACGAGGCTTGAGAGAAGATAAGCCGGTGTCGCCAGTCGCCGCAGGCGTTCCAGCAGGCGCGGCATCAGCAGGCCGCTTTCGAAGGCAATCAATGGTAGGCTGCAGGCCAGCGCATAGAGAGAGCCGATATAGAGAGCACCCCGCGCTTCGAACAGCCGCATGTAGAGGACGCCGGTAATGGCGATTATGGCGATCAGCAGCATCCATCGCGCGACAAGAAACAACCGACTGTCGCGCAGGCTTTTTTTGACAGGTTCGCGCATGGGCCTCCCGTGGCACTGTTCCCCTCGGGCGGCTACCCCACGGTGAGGTCAACGCCAATTACCCCAAGATAAAGACCGGGCCGGGTTGCGCAAGTGAAGAAATGGGCGCCGGTGCGCGACGCCCATCTCCCGTCGTTTTGAGGCTTACTTGGCCGTCAGAAACGTGCCGACGTCGAGCAGCACGAACTCGTTGTCGTCGGCCTTGTCCAAGGCGCGGCCGGCCGAGAAGGGCAGGTTGTTGTCGTTGCCGACGATGATGTGGGTGGCATCCACCACGTCGACATTCTCGATCGTCACGAAGGGCATCGTGTAGACGCCGTTCTCGCTGCCCTGCATGGCCTTCTTGTCGGGATCGGCGATGTTCATGAGGTCGATATAGCCGATCTTGCGGGCAGCCTTGCCAACGTTTTCATCCGACATTTCAATCTTGTAGATGCGCTTGTGCTTGGCCGGTGCCTCAAAGCAGGTCGGTTCCGGCTTTTTCGGGTCGGCGCAGGCCTTGGACGGGGAGCCGGCGCCATTGTCACGCTCGATGACGAGGGCCGTGGTGGCATCCACCATGTTGAAGTCGCCGATGGCAACGCCGCCTTCGGAGAGCGGATAAAGCCAGCTGCGGCCGGTCCAGGTCTTGGAGGCGGCATCCAGCTCGATGATGCGCAGCGCCGTCTGGCCGTCGGTCTTTTCCACCGAACCGTCTTCGAGGAAGAGCGGGCCTTCCAGCAGGCCGTAAAGCTTGGCGCCGTCCTTCGACATGGCAAGCCCTTCAAAACCGCCGGAGCGCTTCAGGTTGAACACCGGCATTTTTGCCGCGGGGTTGGCCGGCAGGCTGACCAGCGCATTGTCGGGCGAGGTCACCGGCTTGCCGTCGACCACGGTTGCAATGACATCGGTCAGACGGCCCTCGATGTCGAACTTCAGCACATAGGGGCCGAATTCTTCGCCGACCCAAAAGCCATCCGCCACCGGCTGGATCGATTCGACATCGAAATCGGCGCCGGTGAGGTAGCGCTTGTCAGCGCCTTCCATGACAATCGGGAAGGGGGCCTTCTTGTCCGGATCGGAGAGGAAGAGGGTGCCGAGCCGGTCCACCTTGCCGGACGCCCAGTCGATCTTGATGTGATGCAGCATCAGCATGGCATCGCTCGAATTGTTCTTCGAGCCGAAACCGTTGTCCGACAGCGTCCAGAACGTGCCGTCGGCCATCGTCTTGATGCCGGAAAAGCCCTGCAGCGGCTGGCCATCGAAGGGCAGCGACAGACCGGTCAGGCGGGCGCCGTCCTTGCCGGGAATGCTGGCGAGCTTTTCGGTGCGCTTGCGGTCGGCGGTGGTGAATTTCCCGGAGGTTTTGAGCGCGGCCGGCGCATCGGCGGGGGCGGCAATCATCGTGTTTGCCGGCAGCACCGCCTGCGAGACGAGCTTGGCGGAGAAAACCTTTTCGTCCGCGTGCGCCTGAACCGCCAGAACGGCGCAAAGTGCTGCGGAGGCAAGAAGGGTTCGGATCATGGGTCACCTGTGCATGAGAGAAGAGAACGATCCCCTCCTACGTGCAGCAGATGACGCCGCCATTACGCCAGATTGAAATTCAGATGAAGTTTCAATGACGGACTGTCCGGGCCTGAACGGCCCGGTTGCGCATGTCCCTTGTCAGGCAAAGGCCCAGGTGAAGACGTTCGACGTCCATGCCCGCCCGATCAGGCTGGCACCGGTCCGGCGGACATGTCCACCGTCTCGACCTTCTTGTCGATGAAGCGCAGGGCGACCTCGCCGGAAATGAGTTTTAGGGCGGGTTCGCCGAACAGCTCGCGCCGCCAGCCGGACAGGGCTGCCACCTCGGCCTTTTCGCCTTCGGTGGCGATCTTGTCGAGATCGTCGCTGTTGGCGATGACTTTGGCGGCCACGCCATGCTTTTCCGAGATCAGCCGCAGCAGCACCTTCAGAAGTTCGACGGCGGACTGGGCACCCTCCGGGGTATGCGAATGTTTTGGCGCCTGCGGCATGTCGGTCTTTGGAAGTGCAAGGGCTGTGTTGACGGCATCGAGGATCGCCGTGCCCGACGACGAGCGTTCCCAGCCCTTCGGAATGGTGCGCAGGCGCCCCAGCGCCTCGCTATCGCGCGGCTGCTGCTGGGCGATTTCGAAGATCGCATCGTCCTTCAGCACGCGCGAGCGCGGCACGTTGCGGCTGCGCGCCTCGCGTTCGCGCCAGGCGGTGACATATTTGAGAACCGCCAGTTCCTGCGGCTTGCGCAGGCGCGATTTCAACCGAAGCCAGGCATCGTCGGGATGCATGTCATAGGTCTCGGTCGATTCGAGAACCGCCATTTCCTCGGCAACCCAGGTGGTGCGGCCTTCGCTTTCGAGCTTTGCCTTCAGGCTGAGATAGATGTCGCGCAGATGGGTGACGTCGGCCAGCGCATAATCCAGCTGCTTGTCCGACAGCGGCCGGCGGCTCCAGTCGGTAAAGCGCGAGGACTTGTCGATCTGGACGTTCTTGGTGCGCTGGACGAGCTGGTCATAGGAGATCGAATCGCCAAAACCGCAGACCATGGCGGCCACCTGCGTATCGAAGATCGGATGCGGGATCAGCTTGCCGAGATGGTAGACGATTTCCAGATCCTGGCGCGCCGCATGGAACACCTTGAAGACGGATGTATCGGCCATCAGTTCGAAGAAGGGCGTGAGATCGATATCCTTGGCCATCGGATCGACGATGACTTCGAGATCCGGGCTTGCCATCTGGATGAGGCAGAGAATCGGCCAGAAGGTGGTTTCGCGCAAAAACTCCGTATCGACGGTGACGAATTCGGATTGGGCGAGCTTGCGGCAGGCATCTTGAAGAGCGGCAGTTGTTTCAATCATCAGCTTCGGTCGTCAGGCACAGAGGAAAGATCGTTTAACCTTCCTTTCCCTTTCACCTGCCGATGTCAACAGAGACGGAAGTCTTGCGCACCATCATTGCAAAGCCGCAGCGATTATTCCGCGGTAACCGGGGCATCCTCATCCGACCGGCCGGTGCGCAGCGCCTCGATATTGTCGCGATGAACGATCTCGTAGGGTTCGAAATAAAGGATGGATCCTTGCGCCAGCTCCGGCGCGACGAAATCGGAAAGCCTCGTTTCGTCAATACCGGGATCGTCGATCTCGGCTATCAGCCGCTCGAGATAGGCGCGGTTGGCGTGGATCAACTCAGGCCCGTATCCGCCGTCTGCAATGCGTTCCTCGCTGCCGTGATTGGGCAGGATGCGCCTGATCGGCAGTCTTGAGAGGCGGTCGAGTTCCTCGATATGGCGGGCAATGCCCAAAGGTTCGGAGACATAGGTGATCGTGTCTTCCAGCGTATCGCCAGCCAGCAGCAACTGTTCGTCGGCAAGCCACAGCACGGTGCCATCGGCGCTATGAATATCGAACTGCAGGAGAGGCACCGACCGCTTGCCGAGCCGAAGCTCCAGCCTGTCTTCAAAGATGCGGTTCGGCATCACCACCGGATGGATCGGCGGATCCTTGGCGGCGAGCGCCTGTTCGTTATCGGTCATGGCCTTCAGCGTCAGCCGGTTGGCGATGATGTCGCAATCGGCAAAAACGGCGTTGCCGGCAATGTGGTCGGTATGCCAGTGGCTGAGGATCACCGTGATCTGTGAGACGCCCCGCCCTTCGAGATGGCTGCGGATGGCGCGGGCGTGTTCGAGCGACATATGCGTATCGTAGACGAGCGCTTCGTTGTCCGAAACGAGCGCGTAGCTGGCGATCCCCAGCGCATAGGCGCCGTCATCCAGCCAGTTGCGCTCCGGCCCGTGCAGGCGCTTGCCGGCGATGCGGCCGTCATAATAGGCGTACAAGCCGGGATGCGGCTCGATGATGCGAAGGGTGGCGCAAAGGTCCGTCATGGCGGCATCCACTGGTGTTTATGGCGCAAGGCCTCAGACGACGCGGACATAACTCGTCATGCCGGTCTTCTGATGCTCGATGATGTGGCAATGCAGAACCCAGTCGCCGGGATTGTCCGCCACCAGCGCAAGCTGCACCTTTTCGTCGGGCGCCACCAGATAGGTATCTGAAATCAGCGGAGTGACCGCGCGCGCGGACGACGAAACCACCTGGAAATTCATGCCGTGCAGGTGAATGGGGTGCAGGTGCGGTGTGTTGTTGGTGAGGTTGAACAGGTAGGTCTTGCCCAGCTTCATCTCGGCCAGCGGCGCGGAGGGATCGGCAGTGTCGCCCGGCCATGGCACCTTGTTGATTGCCCAGAAGGAATAACCGAGCGTGCCGCAGATCGAATCACGCGCCGCATTTTCCGCCGTGGCGCTCAAGACCAGCGGAATTTCCTCGGCCGAGGAGAGGTCCGGTTTTTCGAAGGGGTTTTGCGCCAGCGGCGGCACGTCGCCAAGGCTGCGCTTCAGGTTTGCACCGACGCTTCGAAAGGTCGCCACAGCCTTGGCGGTGGACGGTCTTGTGTCGGTGAGCGTCACGATCTCTCCCTCGCCCTCCGGCATCAGGAGAATGAGATCCAGCCGCTGGCCGGGGCCGATGACGATGCTGTCGAGGGCAATGGCTTGCGGCAGCGGTTGTCCATCCAGCGCCACGATGAGGGCTTTCGCGCCCGAAACCGACAGCTGGTAGAGCCGTGTCACGTCGGTATCGGCGATGCGCACGCGCACCAGCCCGCCGCTTGGCGCGTCGAAGGCCGGCTCCACCTGCCAGTTGGCGCCGCGCACGGTGCCGAATGTGCCGTTGCGGGCGGCATCGCGCGGCTTGAACTGCTCGATGAACTGCCCGTCGCCGCCCAGCCGCCAGTCGCGCAGGTTGATATCCACTTCCGCGTCGAACACGGGGTCCTTCGGATCCTCGACGATCAGAAGTCCGGTCATGCCGCGTCCCATCTGGGTCAGCGTGTTGCAATGGGGGTGGTACCAGAAGGTGCCGGCATCGGGCGGGGTAAAGCTGTAGTCGAACGTATCGCCGGTATAAACGTAAGGCTGGGTGAGGAAGGGCACGCCATCCATGCGGTTTTCAATGCGGAGCCCGTGCCAGTGAACGGTCGTCGGCTCGTCCAGCCGGTTGGTGAGTTTGGCCTCGAACCGCTCGCCGCGGCGCAGGCGAAGTGTCGGCGGCATGACGGTGCCGGGGGAACCGGCCATGCCATAACTCATCACACCGCGCGTCAGGTGCTGGCCGTCGAGCAGCGCATCGGTGGTCCTCGCCTCCAGATGAACGGCGTTTGCCGCAGACGCCGGGCCGCCGAACAGGCCGGCTGCCCCAAGGCCCAGCCCGTAGGCGCCACCAAAACCGGCGGCGGTCTTCAAAAGGGTTCGGCGCGATATCGGGACCATGGGCATGCTCTGGCGGCTGTTGTTCCTGATCCTGCTTAAACCTGAGAAAGTTGATCAGCAATACGGCGCGATCCGCGATATTGCCGCAGCCCACTACCGCCGGTCGCTGCGGCCATCCTTGCGCTCATCGCCGGGAGCGCCCGCCATGCGGTTGAAATAGGCGGATGTGCGCAGCAAAGCGCGAAACCGCCCCGGCCGTGCGTCTGGCGGCACGGCGGGCCGGGTGCGCATGCGCACCACCGTATAAAACAGGAAACCCATGAAAATGAACGAGGTGTAGATGAAGAACACCTGCGGGCCGATGAATTGCAGGAGAACCGAGGCCAAAAGCGGCCCGATGGTGGCGCCGATGGACCAGAAGAACAGGAGGCCCGCCGAAACCAGCGCGTGTTCGCCGGGTTTAGCAAAATCATTGCCATGGGCCGAACACAGCGAATAAAGCGGCATGGCAAAGGCGCCGTAGACGAAGATGCCGATGATGTTGGCGGTCTCATCCGTGCCGGCGAAAAACGAAAGATAACCGCCGGTAAGGATGGCGCCGATGGTGGCCCAGATGATCACCTTTCGGCGGTCCAGCCGGTCCGAATAAAGCCCCAGCGGATATTGCAGCACCACGCCGCCGATGATGCCGGCGCTCATGAAGGTGGCGATCGCCGTCACGCTCATGCCGATCTGCTGCGCATAGATCGGCCCGATATTGCGAAAGGCCGCCATGCTGAGACCGACCGCGATGACACCGACGACCGACAGCGGCGAAATGCGCCAGACGGCGCGGATATCCGTGCTGATCGCTTCCGGCGGGGCAGGGCTTGAACGGTCGAGAACGGAAATCGGCACCAGCGATAGCGCCATGGCCATCGCCACCAGCGAAAAGATCACCGGTCCCTCGATGCCGACGGTCGGGATGAGATATTGCGCGGCCGTCACTGAACTGAGGTCCACCAGACGATAGATGGAGAGCGTTCGCGCCCGGTTCTGGTTGGTCACCTTGGCATTGATCCAGCTTTCCACCACGGCAAACAGGCTTGCGACCGAAATGCCGATGATGAAGCGCATCAGCGCCCAGAACAAAGGCGAGGTGACAAGCGGCATCAGGATGGAACAGCAGGCGGCAATGGCGGCCATGGCGGCAAAGGTGCGGATATGGCCGATAGCGCGCAGGATGCGGGTGACATAAAGGCAGCCGATGGCAAAACCGATGCTGTATCCGGCCCCGATCAACCCGATGGTGGAGGGCGAAAACCCTTCCGCCGTGCCGCGCAGCGCAATGAAGGTGCCTTGCAAGCCATTGCCGCCGATCAGGATGCCCGCGGTGACGAGAAGGGGAATCAGCGGGCGGATGGTCGACATCGCGATCGATTTTCCTGCAAGAACGGTGCGACTCGGGTTCATCCCCGCACCGTTTCTGCCTTCTTATCGGTGGAACGGTGGTAACAACAGTCCGGCGCGTGAATACATCGATCAGGAGAATCAATCGGTCGGTTGTTTTCAGAAAAACGCCCGTCCGGCAACCGCTTGCGCAAAGGTGAGGCCAACGACGGCGATGGAAACGAGGGCGCTTGCCACAAGACCGGGCGTGACCCAGCGGCGCGCAAAACGGTCCAGCATCAGCCCGGCCAGCGGCAGCGCCTGCATGATGTGGGTCGCAAAGAAATGCGGCACACGCAAATCACCGCCGCTGCGCGACCAGCCGAGCAGAAAAAGTCCGCCCGCATCGCTTCTGACGCCGCCCACCCAGTGGCCAGGACCAGCGATCTCGCCGCTGCCCAGCGCAAGCGCCGTCACCAGTGTCAGCAGGCTGCCAAGGATCAGGCCCCAGGCACCGCCGAGCTGCAACCCGCGCGGCGCGGATGGCGCCGGACGAAAGAGCAGGTAGAGGCCGATGACGAGGCTCGACAAGACCAGGAAAACGGCGCCGATACCCATGATGCCATAGGCCATCGCTTCGATGGGCGTCGCGGCATTGAAATGCGAGGCACGGCCGCGGGCCGCCTGAAGCGTGATATAGAGAATTTCTCCCGTGGCGGTGACGGTGGCCATCAGGCTCGCCAGCCACACACCCCAGCCCGTCCTGCTGCCGCTTTCGATCAGCGGCAATAACAGGAGCAATGTTGCCAGCATCAGCGCGATCGACGCCTGGAACTTCAGCGGCTTTGACCAGACACTGATGCCGTTCAGCAGGCGATCATCCAGCAGCAAGGCTGCAAGGCTTGGCACGGCGAGTGCCGCCGAGAGACCGATCGCGACGATGAGAATGCGGCTTGCGGCGTGGGTTTTTATGCCGGGCAAAGCAGGCATACTGCCCGGCATTCCCGGCGTCTCACGGAAAAGCAGCGTCATCGGATCAGGCCTTCGGTGCGGGGAGGGCGGCTTGCGTTGCCGATGTCAGGTAAAACAGCAGCAGGCCGAGCGGCCCGAACATAAATGTCGCGACCAGAATCGGCGCCTGCAGCACCCGGTTGAAGCCGCGCCTGTCTGCCTCGACGGCAATCCAGCTGCCGATGAAGAGATCGAAGGCGAGATAGTGGATCCAGCCGGCCACCAGCACCGGATCGCTCGCAAACAGCGCCCGCACTTGCGCGATGGAGCCAAAGCCGCCGCCCTCGACGCGAAAGAAATAGACGAAGATCAGCGTGGCATAAATGAGCGACAGCAGGCCGATCAGCGCATAACGCAGGCCGGCGATCAGCAGCGGCCAGCGCGGCAGCAGGATGAGGGCAATCCAGCCGGCCATGGCTGCCGTGCTGGCTGCGGAAAAGAGCGTATCGAACGGCATGAAATTCTCATCTTGGCGGTGACAAGATTGAGCATGACGCAAATCCAGGCATTGTCAAGATTGCTTTTGACAGGCTGCGGCCGGGGCCGTTATGAAGGGGCATGGCAAGACGCACGGCATATCATCACGGCGACCTGCGCAAGGCGCTGGTGGACACAGGCCTCTCCATGCTGGAGGAACTCGGCCTGGAGGAACTTTCGCTGCGCAAGATCGCCGCAAGGGTCGGCGTGTCGCATGCGGCGCCGGAACATCATTTCCCAAGCCTCCGGCATTTGCTGAATGCGCTGGCGGTGGAAGGTTTTGGCAGCTTTCGCCAGTCCATGCTGTCGCACATGCAGGCGCAGCCGAAGCTACCCGCCGACCAGATGCGGGCAGCGCTGCGCGGTTATCTGGCCTTTGCAACGGAAAAACCGCATCTCTTCCGGCTGATGTTCAACCGCAACCGGCTGGACTGGCAGGACCCGGCACTATGCGAAGCCGGCGAGGCGGCACATGCCGTTCTCGAGGAAATATCGCTGCCGGTGGCAAGACGCATGGGCCTCGATACGCCCGAGGGCAGGGCATCCGTCGAGCAACTCGTCTGGTCGCAGATCCATGGCCATGCGCATCTCTTGATCGATGGTAAATTACCGCCGGAGGTTGCTACCGGCTGCAAGCCCTTCGCTGCCCCGCTCGATCTGGCAAGCGTGCTTCTGCCGGATTGAGGGGTGGGGGCGGCTCCGGGTTTGCACTAAAAGCGGACATTGAAACGTAAGCTCGCTGGTCTGAGAAGCGGACATTCTGCTGCGAGTCGCTTCACCTAAAACGCGGCCGCCTCGATGGCAGGGGCGACTTGGTCTTTCCAATAGCGGACCAGCGGCAGGCAGGTCAGTTGATAGATCAGGGAGCACGCATATATGCTGGAGGAGGAGTAGCACGCGCCGGCCGACATCATTCCGTGTGCGACTTGGTGCCGTAAGGATGGTCCTGGCTTGTAATGGAACAGCAAGTCAATCTCGAACACTATGTCCACCCCGAATACCGCTTCCAGTTCGGATCTCTGATTCTCCAGCAAGCCAGATAGCGACCGGTCCTCCTGCAACAGGTTAGGCTTGATCTTCGAGGAGTCCCGGTTGGTATTCAGCAGTACATGCCGCAAGGAGTTTTCAAGTTGAGGGATTAGGAGAAAAGCCGCTGACGCATAATCCCCTTGCCAGAACCGAGCGAACCCAAGCCCGAAAATGTGTTCGTGACCCGGCGGCACGAAAGGACTCATGTTCACAATAGGGGCGAAATGTCGCTCCTCCAGCGGAAAGCGGGCGATCACGTTCTGCCGTGCCGGCTCAATGAAGCCGCCGACGATCTGATGCCGCCGAATGTCAAGATATTGAAGCGATTGCGTTTTTAAGAACTCACCTTCGATCGTTTCACCGGAGGCAGCTGGCGGGGTCTGGGCAATAGTCTTTCCCTCGTGATCCGCGTAGCTGCTGCCGAATAGCGCTCCTAACTGGCTGGTCTTTTGGCGTTCTTCGGCCTGCGCCCGCAACTCTTCAACCTTCGGGGGAGATGCCAATAAGGCGAACTGGAATAGAATGTCGGGTAGGGTCAGCCCCTCGAAAATCTCAATCGTGCCTTGCCGTTCCTTGGTGAGGTCAAGCGGAATGCTGAACTCGCCGAACTCGTCCAGTGCAGCATCCTGCAAGGTCCGCAACTCGCTGCGAAGAGCCTCGATCCGATCCCGGAAGCCCCGAGCGGCACGAAGCTCTCCGATTGCCTTACGTGTCCAGTATGCGCGCGCAGACGCCGAGCTAACTTGTTCACGCATCAGCAACGTCTCGTCGACGGAGCGCTCTTGGCAGCGTCGCTGGGCATCCTTATCCTCGATCCGGCCATAGGCGCAGGCGGCAAGATTCCATACGCCTTGGATCGCCATTGGGTAGTCGCCGCCTGCTCGCCCCTTCGCTAAGCGCTCCGCGTCAGGCCCGATCTGTTGCCATTCGATCAAGCCGTACCGTTCGCCTAAATACGCTGACTTTTCGAACGCAACATATTGATTAGTCGATAGGGCCCGATCATACAGCAGCCAGAACGTCCGATTGATCCCATCTGGCACTGCGCCACGCTTGCGGGTCAGAGCATTGATTTGCAGCGCACGGTCGAGCCAGTCGACGAGATCGATGATGCGGTCTACTTCCCCAAACCGTGAACTATAAGTCCCATTGAGACAATCCCGAACAACTTCGCAGTATGCATCTATAGCAGCCGAGGCAGCTTCAGCCCGCTTCCGATCATTATACCATACGACATCACCTATTCGCGCCCGCAGCGTTGGATGCGTTACGTTGTCAATAAACTCGGCCAAGATGGCGGTTTGTTCGCCGCGAAAATCGCTTGCGGCATAACTCCGTCCATTCGATCCTTGCCATCGTGGCCCCCACGGTTCGGCGGGGTCATCGGTCCGCAGGCGCAACGTGCAGAGCAGCAGCAGCAACCGATAACCACGGACTTGGTTATCGAAGCCCGCCGCCTCAGCGGTCGCAACGGCTTCGATAAAAGCAGTCTCCAAGGCATATTCATCCGCGCGATCTAGGTCCCGGAGGATAGCATCAATGTCGATTGACGCCAGGTCATCGGCTGACGCAAACACCGTCGGCGTCGGATCATCTCCATTATCATCGGATTTGCTCATGGCTCGAAGCTGATACATTTCTATGCGCAGAGCAAGTCTCTATCCATCAACATAGTGATAGGCCGGTGCAATGATAAAAAGGGTCATTTTTGCGATGAGAACCAAATGGTTTTGACACCCACTAGATGGCCGACTTCTATCGTCAGCGACGCGAATGTCCGAGATGTAGGCGGCTGTAAACCGAAGCATTGGTTTGGCTCAGCGGCAGGTTTGCCCATTTTTCGTACCTGAAACCGGACAGGCAGGACATGACCCCACTTCCGCCAAGCGGCCAGATCCGCCGCGCGCCAAATGCGAACGACGGCCACGGTCCAAGCCACCGAGCCTTGACAAAGCAGGCGGGTCATGCGCTTTTCCGCCCGATTTTCTATCGGTCGCGCGCCTGCCTTGATGGCGCCCTTTCGACCGTCACATATCGGGAAACTTGACCATGCACCGTTACCGCAGCCACACCTGTGCCGCCCTGAAAAAGTCCGATGTCGGCGCGACCGTCCGCCTGTCCGGCTGGGTTCACCGCGTCCGTGACCATGGCGGCGTTCTCTTCATCGATCTTCGTGACCATTACGGCATGACGCAGGTCGTGGCCGATCCTGATAGCCCCGCCTTCAAGGTGGCCGAAACCGTGCGTGGCGAATGGGTCATCCGTATTGATGGCGTCGTCAAGGCCCGTTCGGAAGACACCATCAATAAGCAGATGGCAACCGGCGAGATCGAGCTTTACGCGCAGGAGATCGAAGTCCTGTCCGCTGCCAAGGAACTGCCGCTGCCGGTGTTCGGCGAGCCCGAGTATCCGGAAGACGTGCGCCTGAAATACCGCTTCCTCGATCTGCGCCGCGATACGCTGCACAAGAACATCGTCAAGCGCACGCAGATCGTCTCGGACATGCGCAACCGCATGAACGAAATCGGTTTTGCCGAATATACCACGCCGATCCTGACTGCCTCGTCGCCGGAAGGCGCACGCGACTTCCTCGTGCCGAGCCGCATCCATCCCGGCCAGTTTTTTGCGCTGCCGCAGGCGCCGCAGCAGTACAAGCAGCTTTTGATGGTGGCCGGTTTCGACCGCTATTTCCAGATCGCGCCCTGCTTCCGCGATGAAGACCCGCGCGCCGACCGTCTGCCGGGCGAGTTCTACCAGCTCGATCTGGAAATGAGCTTCGTGACGCAGGAAGAAGTGTGGGAGACGATGGA
>JAIXTO010000044.1 GCA_027483885.1 Rhizobiaceae bacterium
CAACATCGTAGTCGGTGGCAGCCCGGCGGAACTGGCCGGCGACGGGATCTTTCATCCGCATGACGAGCGTTATGCCCATGCGGAAGAATTCTTCCAGGTGTTCGAGGATCTGCTGGCGACCGGCAAGGCCGATCTCGATGGCACATATGTGCAGGCAAAGGATGCGCGCCTCGGTTTTCCTTCGATCCAGCAGCCGCGGCCGCCGCTTTATTTCGGCGGCTCTTCCGAGGCCGGCATCGAGTTTTCGACGGGCCGCGCCGACAAATACCTGACCTGGGGCGAACCGCCGGAGCAGGTGGCCGAAAAGGTGGCGCAGGTGCGCAAATCCGCCGCCGCAAAGGGGCGCGATGTCTCCTTCGGCATCCGCCTGCATTTTATCGTGCGCGAGACGGACGACGAAGCCTTCGAGGCGGCAGACCGGCTGATTTCCAAGCTTGATGACGACACGATTGCCAAGGCGCAGGCGCATTTCGAAAAGGCTTCCGATTCGGTTGGCCAGAAGCGCATGGCAGCGCTGCATGGCGGGCGCCGCGACAAATTGGAAGTGTCGCCCAACCTCTGGGCCGGCATCGGTCTGGTGCGCTCCGGTGCGGGCACTGCCCTTGTCGGATCGCCGAAGACGGTCGCGGCGCGGCTTCGGGAATATCAGGAGATCGGCATCGAGACGGTGATCGGCTCCGGTTATCCGCATCTGGAAGAAGCCTACCGCGTGGCGGAACTGCTGTTTCCGGAACTCGGCATCGGCCGCGCCGAACAGCGCACGGGCTTCGGCTCGGAGTTTTCGCAAAAGACGGTGTTTGCCGGCGGCGGCCACCAGACGCTGAAATCGGTGGCGGCCTCTTAAAGGGCCGCGACCGCTCACACGCCCATCCGCGCTCCCATCCCCCCTGAAGGAGATCCCGTCATGACCACAGTCGAATTCGAGGCAGGCCGTTCGCCGGCGCGCAGCACACCGCGTTTGCTTCGCCTCCCAAGACCTGACCGCGCGCGTCTGCTGCCCTTTGCCGTGCCGCTTGCCCTCGTTCTCTTGTGGCAGGCGGGATCTTCTCTGGGGCTGATTTCTGACCGGGTGATGCCGTCACCTGCCGCTGTTGCTCAAGCCTTCTGGTCGGAGGCGTCGGACGGCAGTCTCGGCCACAACATTCTGGTGAGCGGCGCCCGCGCGCTGGCGGGCCTTGCCATCGGCGGCTCGATCGGTTTCCTGCTTGGCATCGCAAACGGCGTGTCGAAACTCTCCGAACAGTTGACCGACACGACGCTGCAGATGATCCGCACCATCCCGCATCTGGCGATGATCCCGCTCGTCATCCTGTGGTTCGGCATCGGCGAGGAGGCAAAGCTGTTCCTGACCTCGCTTGGGGTGCTGTTTCCGATCTATCTCAACACCTATCACGGCGTGCGCAATGTCGATCGCGGGCTGATCGAGATGGGCCGCATCTATGGCATGAGCAACGGGTCGCTGTTTACCAAGGTGATCTTTCCAGGCGCACTGCCCTCGATCTTCGTTGGCCTGCGTTATGCGCTCGGCATCATGTGGCTGACGCTGATCGTGTCGGAATCGATCGCGGCCTCCTCGGGCATCGGTTACATGGCCAACAATGCCCGTGAATTCATGATGACCGATGTCGTGGTGCTGGCCCTCGTCATCTATGCCGTGCTCGGCAAGCTTGCCGACGTCATCGCAAGGGCGCTGGAGCGCTGGACGCTGTCCTGGAACGTCGCCTATCAACGCTGAAGCAAGAGGGTATTTTCCCCATGTCTATTGCACCATTTAATCCGACGCTTTCTCTTCTGCATCAGCCTGAAACCACGCACACGGCAGAACCTGCCGCCCCTGAGACCGGTCCTGTCAGGGCAGCAGCCTTGCGGCTCAAAGGGGTTGAGAAGAGCTTCGGATCAAACCGCGTGCTGCGCGGCATCGATCTCGAAATCCCTGCCGGACAGTTTATCGCCATCGTCGGCAAAAGCGGTTGCGGCAAGAGCACGCTGCTGCGGCTGCTCGTCGGGCTTGAGACGGCAAGCGGTGGCGACATTGCCTTCGAGGACGAACAGGGCCGCAAGATTGCCCCGGAGGCCCGCATCGTTTTCCAGGAGCCGCGCCTTCTGCCGTGGTTCAACGTCATCGATAATGTCGGTGTGGGCTTGGGCGAGGGTGTCTCGCGCGAGGAGGCCCGCCGGCGTGCCGAACACGTGCTGTGGGAAATGCATCTGCGCAACAAGGCGCTGGACTGGCCGGCAAGCCTGTCGGGCGGTCAGCGCCAGCGCGTGGCGCTGGCCCGTGCGCTGGTCAGCCGCCCGGGTTTTCTGGCGCTCGATGAACCCTTGGGCGCGCTCGACGCACTGACGCGCATCAGCATGCAGCAGCTTGTTGCACGTGTCTGGCGGGAACTGGGATTTACGGCGGTGCTGGTAACGCATGACGTGGCCGAAGCCGTCCATCTGGCCGACCGGGTGATCGTGCTCGACGAGGGCCGCATAACGCTTGATCTCGACGTGCCGCACCCGCATCCGCGTAAACATGGCGATCCGGAACTAGCGCTTCTGGAAGGGCGGCTGCTATCGGCGATCCTCGGCACATCGTGAGGGGGCAGATGCCCCCTTCACAACGGGACTGCTGTTGACGTCAGAACGGCTTGATGATGGCAAGGCCCACGACGATGACGATGGAGACCAGCACGATCGGCATGCCCTTGGCGACGAAAGCCGGCGGGTCGATCAGCGGGTTGGCTTCCATACGACGCAGCCAGGCGCTCTGCATGCCATGCAGGGCCGATAACAGCACGACAATCAGCAGCTTGGCGTGGAGCCAGCCACCGGAAAAGCCGACATAACCGAAGATAAGGATGAGGCCAAAGATCCAGGCGCCGGCAAGTGCGCCTGTCGTGACGATGCGGTCATAACGGCGCAGTGCGCTGATGACGCCGGTGCGGATCGGTGCCGGCACCATGCCGATGACGAAGGCATTGATCAGCATGCCGCCGACCCAGATGATATCGGAGGCGACGTGAAGCGCCTTGAAGAGAAAATAGAGCATGGATCAACCCCAGATCTGTGTTTCGGAAAAGCCGAGTTCGGCAAGATCGCCCCGGCGCACCGTTTGTGCCCTGTCGGATGCGCAGAAAAACTCATCGAGTTGCGGTGGTTTGGTGCGGGTGCCCGAGAGCATGGCATGCACTTGGCCGCGATGGTGGATCTGGTGCTGGAAAAGATGCAGCAGCAGGCGGTCGGCCTGTTCGTGCTGATCGCCGTTTGCGCGGGGGATGACGATGTCGCAGGCGAAGTCATCATCCTGCATCTGGCGACAGTGATCGATCAGGCGGCGATCGATGGCGCGCTGCTCGCGTTCCAGATCGCTGAAATCGAGAAAGGGAAGTTCCGGCGTGAAAGCGGCGGCCCCCATCGGCCGGCCTTCCAGCGCGCTCACGTAAAACCAGTCCACTGTCAGGATATGGTTCAGCGTGTGCAGGATGGAGGGAAAAAAGCTGGTGCGGGTAACCTGCAGTTCCAGCGGCGTCAGCGTTCGGCAGGCGCCAAGAAGCCGGTGATTGGCCCAGGCATTGTTATAGGCCTGAACAAGGAAATAGCGGTTTGGTGTCATTGTGCCCCTCCGGTTACCGCTGAATTTAGAGGCACAGGGCGGTGCTGGCTAGGCTTGATCTTCGCCGCTCCGCATTTCCGCGGCTGGAACGGGGACACATTTGCGAAGCCCGAGCCTCCGGTATAGGCTTGCGACGCGCAGAACTTGAAAAAGGAAGAGGCCCCGCAATGTTCCTTGACCTCAACGGCTATTATCGCCACCAGCCAGATCCGCCGCCCCAAAAGCCGCAGCGCCGACCGCTGACACCAGGTGAGCAGAAGGTGATGCTCTGGGTGATCTGCTTTAATCTTGCACTGCTCGTTGTCGCGCCAATCGGTGGCGCGACCGTGATCCATGCGGCCTTTGCGGCGCTGTTTCGTTAAAGGAGAAGGCGGGCCGGAGAGACGACCCCGGCCTGCCGCCCCAAAACATCAGGCCTTGGTAAGACGGGCGACAACCAGATGGCCGGGGCTCGGGTGGCCGTCTTGCATGCGCACGTTGATCTCTTCCATCTCGATGACGACAAAGCCGGTGGCGGCCAGACGCTCGCGGATATAGGCGGCCGAATGGGCAAAACGCTGATGCGGGCCGACCATGTAAGGGCGGCCGGCGAGAATCTCGTCGGAGAGCGTTTCGGAGGAAAACACGAAGATACCGCCATCCACCATGTTTTCCGCAGCGCCGAAAAACAGCGGCTCCAGCGCGCCGAGATAGGGCAGGACGTCGGTTGCGGTGATCAGGTCGAAGGGCTCGTCGTCGTTGTCTTCGAGGAAATCCTCGATTTCGGCGACGTAAAGCGTCTCATACAGATCCTTCTCATGGGCGATCTCGACCATGTTTTCGGAAATGTCGATGCCGGTGATATCCTCACAGAGATCACGCAGCGTGCCGCCCGTCAACCCTGTGCCGCAGCCGAGATCGAGCATGCGCTTGAAGGGGCCAAGTTCGCGCTCCTGCAGGCGCTGCAGCACCATTTTCGGCACATCATAGCCGAGCTGGGCGACGAGAATATCCTCAAAGCTTTCGGCATGCTGGTCAAACAGCGTTTCCACATAGGCATCGGGCGCCCTGGTCGGCGTTTCACCGCGCCCGAGCGAGGCGATGCGCACGGCAGCGCCACCATGATCTTCCGGATCGATTTCGAGAACCTCGCCGTAAGCGGCAACGGCTGCATCGATTTCGCCGGCCTTTTCGTGGGCGAGAGCCCGGTTATAGGCTTCCGCCAGCGCGTCTTCGTCGATCTTCGTCATGGCCGCCTTCTTGTGTCCGAACCGTTTGAGCCGGATTTAAGCAAAGTGCCAGCCAATGGCAAGGACAAGCGGCCTAATGCAGGATGAACTCGCCTTTCAGCGAGCGCCATTCGCTGGCGGCGATCAGCTTGCGATGGACATACCGCACGGAATGCAGCGGTCCATCCAGCGTGTCCTGCCAGAATTTCAGAAAGCCGCGCATTTCGGGAAAGTCCGGCGCCAGATCGTAGTTCTGCCAGATATAGGTCTGCAGAAGGGCCGGATGATCCGGCAGGCGGTAAAGGATCTGGGCGGTGGTGAGGCCGTAGCCTTTCAGCATCATGTCCATTTCGGGTGTCATGCGTATCCCCTGGAGTTGACCCTGCGTCGAGCGCGAGCGCTCGTAGACATTGGAGCACTGCTGGCTTAAGTGAAGCTTAACAAAACCATCATATCAAGCGTTTTATCTCAATAAATCAGATAGTTGGCACTCATTCTGAATGACTGCTGCCACAAGGGTTCATCTGCTGTTCACATCACCCGGTGTTTTGTGGAGCGTGGAACAAAAGACCGTGTCCACCGTTGAGGCGCGCCGATCCCGGCGCAAGGGACGGTGAAAAAGACGACCCAGGAGAAAACATGTCCAAGCGAACCGGATATCTTGCAAGCGTTGCAATGCCGCTGATTTCGATGAGCCTGATGGTGCCGCACGCGCAGGCCATGCCCAACATGCCGCAGCTTGAGCGCGCTTATGGGGCAAGCGACATCATCCGCGTCCAGGACGCCGTGAGCCCGCCGCCTGCAGGTGGCGAGAGCGAGGAAGAGCTGAAAAAGCGCCGCGCCCCGCCCGCTGCCGAAGAACAACATCAGAAGGCGCCGCCGGAGGCAAAGCCCGAGGCGCACCCCGAACCGAAGCCAGAACCGAAGGCCGAGCCTGTTCCGGCAGCCGAACCGCGCGCCGCTGCCCCCCCGCGTGAAGCCCCGGCCGAGCCCAAGGCCCCCCCTGCTGCCCGCGAACCGGCTGCGGCAGAGCCAAAAGCTGCTGAACCGAAAGCACGCGAGCCCAAGGCTCCTGAACCCAAGGCTCCAGAGCCCAAAGCTGCAGAACCCAAGGCCCCGGAACCCAAAGCCCCTGAGCCAAGGGCCAAGGAACCCGTAGCGCCTGACGCGCCCGCTGCTCGTCCGCAGCCGCCCGAACCAAAACCATCCGAAGCGAAACCGGCCCGCGAAAAGCCGCCTGAGCCGCGCCCGGCGCCTGAGGAAAAGCCTGCACCGGCGCGTGAAAAACCGGCCGCAGAGCCTGAGACGCAGTCGCGTCCGGCACCGGTAGAGGCGCCTCCTGCGGCAAAACCTGCCCCGGAGAAAAAGCCTGCCGCCGGCGAAGCGCCACGTCAAAAGCCGACGGATGCCCAGAAGCCGCAGCCGGAGGCCGGCGAGGCGCCGGCGCCTGCCGCGCGGCCCGCAACGCCGCTGTCTGGCGAACCACCGGCACCGGCCGCACGCCCTGCTGCTCCGGCTGCTGAGGCTCCCGCACCGGTACCTGGCGCAAAGACCCCAGCCGTTGTCGCCCCCGATGCCCCGGCGCCTGCTGCTGGTCAGACGCCGGGTCAGCCCCCGGCACCCGGCGCTCGTCCCGTGCCGCCGGCACCGGGTGAAGCGGCAGCACCCGCTGCACCAAATGTTGCATCGCCCACCACACCGGAACAGGTCGAGCGCGCCCGCAAGATTGCCGAGAACCCCGCCGCCAGCAACCAGCCGATCGTGCTGCCGGTGGAAAATGGTGCCGCCGTTCTTGATAGCGCCAAGGAAGCGCCTTCTGCCATGGGCCGACCGGGCGGTCCGCGTGATGGCCAACCTCGTGACGGGCAATCCCGTGACGGTCAGCGCCGTGATGGCGGGCCGCAGGCAGGACAGCCGGGCGCCCAGCCGCAACCGGTGGCACCCAACACCCCGCCGCCACCGCCGCCGCGCTCGGATGCCGATGCCCAGGCCGGCCCTGCCGGCCGTGCAGCCCCGCCGGTGCGCATGGAGGCAATCACCTCCGAGCGTGGCGAGCGGATGCGTGAGCGCCCGCGCTACGATATGCCCGCCGGTTTTGACGGACGTGATGTCGGCGGTCCCTCCGATGACGGCCGCATCATCATCAACTTCGACAACCGCACCATCGTGCGCCACGACGACAGCCGCCGTTTCTACGACAGCGGATACACGCCCGAATATGAACGCCTGCCGGGCGGACGGACCCGCGAAATCATCGCGCGGGACAATGGTGTGCAGATCGTGACGATCCGCGACCGCTACGGTGACGTGGTGCAGCGCTCGCGCATTGGCGAGGATGGCCGCGAATATGTGCTGTTTTATGCCCCCGAGCAGCGCCAGGACCGCGGTCCGGACTACGAATGGCGTGACCCCGCCGACGACCTGCCGCCGATGCGTCTGACCGTGCCGGTCAGCCAGTACATCATCGATACCTCGACCGATCCGGACCGGGACTATTACAAATTCCTGGAACAGCCACCGGTGGAGCGTGTTGAACGGGTCTATTCGCTGGATGAAGTGCGTTATTCCGCCCGTATCCGTGACAAGGTGCGCCGTATCGACCTCGATACGATCACCTTCGCCACGGGCAGTGCCGACATCCCGATGAACCAGGCCCGTTCGCTGCGCAAGGTGGCCGATGCGATCAACGAAGTGCTGAAGAAGGATCCGAGCGAAACCTTCCTGATCGAAGGGCACACCGATGCGGTGGGCTCCGACGAGAGCAACCTTGTTCTCTCCGACCGCCGTGCCGAGCAGGTGGCGGTGGTGCTGAGCGACGTCTACGGCATTCCGCCGGAAAACATGACGACGCAAGGGTATGGAGAGCGTTATCTGAAGGTCAACACGGCCGGCCCCTCACAGGAAAACCGCCGCGTCACCATCCGCCGCATCACGGCGCTGGTAAAGCCGGTGGCGCAGAACCGCTGACGGGTTCCTGCCGTTGTTTTGAACACCAGAGCCGCCGGAGCGATCCGGCGGCTTTTTTGTGGGCCGCAGTTCAGCCGTTGCGGCGTTCTACATCTTCTCCCCCAAGGCCCACCACCTCCAGCACGAAATCGGCAATCGCCACCGTGTCGTTCAAGTCGAAAACCGGGAGCGTGGTGTCGGGGACGGGGTGGTCGGCGGCGATGGCGGTGATGTGGGGATCGGTAGGGGCAAGCGGTTCGCGGTTCTTTGCTTCCAGACGCCGGGCTTCGATCTTGGGCACAGGTTCGCGCTTATAACCTTCGATGAGAACGAGGTCGCACGGGGCGAGGCGGGCGAGGATTTCTTCGAAGCTCGGTTCAGGCGCACCACGCAGTTCATGCATGATGGCAAAGCGGGTGCCGGAGACCAGTGCCACTTCATGGGCGCCGGCCTGGCGATGGCGGTAGCTGTCGGCGCCGACCTTGTCGATGTCGAAATCGTGGTGGGCGTGTTTGATGGTGGAGACGCGAAAACCGCGCCGTGTCAGCTCTTCCACCAGACGCACGGCAAGCCCGGTCTTGCCGGAATTTTTCCAGCCGGAAATCCCAAAAATGCGCGGTTTTTCATCCGGTGTTGTCATGTCAAGGCCTCGAGGTAGCGATGGGCGGTCTGCAGGTCATCCGGCGTGTTGACGTTGAGGAAGGGGTCGAGCGGACCGATGGCTGTTGCGCTATCCGAAAAATCCACCTCCACCGTGTCATAACGGGCAAGGAAGGTTTTGACGCGCGGGTTTTCCGGCGTTTCCAGGAAGGCTTGCAGCGCATCGGCGATCTCGACCGGCCAGAGGCCGCAGACCGGGTGCATGGCGCTGCGCGAGGCGGCAACCGCGATCTGATGGCCGGCGTCGATGGCCTGCTGAAGGCGTTTAACCAGATCTGTCGGCAGGAAAGGACTGTCGACGGGGGCGGTCAGCACGTGGCTTGCGGTCGGCGAGAGGGTTTTGGCAGAGTGCATCGCGGCCAGAATGCCCGCAAGTGGGCCGCGCTGGCCGGCAAGCGTATCGGGCACAAGGGTCAGGTTTTCCGGGGGCTGGAAACCGGCCGGCGCATTGATGGCGAGAGCCGACAGCTGCGGGGACAGGCGCGTGATCGCGTGAGAGAGCAGCGTTTTTCCGGCAAGCAGCACCTGCGCCTTGTCCTCACCCATCCGCGTCGAGCGACCGCCGGCCAGAATGACGCCCGGAGGTTTTACGGAGACCGGATGGGTTGTCGTCATATGTCCTCGCTTGCGGCGTTTCTGGCGGTCAGGCGGATGAACTCGGTGGCGGCGATGGCAAGGACCGTGCAAGCGAACATCAGCCAGAGCACCAGCATGACGCCGTCGCCAAAACTCAGGAGCCAGCCTGCCAGAACGGACAGCGCAGCGCCAGCGCCGGTGATGACCGCGCCGCCGAGACCCGAGGCGGAGCCGGCCAGATGCGGGCGAACGCTCACCATGCCGGCATTGGCGCTGGGCAGCGCCAGCCCATTGCCAATTCCGACCAGCAATAGCGGGCCGAAAAAGGCAATCGCCGCCTCGCTTCCGGTGCCGACGAGAAAGAGCGAGCCGGCGACGCCCGCGGTGCTGACGATATTGCCACAGGTGATCATGCCCATCAGGCCGACATGGCGGGCATAACGGCCCGAGAGGAAATTGCCGACGAGATACCCGACGGCCAAAAGCATGAATTGCAGGCCGAGCATGGCCGGCGCCAAGCCATAAACGACCGAGCCGATATAGGGTGCGCCGCCGAGAAAGGCATAAAAGATGCCCGAGGCAAAACCGCCGGTCAGCACATAACCCCAGAAGGCCGGCGCGCGCACCAGTTCCGGCCAGGCGCGAAACTGCGCGCCGATACTGACTGTGCGCCGGTGGTTGGTTTCGCCGAGATCGCGCAGGCTGATGGCAAGGCAGAGGATGGCGTAGACGAGGATGACAAGGAAGTTTGCTTTCCAGCCAAAAACATCGCCGAGAAAACCGCCGAGTGCCGGCGCCACCATCGGCACCAGCGACATGCCCATCGTGACATAGCCGATCATCGAGGCGGCCTCATCGGCCGGCACCATGTCCCGCACGATGGCGCGTGACAGGACAAAGCCGGCAACGATTGCGGTCTGAAGGAGGCGGCCGATCATGAAGACGGTGGCATTGGGGGCAACGAGGCAGATCAACGTGCCGATGGCCAGCAGCATGACGCAGCCGATCATGACAGGGCGCCGGCCAAAAAGATCCGACAGCGGCCCGATGACCAGTTGCAGGATGGCGGTGCCGGCGAGATAACCGGACACGGCCAGCTGCATCACGCCGTAGCTGGTGCCGAAATGTGTGGCCATGGCCGCAAGCGTCGGCAGGAAGATGTTCATGCTGAGTGCCGCAAGCCCGGCCACCAGGACAAGCGTGGAAATGTGCGGCGGGGTTGCGCGGTCAAGATAGACGGATCGTCTCACCGGTTCGGTACTGGTCATCCGGCTATCCCGCTCAAGCCGGCGGCTGGGGCGCGGTGGCAGCCGCAACGGTTCGTGCCCGCTGCTTTTCGCGGTAGAATGCGTAAAGACCCGACACGACGATGAGGCTTGCGCCGACCGCCATATAGCCATCCGGCTGCTCGCCGAAGAAATAGAAACCCAGCGTGAGCGAAAACATCAGGCTGGTATAACGGAAGGGGGCGACAAACGAGATATCGCCGGAGCGCATGGCAATCACGATGCTCTGGTATCCGGCAAGGATGAGCAGCGAGGCAATTGCGAGGTGCCCGAGCGCCGAGGCGCTGACGGGGCTCCAGCCGCCCATGGGGACGATGAGGACGGCACCGAAGACCGTGTTGGTTAGCGCTGCAAACAGCGACACCAGCAGCGTGGGGATGCCGGCATGGATGCGCCTTGTGGTGAGATCCCGCCCGGCGGTGAAGACGACGGCAATGACAGCAAACAGCGAGGCGGGCACGAAGGCATCAGGGCTTGGCCGCAGAACAATCAGCACGCCGATGAAACCGACGATAATGGCCGACCAGCGCCGCCAGCCGACGGGCTCCTTGAAGAAGGCCCATGCGCCGAAGGTGACAGCTAATGGCAGTGACAAAAGAATGGTGGCGGCAACCGCCAGATCGATATGGGCAAGCGCCGAGATATAACTGACGGCGGCACCGATCTCGAAGCCGGAGCGCAGGATGACGCTCGGCGCAAACATCAGCCTGACCTGATGCAGGAGGCCATAATATCGGGCCAGCAGAATGAGCATCACCAGCGTCATCGTACCGCGCAGGAACATGATCTGGCCGACATTCATCTCCGGCGTCACCATTTTCACGAAGGCATCGTTGGTGGTGAAGACGCCCATGGCAAGCGTCATCATCAGCGCGCCGCGCGCATTCTGTGACAAAGGCATTTCCGATTCCCTAGAAGATTTTTTCGACCTGATTTTAGCAAGGGCTTAAAGCATCGCCGGGGTGCGGACCAGCCGTTCCATCAACCTATGAGACCTGCTGTCATATTTTATCCCATAAATGGCCAGCTTCTTGCGCACATTAACGGATGCTCAATAGCTGTTGGGCCAATTTCGCAGAATTCCGCATGAGGTGGAATGACGCGTGACCGGTGCCGATGCGGGCAGACCAGGTTACTGCACGGGGTAGTGCGATGTCATTCCTGGACCGTCTTTTGCAGAGCCGTCGGATCGTGACCAAGGTTCTGCTCTTCGTCGTGCCGCTGATCCTGCTGATCGCGGGGGTCGGCCTTGCCGGCTTTTATACGGCGCGGATGCTGAACGGCCACATGACCGTGACCCGGGCATCGATCGAAAATATCGGCGATTTCGAACAGCTGCAGGCCGATCTGCTCGGCTTTTTCGCCGATCCCTCCCGCAACAAACTGACAAGCCTCAACGAAGGCATCGACCAGCTGGAGAAGGGGGTCGTGATCCTTGATGGGCTGCAGCTGACCGATGCCGACCGGGCGCGGCTGGAAGTGGTGCGCCAGACAGCGCCGGCGCTGAAACAGCAGACGGCAGGCCTCTGGGAGATCGAGCGCAAGATCACGCGCACGGAACAGGCGATGGAATCCGGTGTCGATGAAATCCGCATGCTCGCTTCCTCCGTCAACGCGCAGATCATCACCGTGCGCAAAGAGGCGGAAAGCAAGGAACGTTTTGCCAAGGGCGCGCTGTTTGATGCCTTCGTGCTGAAGACGGTCGATCGCCATATCGAAAACATCGTCGATGCCATCCGCGGCGTGACCGATGACGCCACCACCATCAAGGCGGCGTCCGCTTATCTCGGCGTGTTGCAGAAGCAGTTTCCAAAACTGGAAGGCCGCGGCACAACCAAATCCGCGCGCATGGTGGATGCCGTGAAGGCGCAGGCCCAAAGCCTGCAGGAGCTGATTGCCGGACCGATGCCCACGCCGGAAAAGGCAGTTGCCGTGCGCGCCGCAATCGACGCCTTCGTGCCCGTGCAGGAAGCCTTCCGCCAGGAAGTGCTGCGCAGCACCGCGACCGCGACCGACCGCTTTGCCAACCTGGAAGACGAAGTGCAGCTGATGCGCAGCCTGCTCACCGAAATCGGCACCTCGTTGCAGCTGATCGATCTCTTGCAGCTGCATACCGAGCGTCTGCGGGTAACGCTCTCCGAGGCTGCGCGCGAGGAGGTTCTGGCCGATATCCGCGCGCTGACGACGGCGAGTGGCAATGTCAGCAAGCTTGGCACCAAAAACGAAGCCATGCGCGAATTTTCGCCGCAGCTTCTGCCGCAACTGGAGCAACTGAGCGGCAACACCGATGTGATCCTGAAGCTCTCGGCCGAGTGGAAGGCTGCACGTGCTGCCGCCCAGGATACGCTGGCGAAGGGCATGGCGGGGCTGAAGGATTTCGTGGCGCAGGCGCAGGAGGCCGGCAAACAGGACAGCGAGCTTTCGGCCAATCTGTCGGTCGCCGCAACTGTCGTCGGTACGCTTCTCGCCATCATCGGCGCCCTGATGCTGGTGGAGACCCTGCGCGGACCGCTGCGCCGCGTGACCGAGATCATGACCCGGCTTGCCGGTGGCGATCTGGAGGTGAAGATCGACGGGCGCGAGCGCGGCGACGAGATCGGCGACATGGTGCGCTCGGTCAGCGTATTTCGCGATGCAGCGCTGGAAAACGTTCGCCTCGAGCAGGAGGCAAGTGCGGCGCGCGGCGCAACGGAGGCCGAGGCGCAACGCCGTGCGGCCGAGCGGGCGCGCATCTCCAACGAGCAGAGCCAGGCCCTGTCTGCACTCTCTGAAGTGCTGCATCGTCTGGCCGAAGGTGACCTCGAAAAGGAAATGTCGGAAAATCTCCCCGCCGAATTCGTCGAAATGGCCCGCACCTATAATCAGGCCGTCTCGACGCTGCGTGCAACGCTTTCGGATGTGCGCATGGTCGCCGGTGATATCGACAGCGGCACCGGCAACCTTGCCGCGTCCGCCGATGATCTGGCTCGGCGCACCGAACAGCAGGCCGCAGCGCTTGAAGAGAGCACGCGGGCGCTTCGCCAGCTCGGCCATATCGTGCGTGCCACCGCAGACAGCGCCAAGCGCACCGCGCAATCCGTCGACCAGACGGAGGCCTTTGCGACCCGCTCCGGTGCCGTGGTGACGAATGCCATTGCTGCGATGGGCGAGATCAACCGCTCGTCTGAAAAGATCGGCACCATCATTGGCGTGATCGACGAGATTGCCTTCCAGACCAACCTGCTGGCGCTGAACGCCGGCGTGGAAGCGGCCCGTGCTGGCGAGGCGGGGCGTGGTTTTGCCGTCGTTGCGCAGGAAGTGCGGGAACTCGCGCAACGCAGCGCAAATTCCGCCAAGGAGATCAAGGGCCTCATTTCCGAAAGTGCGCGGCAGGTGGTGAACGGCGTACATCTCGTCGAGGAAACCGGCGAGGCGCTCACCGAAATCATCAGCCATATCGGCACCGTGCAAAAACTCGTCGCCGACATCTCGTCTGCCACCGGCGAACAGTCGGTTGGCATCAACGAGGTGACGCATGCGCTTGGCGAGGTGGAACTGATCACCCAGCGCAACGCCGCGATGGTGGAAGAAAACAACGCCGAAATCCACGGCCTTCGCGGCCGCGTCGAGGCGCTGTCCGAAAAGATCGAGCATTTTCGCACGGGTGAACCGGTGTCCGGTGGCGCACGGCGGGAGTGGGCGGCATGAACGCGATTGCCAGAGCGGCGGAGGCCATTGAGAAACGGCTGGCGCCGCATCTGCCCTGCGGCGTTGCCGCTTTCCTGTGGAGCATCAGACGGCATATCCCCGCCGATGTTGATGAAGTTCTTTCCCAAATCAATGGTTTGCCAAAGGAATCAAGCCTTAGAGGTTTTGCCCCGGGATTGGTGAAGCGTTGGGAGGTCGAGAATGCGTTGATACCGGTTTACGCCAATCATGACCCGCGTGCGTTGGAGGCTATGGAACTGATCGAAAAGACAGTTGGCCGGGATTTCTTCCGGCTCTGCAGCTCTGAATCGGAAGTGAAGGATGCCAAACGAGGTGTGATTTTTACAAAAGGGCAGGCCGCTGGAGATCCCTCCAAACCTGATATGATCGCAACCGGAAACGTCAGCGGCGACCCTCTCAAGGGACCGGGTTGGCCGCACGACATTGTCGATGCCAACGGCGTAATTTCTGGCGTTCTCTGGGTGAATCTGGACTCTCCCACAGGTAAACTAGCGACCTTCGAAGTGGTCGTTCATGAACTGGGTCACGCGCTTGGCCTGGGCGATCATTTTCATGATTTTTGTGATTTCAAGAGAGCTGCCGGCTTCGGATTTTGGCCTGTTCTTACTCGGCTATATGCGCTCCGTCCTGGGGCATCCTACAGTAGTGACAACGCTTACAGGAGCGTCTCTGACTAACGCGCCTTTACCTTCGTCACGGCATCCCCGGCAAACACGATGACATAACCGCCCAAGGGTTCGGCGTCCGCTGCCATCTGGCGCAGGCCGCTGGCATAGGGTTCGCGGGAAAATGCGTCCGGGCGAGTGGGATCAACCAGCACGGTGGTCTGCGGCCCTTGGCGGTAGATCATCATGCCGGCTGTCTGCGGCTGCCATTCAGGGCCGAGCGTGTCGGATGTGTGCCAGAGACAGAGGAAATCGCGGCAGAGTTTTGGGCGGGTGTCGTAGATCGTGCAGCCCTTTTCCTCGACGCAGTGGCGGCAGAGGGTGTTGGCCGGTTTGTCCAGCGCCTCGATGTCTGGGAGATTGCAGCAGAAGGTGCAGGTGCCGCAGGTGCGGGATGTGAGGTCTGTTGCGCCGGAGGCGTTGGGGTTAAGGGGCTGTGCGGTCATGCCGGGTTTCTACAGCATGAGCGTTTTGCGGGAAAGCCAAAGGGTTTGGAGAGATGCGGGGCGTGGACTTGCCCCGCATCGGGAGGGTTAAGCGCGGGACGCTGACGTCTGGCCTTCGAGCGCGGGCGTTGCCTTGCGGCGATAGAGGAAGAGCGTCGCGACAAGGCCGCAGAGGGCGGCAAAGCTCATCCAGTAGCCGGGGGCGGCCTTGTCGGCGGTGGCCTCGATGGCGAAGGTGGAGATCGCAAGCGAGGAGCCGCCGAGCGTGGTGGCAAGGCTGTAGGCGAGCGAGAAGCCGGCGGTGCGCACTGTCACCGGCACGACTTCGGTGAGCGCCACGACCATGGCCCCGTTATACCAGGCGTAGATGAAGGACAGCCAAAGCTCCACCACCAGCATGTGGCCGAAGGTGATGTTGGCGGCAAGCCAGGAGAGGGCCGGATAGCTCGTGAGGATGGCGAGAACCGTAAACGCAATCAGGATCGGCTTGCGGCCGATGCGGTCGGACACGGCACCTGCAATCGGAAGCCAGATGAAGTTCGACACGCCGACCGCCATGGTGACGAGCAGCGCCTGCGATTCGGACAGATGCAGCACCGACTTGCCGAAGGAGGGCGTGTAGACGGTGATGAGGTAGAAGGACACGGTCGTCATCATCACCATGCCGACGCCGCCGAGCACCA
>JAIXTO010000103.1 GCA_027483885.1 Rhizobiaceae bacterium
GCCCGGCGAAGGCGGCCAACTGCCCGGCCACAAGGTGGATGCAACGGTTGCCAAGACCCGCCATTCCACGCCGGGCGTCGGCCTCATTTCGCCGCCGCCGCACCATGACATCTATTCGATCGAGGATCTGGCGCAGCTGATCTTCGACCTGAAGAACGTCAACCCGACAGCCGATATCTCGGTAAAGCTGGTGTCTGAAGTCGGCGTCGGCACGGTGGCGGCAGGCGTCGCAAAGGCGCGCGCCGATCATATCACGGTCGCCGGTTTCGACGGTGGCACCGGCGCATCGCCACTCACCTCGCTGAAGCATGCCGGTTCCCCCTGGGAAATCGGCCTTGCCGAAACGCAGCAGACACTGGTGCTGAACGGCCTTCGTTCGCGCATCGCGCTGCAGGTGGATGGCGGCCTGAAGACCGGCCGCGACGTCATCATTGGTGCGCTTCTGGGCGCTGATGAATTCGGTTTTGCGACGGCTCCCCTGATTGCCGCCGGCTGCATCATGATGCGCAAGTGCCATCTGAACACATGCCCCGTTGGCGTGGCGACCCAGGACCCGGTTCTGCGCAAGCGCTTCAAGGGCACGCCGGAACATGTCATCAACTACTTCTTCTTCGTCGCTGAAGAAGTGCGCGAAATGCTGGCAGCCCTCGGCTACAGCCGCCTCGATGAGATCATCGGCGCCTCCGAGCTTCTGGAAAAGGACGAGATGATCGCCCACTGGAAGTCCAAGGGTCTCGACTTCTCAAAGATCTTCCACAAGGTCGATGCGCCGAAGGCAGCTACCTTCTGGACGGAACGCCAGAAGCACCCGATCGACGACGTGCTTGATCGCAAGCTGATCGAAAAGTCGCTGCCGGCGCTGGAATCCAAGGAGCCGGTGGTCTTCGAAGTGCCGATCAAGAACGTCGACCGTTCCGCCGGTGCCATGCTGTCGGGCGCGCTTGCCAAGCGTTGGGGTCACAAGGGCCTGAAGGACGACACGATCCATGTCACGCTGCGTGGCACGGCCGGCCAGTCGTTTGGCGCCTTCCTTGCCCGCGGCATCACGTTCGATCTGGTGGGTGACGGCAACGACTATGTCGGCAAGGGGCTCTCGGGTGGCCGCATCATCGTGCGCCCGCCGGAAAATTCACGGCTTGCCGCCGAGCATTCGATCATCGTCGGCAACACGGTTCTTTACGGCGCCATCACCGGCGAGTGCTATTTCCGTGGCGTGGCGGGCGAACGGTTTGCCGTGCGCAACTCCGGTGCCATTGCCGTTGTCGAAGGCGTGGGCGACCACGGCTGCGAATACATGACGGGCGGCATCGTGGTGGTTCTGGGCGAAACCGGCCGCAACTTCGCAGCCGGCATGTCCGGCGGCGTGGCCTATGTTCTCGATGAAACCGGCGATTTCGCCAAGCGCTGCAACATGGCGATGGTGGAGTTGGAGCCGGTTCCGGAAGAGGACGACATGCTGGAGAAGCTGCACCATCACGGCGGCGACCTCATGCACAAGGGCCGCGTCGATGTCTCCGAAGACATGACACGCCACGACGAGGAACGCCTCTACCAGATGATTTCCAATCATCTCCACTACACCGGCTCCAACCGGGCCAAGGAGATCCTGGATCGCTGGACGGAATACCGCCCGAAGTTCCGCAAGGTCATGCCGGTGGAATACCGTCGTGCGCTCGAGGAAATGGAACGCATGCGCATGGGCGTTGCGGCGGAATAAGCGCCGCTTCGCCGTCATTCACCTGATCGTCCCGCAGACAAAGCAGCGTCCTGCGGTCTGCGGGAGATCGAAATAGAATTCAATGTGCCGGGGTGGTCGCAAACGGAGCCGACCGGTACGGGGGACCTGCGGGACCCCTTCTTTGATGTGAGGGATGAAACATGGGCAAGGTTACGGGTTTCATGGAAATCGACCGGCAGGTGGCAAAGTACCAGCCGGCGTCTGACCGCATTCGCCATTTTCGCGAGTTCACGATCCCCATGTCGGAACCGGAAGTGCAAAAGCAGGCCGCGCGCTGCATGGACTGTGGCATTCCCTATTGCCACGGCCCGACCGGATGTCCGGTTCATAACCAGATCCCCGACTGGAACGATCTTGTTTATAACAACAAGTGGGAGGAGGCGATCCGCAACCTCCATTCCACCAACAACTTCCCGGAATTCACCGGCCGCGTCTGCCCGGCGCCGTGCGAGGAAGCCTGCACGCTGAACCTGGAAGATGCACCCGTTGCCATCAAGACGGTCGAGCAGGCGATTGCCGACAAGGCTTATGAGCTGGGTTTCATCGCGCCGCAGCCGGCCACCATCCACACCGGCAAGAAGGTTGCTGTCATCGGCTCCGGTCCTGCAGGCCTTGCCGCTGCCCAGCAGCTTGGTCGTGCCGGCCATGAAGTGCATGTCTATGAGCGTGAGTCGAAGCCCGGCGGGCTGCTGCGCTACGGCATCCCGGACTTCAAGATGGAGAAGAACTTCATCGATCGCCGCGTCGAGCAGATCAAGGGCGAGGGCGTGACCTTCCATTGCGGCGTGAACATTGGCGTCGACCTGCCCATGCAGCAGCTCATCGATGAGCATGATGCCGTGGTTTATTGCGGCGGTTCGGAAACCCCGCGTCCGGCCGGCATTCCAGGCGTCGACCTGCACGGCGTCTACGATGCCATGCCTTATCTCGTGCAGCAGAACCGCCGCGTTGGCCGTGAAAACATCGACAGCGTCGGCTGGCCGTCGGAGCCGATCCTGGCCGGTGCCAAGCACGTCGTCGTCGTCGGCGGTGGCGATACGGCGTCGGACTGCGTCGGCACGGCGTTCCGCCAGGGTGCCGTGAAGGTCACCCAGCTCGACATCCGCCCGATGCCGCCGGAAAAGGAAGACAAGCTGGCCGTCTGGCCGTTCTGGGCCACCAAGATGCGCACCTCGTCTTCGCAGGCCGAAGGCGCCGCGCGCGAGTTCCAGGTGGCAACGCTGGAATTTGTCGGCGAGGACGGTCAGCTGACCGGCGTGCGCTGCTGCCAGGTGGACGAGCGCCGCAAGCCGATTGCCGGCACTGATTTCATCATCAAGGCCGATCTTGCCTTCATCGCCATCGGCTTCTCCGGCCCGGCAACGGACGGTGTTCTCTCGGAAATGGAAGGCAAGCTGGCGCTGAATGTCGACCGCCGTGGCTCGACCAACGTCATCGCCAACGAGCGCGACTACAAGACCTCCGTCGACAAGCTCTGGGCCGCCGGCGACGTGCGCCGCGGCCAGTCGCTGGTCGTCTGGGCCATCCGCGAGGGTCGTCAGGTGGCACGCGCCATCGACGAGGCTCTGATGGGCGCCTCCGTCCTGCCGGCCTGAACCATTTCCCCGCCTGTCAGCCCGGTTCGCCGGGCTGACCCTTTTTAAAGACTATCCTTTTTCAAACCCTTCTCTTTGCCGGATACCGGTTCCATGATTTTGAAGCTTTACCTTGCTGGGCCGGAGGTTTTTCTGCCCAACGCCCGCGAAACTCTGGATGCCAAGGCCGCGATGACGCGTGCCTATGGTTTTGAGCCGATCTGCCCCGGCGATGTGACCATAGAGCCGGCACCGACGCGACACGGTTTTGGCCTGAAGATCAGCGGCGTCGATGAGGACATGATGAACCGCGCCGATGGCGTGATCGCCAACCTCACACCGTTTCGCGGCATTGCAGCCGATGTCGGCACCGCCTTCGAGCTGGGGTATATGTGTGCGCAAGGCAAGCTTGTGGCCGCCTACACGAACATGACCGCCAACCATTTTGCCCGCACCCGTGATTTTTATGCGGGCGATATCCGCGAAGGCGCAGATGGGCGCAAGCGCGGTCCGGACGGCCTGTCGCTCGAGGATTTCGACATGATCGAAAACCTCATGCTGCATGGCGGCATCGAGCGGCGCGGCGGCCATATTGCCGTGCATGATGCCGCAGCCGATGCGCTTTACACGGATCTGACCGCGTTCGAGGAATGTCTGTCAGTTCTGGCAAAGAGCCAAACGGTAAAGGCCGCCATCAAGGCGTGAGCGTCACTGGGTCGAGCCAGTGACTTCGGTGCGATAATAATCGACGCGGCCGATGGGCGCGTCCTTCACTTCCCCCTTGGTCACCAGCAGATCGCGCGGACTGTCGGTTGTCGCCGCTTTCGGCGGGCTGGCGCTTGTGCCCAAAAGTGTGTCTCCACCGTCGAGGGCGGGATCGGAGAGGCTGATCGGCTGGGTCTTCACCGGTATCTCGGCCTGTGGCGGCAGGCTGGACAAAAGCGGCAGGTCACCGGCATCGAGGCGGATCAGATCGGAAATGGTGAGGTCGCCGAGATGGCGGCGGGCGAGCTTTTCCACGTAGAAAGCCAGCTTGCGTTTGCCCGCATCGGTAAAACCGATCCCGTCCTGGGAACGCAGGCGCACCGGCTGGCCGTTGACATCCGAGCCGCTGACGATGAACTGGCCGCCTTCGCTGACAAAACCATCCCAGATGTCGACGAATTCTCCGCCGGCCGCTTCCACCTGACGCTGATAAATGCCGTTCAGCGTGATGGCATCGGCTGTCAGCGACGGCGATTGGAAGGGCGGCAGGCCCACCCAGAGCAGCGGCAGCTTGTGTGCGGTGACGATGCCGGCAAGCTGCGACACGCGGGCTTCATATTCACTGAGCCACCGGTCCGTGCGAAAACGTTCGCGCCCGCCGTCGACCTGCAGCGTCTGGCGATCGTTGGCGCCGATCATTACGACGACCAGCTTCGGCTTCTCGGCGGCGATCAGCCTTTCCAGTTCCTGCGGCCAGTTCAAGTGGTCGTCGCGCACCAGACCGGATGCAACCGATCCCTGTTCGGCGATCACGACCGAGGGATCTTCGGCAAAGGCTTCCGATAGGCCTTTGCCGAGGCCCATGGCGGTAAAATCTCCGACCACGAGGATTTTGCGGGCATTGTCCATCTTCTCGACGGCAGGGGCAGCCGTGACGGCCGGCGCAGCGATTGCACCCGCGCCTGCCGCCGGAGCGCGCTCGGGCCGGGGCGCGCTTGCTCTTGCCGGCTGGCGCCGGCGCTGCGGCTGGCTGTCGAGGTTGATGATGGAGCGCTCCTGCACCTGCCGGCGATTGCCGAAAAACAGGTCCATCAGCGTGCGCCGCTCCTGCGCAATGGCCTGCGGCAGCCCAAGCGGAAACGCCAGCACGGTGCATAAAAGCACACGCCGCCATCGCCGCCGGTTGCTGCCGTTTGTCATCGTCACGTCTGTTTTCCCGTGCTGGCGGCTTCCCGTGTTGACCGCTGGCCGCTTCACGTTATTTGCGGATGCGCTTCAGCAGCGTCTGCGACGGCTCGCCGTCCGCATCCATGCCAAGGCGTGATTGCAGGGCGCTGATCGCAGCCTTCGAGCCCGAGCCGAAATTGCCGTCGATCTCGCCGTTGTAATAACCAAGCTCCTTCAGGCGGCTCTGCAACTCGAATTTCTCCTTCATGTCGAGCGCGCCTTGCGGGCGCGGCCACGGCTGCGCGACCCCGCCATAACCGGCAATTTCGTCAGCCAGAAGGCCAACGGCCAGCGCGTAGCTGTCGGCGGCGTTATAGCGCTTGATGACGAAGAAGTTCTTGACCATCAGAAAGGCCGGGCCGTTGGGGCCGGCCATCAGCTTTAAGGACGCGCGGTCGCTGTGGCGCGGAAAACCCTTGCCGTTCGGGCGGGTGAAGCCGAGTGCTTCCCACTGCGCCAGCGTTTTCGTTTGTCCCTCAAGCCGTGCGGCGCCGCGCGGCAGAACGGCCTCATATCCCCAGGTCTTGCCAGCTTGCCAGCCGTTCTTCGCGAGAAGATTGGCAGAGCTTGCCAGCGCATCGGGAACGGAATTCCAGATGTCGCGGCGGCCATCGCCATCGGCATCCACCGCATAAAGCAGGTAGCTTGTCGGAATGAACTGCGTGTGGCCCATGGCGCCGGCCCAGGAGCCGGTGAGGTGGCGCGGCGTGATGTCGCCCGATTGCAGGATCTTCAACGCTGCCACAAGCTGCGTGCGGGCAAATTTCGAGCGCTTGGGGTCGGCCCAGCCAAGCGTTGCTAAGGCCTGTGGCACGTGGTGCAGGCGATCGGGCTTTTCCAGAACAGAGCCGTAATTGGATTCCATCGACCAGATGGCAAGCAGGATATGCTTGTCGACGCCGAAATGGTTCTCAAGCCCCGCCAGCAGACGTCCATGCTTTGCAAGCATCTCGCGGCCGATGCGCACGGTAAACGGGTTGACGCGCGAATCCAGATACTGCCAGATTTCGGATTTGAACTCCGGCTGGTAGCCCGCTTTCTGTAAAACGTCTTCGTCAGGGCCTGTTATGCCGGCGAAAGCTTTGTTATAGGTCGCGCGGGTAATGCCGCTGGCAGCTGCAGTCTGATAGAAATTGGAAACCCAGGACTTGAAACCCTGATCCGCTCTGGCATCTATTGCGGTGCCCGAAAACGTGATCGCGGCGATCACGGAGAGGGCCAACCCAGCGAAACGATGTTTGGAGAAAATTCTCATCGGCAGTCGCGTTCCTTCTGTCCGGTCTGAAAATAGCCAGGATCGGGAACCACGCCCTGGCATTGACCGAAGGTTAGACGGACAATGTCAATAAATTCTTTACCATGTGAACACGGATCTGTCATTGTTTGTGATTATGTGATGATTATCCGCTAGCAGTTTTTTGCGTCGCACCACAATGAGTGTAAGTGCTTTAGGAGGCATGATTGGCACAACAGAAAATTCGTAAAGCCGTATTCCCCGTCGCAGGACTGGGAACTCGCTTCCTTCCGGCCACCAAGGCTGTTCCGAAAGAAATGCTGACTGTCGTCGACAAGCCGGTCATCCAGTATGTCGTCGATGAAGCGGCAGAAGCCGGCATCGAGCATTTCGTTTTTGTCACCGGTCGTGGCAAGGGTGTCATCGAAGACTATTTCGACATTCAGTTCGAACTCGAGCAGATGCTGCGCGAGCGCAACAAGAACGCCGAACTGACGCTTCTGTCGGATCTGCTGCCCGTTGCCGGCACCGCAAGCTTCACCCGCCAGCAGGTTCCGCTCGGTCTCGGCCACGCCGTCTGGTGCGCCCGTGATATCGTTGGCGACGAGCCGTTTGCGGTTCTCCTGCCCGACATGATCATGTCGTCGGAAAAAAGCTGCCTGAAGGGCATGGTCGAGCTTTACGACAAGACCGGCGGCAATGTTCTCGCCGTCGAGGAGTGTGCTCCCGACCAGGCCCACAAGTATGGCATCGTCGGCGTTGGCGACAAGGTTGGCGACGAAGGCTTCAAGATCACCGAGATGGTCGAAAAGCCGGCGAAGGGTACCGCGCCTTCGAACTTCTTCATCAACGGCCGCTACATCCTGCAGCCGGAAATCTTCAAGATCCTCGAAACCCAGGAACGTGGCGCTGGCAACGAAATCCAGCTGACCGATGGCATGCTGGCGCTTGCCAAGGCACAGGAATTCGCCGGTTACCACTTCAAGGGCGAAACCTATGACTGCGGCGCCAAGGATGGTTTCATCCTGGCAAACCTTGCCTTCGCCCTGAAGCGCGGCGACATCCGCCCGCTGATCGAAGGCCCGCTGAAGGACATGGTCTCCAAGATCTGATCTCACGATCGTCTGAACCAAAAAAGAAGGCCCTGCGGCAGACGCGGGGCCTTTTTCGTGTGTGATCAGCGCTTCAGGCTGAGGCCTAAGCCGACGCGCCAGAGATTGCTGTCGGCCCCGCCGGCATTGGCGGTGTGCTCGTAACCGACGTTGGCCGTCGCGTCGAAATAGCGGTTGACACTCCAGATGAGGCCGGCGCCGGCCTGCCAGTCGGTTTCATCCGTTGCCGAGGGGAAATCGCGCCGCGTTGCAGAGGCGGTCAAACGGCCGGTGAGGTTGTTGAGGATCTGGTGCGACAGGCCGGCGGTGAGGAGATATTCGCTCCAGCCGCTGGCGCCCGCCGTTGCCGCATCCTGAAGGGTGGTGCGAAGCCCCAGATCCACATCCGTGCCCCGGTGCGGCGACCAGAAGATGGTGCCATCGAGCGTCAGGGCATTGAGGGCTGCGAGGCGTGAATCTTCGTAATCGACCGTCGCATAACCGATGCCGAGTTCGCCGCGCAGTTTTTCACTGAGATCAAACTGCAGCCCGCCGCGTCCACCATAACTTATCGACGAGCGTTCGTAGCCGGAGGCATCGCGTCTGGCGTCGTAGACTGCGCGGCCAAGGCTTGCCTCGATGAACGGGATGAGCGCCGGCGACAGTTCGTAACCGAGGCGAACACGGCCTTCGACGGCGGTGCGGTCGCGGTCGCTGAGCGACAGGCTGCTGCCATCGGCAAAACGGGCCGTGCCATAGGTGGTGCGCGTTGCAGCGAGCGTCGCCGTCCCGCGCAACACGCCAAAATCCCGCTCCAGCGAGGCGCCGCCGGTATAGCGGTTGACACCGGCCTGCGTGGTGGCGCCACTGACCGCATTCGGATCGCCGGTATCCTCGCGCTCGAAGGCGTAGCCGCCAGTTATGTGGCCTGTTGTATTGCCGGAGAGATCGAGACGCAGATCGGCATCCAGCCGCCCTTCCGGATCGGTGCTGCCGCGCCCGCTGACATTGCGCTCATAGGTGCCTTCGCCTGATACCGTCAGCTGGTGGCGGCCCCAGTCGGAGGTGAGCGTGCCGTTTGCGGTGGTAGCGAGATAGCTGCGGGTGGTTTTTATCCCCCCGCTTTTCGTCGTTTCGCTGTTGATGCTCTGGTTGATCGTCGGGCGAAGGGTGAACGTGCCGAGCCGGATGCCGCTGCCGTCGTCGCGGCGGTTGGCCTCGTCGCCGGTGTCGATGCCGGTCTCCACCGGGTTCTGTGCGCCGTCGATCAACTGGTTCAGGTCGTCCGCCTGGCTGTCCTCGAGCGGCGCCTCCTGCAGCATTCCGCCCCGCAGGGGAGAAGCGCCCGCACCCGGCGCCGAAGGATTTGTCGTCGCCGGCGTGTCCGGGAGGGCCATGTCCGGCGACTGGGCAAACGAGGGCCACGGCTGCGCCAGCACTGCAGTCGCCAACAGCAGTGTCGCCGGCATCCTTTGCCGGAAAAACCGACCGGCGAGGAGGGAAGTGGGGATCATTGCGCGGCCTTGCAGCAAAACGGGCATGAAAACAGTTTTAGCCAAAGCTAAAGCAACGTGGTTAACGTTTCCTTGCGCAGCGATTGCGGCTTGTCGCAGGGGTGGCGCGGTCCGCGACATGTGCGGCCTATGTCCACATGGACTTCACCCAAAAACGGCGCTATGGCATCGCCCATGAACACGAACGCCCTGCAGACAGAAGAGTTTGACGCCGTCGCTTCGGCACTGCGCACGATCGCAACCGAAAAGCGCGGCCTTGAAGCGCTCGAAACGGCGCTGGCCGATGGGCTTGGCGAACCGATGCGCCAGGCGATCCGCCTCGTGTCCGGCATCACCGGCCGCGTCATCGTTACCGGCGTTGGAAAAAGCGGCCATATCGGCGCAAAGATTGCCGCAACGCTTGCGTCCACCGGCACGCGGGCCTCGTTCGTCCATGCCGCGGAAGCCAATCACGGCGATCTCGGCATGATTGCCGGCAATGATCTGGTTCTGGCGATTTCCAAGGGTGGTGAAAGCGTCGAGCTGAAAACCATCATCGCCTATACGCGCCGCTTTTCCATTCCGCTCGTGTCGCTCACCTGCGCGCCGTCCTCATCGCTGGCGCGTGAAAGCGATGTCGTGCTGCTTTTACCCGCCGAGCAGGAAGCCTGCCCGCATGGGCTTGCACCCACCACCTCGACGCTGATGCAGCTTGCCATCGGCGATGCGCTGGCGGTGGCGCTTCTGGAAGCACGCGGTTTTACACCGACCGATTTCCACGTCTTCCATCCCGGCGGCAAGCTGGGCGCCAGCCTGACCCATGTGCGCGACATCATGCACACCGGCGATCGCCTGCCGCTGGTGGCGGAGGGAACGCCGATGGTGGAGGCGGTGCGCACGCTGTCGCACAAGCATTTCGGCTGCGTCATCGTGCTGGATGGAGACGGCCGGCTGGCGGGCATCGTCACGGAAGGTGACATGGCGCGAAACCTCACCCGCAATCTCGGCGAACTCTGCGTCGATGACGTGATGACGAGAACCCCGAAGACGATTGCGCCGAACACGCTGGCAACGGCAGCGCTTGGCCTCATCAACAAGCACAATATCGGGGCCTTGATCGTGCTCGACGACGAGCGCCATCCGGTCGGCCTCGTGCATTTTCACGATCTGCTGCGGATCGGCGTCGCCTAATAAATTTTACGCCACCGGCTCCACGATCAGTTCGCTTCCCGTCCAGTCAGCCACGCGCACGCGCATGCCGGCGGGAAGATCAGGCCCCGTCACCGACCACCAGGTATCGTCAAGCCGGATGCGGCCGCGTCCTTCGCGGATCGGCTCGACCAGCGTTGATGTGCGCCCGACAAGGCTGTCGCCGCGCCGGTTGAGCAGCGGCTGGTCGCTTTCGCCTTGCCGGCGGGCAAAGTAGCTGCGCCCGGCAAGGGTCAGCACCACCGAAAGCACGGCAAACAGCACCAGTTGCAGCTGCCAGCTCCACCAGACCTCGCCCCAGAGCGCCAGCGAGGCCGCGCCGACCACCATCGCCGCAAGCCCGATCCAGATCAGGAAAACGCCGGGGGCCGCCAGTTCGGCGGCCAGCAGAACCATGCCGAGGATCCACCAGCTCCACGGCCCAAGCCAGGTGACGAGGTTGATCAGCATGACCTCAGGTCTCGGTTCTGGGCTGGTTGAACGGGTTTATTGTCGGCGTGGTGCGCGCAGAGGCCTGCTGCGGCTGCGCTGGCACAGTCTGTGCGGGCATACGCTTCGGCTGCGGTGCATTCGGCGTCTCGCCAAACACCTCGCGGGCAATGGCCCCGATGCCGGCCAGCGACCCGATCAGCGATGATGCTTCCATCGGCATCAGCACGATCTTGGAGTTCGGCGCCGTGCCGATGGCGGCCATGGCTTCGGTATATTTCTGCGCGACGAAATAGTTGATGGCGTTGACATCGCCGGCGGCAATTGCCTCGGAGACGACGCGGGTGGCCTTGGCTTCGGCTTCGGCCAGACGCTCGCGGGCTTCTGCTTCGCGGAAAGCGGCTTCCCGGTCACCTTCGGCCTTCAGAACGGCGGCCTGCTTTGCACCTTCGGCGCGCAGGATCTGCGCATTGCGCGAGCCTTCCGCTTCCAGCACCTGAGCGCGCTTTTCGCGCTCTGCCTTCATCTGCCGGCCCATGGATTCCACGAGATCGCGCGGCGGCTGGATATCCTTGATTTCGACGCGGGTGACCTTGATGCCCCAGGGGCCGACGGCATCATCCACCACACGCAGCAGCCGTTCGTTGATAACCTCGCGGTTCGACAGCAGTTCATCGAGATCCATCGAGCCCATGACCGAGCGGATATTGGTCATGGTGAGGTTCTGGATGGCGTTTTCGAGGTTGGAGATCTGGTAGGCGGCCTGCGCGGGGTTAAGGATCTGGTAGAAGGCCACGGCATCTGCGGACACACTGGCATTGTCCTTGGTGATCACCTCCTGCGTGGGCACATCCAGCACCTGTTCCATCACGTTCATTTTGGCGCCGAGGCGATCGATGAAGGGGATGATGAGGTTAAGGCCTGGATCGAGCGTGCGCGTATAACGCCCAAAACGCTCCACCGTATAACGATAGCCCTGCGGCACGGTCTTGATGCCGGCAATCAGCACCAGCACGACGAAGGCCACAAGGGCGATGACGACGATATCGAAGCCGGAGAAATTCATGGAGCCCCTCCAAAGGGTTTAATCGGTATCCCTCATGTAGGCCATGCACCCCTGCTAAGCCATAGGCGAACCGAATGTGGGGCAGGATTTGCGCGCGCTCGTCTTTTGCTGTATCCGCCGTGCGCAGAAATATCCGGTCGCAGCCTACCCGGTTAAAACAAGGACCCTGACCTATGAAGACACTCGTCGTCTGCTCCGGCGGACTCGATTCCGTTTCGCTTGCCCACAAGGTGGCGAACGAACACACCCTGATCGGCCTCATCTCCTTCGATTATGGCCAGCGCCACAAAAAGGAGCTGGAGTTTGCCGCGCGCGCCGCAACCCGTCTCGGCGTTCCCCACGATATCATCGATATCTCCGGCATCGGCCGCCATCTCTCCGGCTCGGCGCTGACGGATGATCTGGATGTCCCCGACGGCCATTATGCCGAGGAGACCATGAAGGTGACGGTGGTGCCGAACCGCAACGCCATCATGCTCGCCATCGCTTTTGGTCTCGCCGCCGCCCGCAAGGCGGATGCGGTGGCTGTCGCCGTCCATGGCGGCGATCATTTCATCTATCCCGATTGTCGTCCGGGTTTTATCGACAGCTTTCAGGCAATGCAGAATGAGGCGCTGGACGGTTATGCCGACGTCACGCTGATGGCGCCGTTCGTGAACGGGTCCAAGGCCGATATCGTCACCGAAGGGGCGCGCCACGGCACGCCGTTTGGCGAAACCTGGTCGTGCTACAAGGGCGGCGAAAAACACTGCGGCCGTTGCGGCACCTGCGTGGAGCGGCGCGAAGCCTTTTTCCTCGCCGGCATCGAAGACCCCACGGACTACACGGATCCGGATTTCTGGAAGGCCGCCACATCAGGCTTCAAGGCCGAGGAGGTGTGACGCCGATGTTTCGTATCACCAAGGAATTCCACTTTTCCGCCTCCCACCAACTGACCCACCTGCCGGCCGACCACCAGTGCGCCAGGCTGCACGGCCACAACTACATCGTGGTGGTGGAGCTTGCCGGAGAGACTTTGAACGCCGATGGTTTCGTGCGCGATTACCATGAGCTGAAGGTGCTGAAGACCTATATCGATGAGGAATTCGACCACCGCCACCTCAACGACGTCATGGGCACGTCGATGTCGACGGCCGAAAACCTCGCCCGGCATTTTTACGACTGGTGCAAGGCGCGTTTTCCCGAGACGTCCGCCGTGAAGGTCAGCGAAACGCCAAAGACCTGGGCGGAGTATCGCCCGTGACGGTGGCCGAAACCGCGCTGATCCGCATCGCCGAAATTTTTGGCCCCACCATCCAGGGCGAGGGTGTGCTGATCGGCCAGCCGACGGTGTTCGTGCGCACCGGCGGCTGCGATTACCGCTGCTCCTGGTGCGATAGCCTGCATGCGGTGGAAAGCCGCTTTCGCGCCGACTGGCAGCCGATGACGGTGGACACGATCTGGCGGGAGGTGTCCACGCTTTCCGGCGGGCGGCCGCTGATGGTGTCGCTGTCCGGCGGCAATCCGGCCATTCAGCCGCTCGGGCCGCTGATCGCCCATGGCCACGGGCTCGGTTATCGCTTTGCGCTGGAAACGCAGGGGTCCGTCGCGAAGCCCTGGTTTGCTGATCTCGACGTGCTGGTTCTCTCGCCAAAACCGCCATCGAGCGGCATGGAAACCGATTACGAGGCGCTGGCCGACTGTCTGGACAAGGCGGGGCAAAAGCCGCGCACGGTGCTGAAATTCGTCATCTTCGATGATGCCGATTATGCCTTTGCCCGTGATGTCGCCGCCCGCCACCGTGATTTGCCGGTCTATCTCCAGCCCGGCAACCACACGCCTCCGCCGCCCGAAGCAGACGATGCGGTGATCGATCTCGACGGCATCATCGTGCGCATGCACTGGCTGGTGGACAAGGTGATGGCCGACGGCTGGTTTTCCGCAACCGTTTTGCCGCAGCTGCATGTGCTTTTGTGGGGTAACCGGCGCGGTGTGTGATGCCCGCTCCCATTCCATCTCTTGATTGGTGCATCATCACATTCTGTCGCAGTCTGGCGCCATGCCGGAACCTGCGCCATGACGAGTGATGTGTTGACCTATCTGAGCCGCCAGCCGCTCAGGACGATTTCCCTTTCAAAATATCTGCATGCCTGCCCGCAGGACACCCAAGCCTTTTATGTGCGGGGACAATCGGGCGAGGCGGTTCTGGTTCTCCTGCGTGTCACCGCCAGTGCCTATGATCGCGAGACCTATCCCGAGGCCCGGTTCGTCTGCTTCATCGCCAGCGATGGCCCGGAGCTGACGACCCGGTTGCTTGCCCATATCCCCCGCGATGTCAGCCTCGTGTTCAAGCTTGGCGAAGAGGCGGACCGCGCGGTGGTAGCAGAGGAGTTTTATCTTCAGCGCACGACAAGCTTCCTGTCTTTTACTGGCCACGATCTGGTTCGAACGTCCGAACCCGATCAGCTGGCACCGGTGACCGGCGATCTTTTGCCGGACGTGTGGTCGCTGTTTGAAGCCAGGGGTTATGCGCGCGACTGGCTGATGCCGCTTCTCAAAACCGGTTGCGCCTTCGTGGTGGAAGCTCGCCACGAAGGTGGAGCCGTTTCGGTCTGTTTCGCCTTCCAGAATAGCGGCGACCTCTGGGAAGTCGGCGGCCTCTCCACCCGTCCCGATGCGCGCCGGAGGGGCCATGCCGCCCGCGTGGTGCGCGCAGCCTTTGCCGAACTGGAGAGGCGGGGCCTGCAGGGCCGCTATGTCGTGGAAGAGACGAACCTTGCATCCTTGCAGCTTGCCCGGTCGATCGGCTTGCAGCACAAGCTGACGCTGACGCATTTTTTCGCCCTTGCGCCGGATGCAGGCGGCCTTGTTCCGGGGAATGCCCGATGAAACTGCAGTTGATTCGCAATGCCACGCTGAAACTTGTCTATGGCGGGCGCACGATCCTGATCGATCCGTATCTCGCCCCGCGCCACAGCCTGCCCTCCTTCATGGGCAAGTCGCCGAACCCGCTGGTCGGGCTGCCGTGTTCCATCGAGGATATTCTCGACGGCGTCGAACTGGTGATCGTCTCGCACCTTCATTCGGATCACTTCGACAGCGTTGCCAAGGCGCGGCTGCCAAAGGACCTGCCGATCCTCTGCCAGCCCGGCGATGAGGAGACGATCCGGGCGGCAGGCTTTCGCGACGTCACAGCGTTGAATGACAGGGTTGAATGGCAGGGCATCACCATCACCCGCCAACAGGGCAGCCATGGCCTTGGGCCGGTGCGTGCAAAGATGGGCTCCGTCATGGGTCTTTCGCTCAAGGCCCCCGGCGAGCCCAAAATCTACTGGGCCGGCGATACGGTGCTTTATCCGCCCGTCCTCGATCAGGTGGCGATGATACGCCCGGATGTCATCGTCACGCATTCCTGCGGCGCTGTCTGGGATGGCGACCTGATCGTTATGGATGCGGTGCAGACGGTCGAACTTTGCAAGGCCGCACCCTTTGCGACCGTGATTGCCACCCATATGGAGGCGCTCGATCACGCCACCACCAGCCGCGCCGATCTGCGGACTGCGGCCGATGCCGCAGGAATCGCACCTTTACGCCTGCTCATCCCAAATGACGGTGACGAGATCAGTTTCGACGCCTGAGACCGGATCAAGCGGAGCCGGCCAAACCCGGCCGCCGCCTGCCTTGTCCTTACACCCAGCCCATCAGTTCGCGGCGAACGACGTGTTCGATCACGCGCATGCCGTCTGCGCTGTCGTTGAGACACGGAATGTGGGTGAACTTCTCGCCGCCATTGTGCAGAAAAATCTCGCCGGCTTCCTCGGCAATTTCTTCCAGCGTTTCCAGGCAGTCGGAGACGAAACCGGGGTTCAGCACGGCAATGCGCTTGACGCCATCCTTGGCGAGCTGTTCCACGGTCTTGTCCGTATAGGGCTGCAGCCATTCTTCCGGCCCGAAGCGCGACTGGAAGGTCAGCATCAGCTTTTCCTTCGGCCAACCGAGACGGTCGCGCAGCAGGCGCGTCGTCTTGTAGCACTGGCAGTGATAGGGATCGCCCTTCTTGAAATAGGACATCGGAATGCCGTGATACGAGGTGATCACCAGTTCCGGTTCCCAGTCGAGCTTGGCCAGATGCTGCTCGATGGAGTTGGCGAGCGCGTCGACATAAACGGCATCGTCGTGATAGCGCGGTACGGTGCGCAGCGCCGGCTGCCAGCGCATTTTGAGGAGCGCCTTGAAGGCCTCGTCATTGACGGTCGCGGTCGTCGCGGCGGCATATTGCGGATAGAGCGGATAAAGCAGGATCTTTTCACATCCCGCCTTCTGCATCTCGTCCATCTTCGCCTGAATGGCGGGCTGGCCGTAGCGCATGGCCCAATCGACATGCACATGCGGCAGATCTTTCAGGGATTCGGCGAGTTTTTCGGCCTGACTGCGGGTGTAAGTGCGCAGGTAGCTTTCATCGAGATCGTTGTTCCAGATGCTCTTGTAGGCCTCGCCCACCTTTTGCGGGCGCTTGTTCAAGACGATGCCGTAGAGGATCGGATACCAGAGCAGCCGCGACCATTCGATGACGCGCCGGTCTGTCAGGAATTCCGCGAGATAACGCCGCATCGACTTGTAATCGGTGCCGTCAGGCGTGCCGAGATTGACCAGGAGAACGCCAACCTTGCCGAAGCGAACCGGAGGGTGATCGGACGGAAGGTGATTTTCAGCGGCGTTCATCATCGAAAGTTTTCCCGGACATGTCGTGTGGATGCACCGATGGTTACGCAGATCAGATGCAATCGGTTCTATCTAGAAATAAAAAACGGCCCGGGGAAGCCCCGGACCGGTTTCTTGCGCGTGGCAATTGGTCCTTAAAGACCTGCGGTTACTTCGCCGGCAGTTCCAGTTCAGCGCCGATGGCGATGATGTTGGGGTTGCGCAGCGTGTTGGCCTTGGCAATCTTCGTCCATGCCTCGCCATCGCCATAGGTGCTTTCAGCAATCTTCCAGAGCGAATCGCCCTTGACGACCGTGTATGTCTTCGGTGCCGGAGCGGCAGCCGGTGCCGGTGCAGCCGGAGCGGGAGCGGCCGGAGCAGGGGCCGGAGCCGCTGCGGGGGCAGCAACAGGGGCAGCCGGAGCGACAGGTGCGGCCGGAGCAGGCGTTGCTGCAGCCGTTGCCGGAGCGGGGGCGGCCGGTGCCGGAGCCTTGGGAGGCGCGACATAACCGGCCGGCGTCAGGTCGGTGATGCGGCCGTCCGTATAAGGCTTGTAGGGCGAGTTGGCGGCAATGTAGTCAGCCACGGCCTGTTCGAGGTTCGGCCCGAAGTCGTAAGGGTTGACCGCATTGGTTGCGAACATCTTGAAGCCATCGCCGCCGCCGCGCACGTAGTTGTTGGTAACGACGCCATAAGTCTTGGCCGGATCGATGGCGACGAAGGCATCGCCTTCCTTGACCATCACGGCGCTGACGCGGCTGCCGACCGGCTTGGAGCGGTCAAAGGAATATTTCATGCCGCCGACCTGCGCAAAACGTCCGGCGCCATCTTCCATCTGGCTCGTGCCGTTTTCAAGGGCGGCCACGAGGTCTGCACCCTTGATCTGGAAGGTGGCGATGGTGTTCTGGAACGGCAGCACCGTCAGCACTTCGCCCATCGTCACGTCACCCTGGTCGATGGAGGCGCGAAGACCGCCGCCGTTGACGATGGCAATCGTGATGCCCTGTTCCTTGACCTTGGCAAGCGAAGCGTCAGCCACGAGGTTACCCATGGAGCACTCGACGGCGCGGCAGGACTTGCGGTCGCCATCGATCAGGCCTTCGGACGTGCCGACGACCTTCTTCTTCAGCTCTTCCAGCGGTGCGCCAAGCTCCTTGACTTTGGCGGCATAGGCTTCATCCGGGGTGACGGAAGCGTCGAGCAGCTTCGGCGCGCCGGTTGCGGATTTCACCACGCCATTATCGTCGAAGGTGACTTTCAGTTCGCCGAGATATTTGGAATAGGCATATGCCGTCACGACAGGGATTTCGGCGCCAGACGGGTTCTTGACGAGCGTCGGATAGGGGCCGGAGGATTTCGGGTCGGTGGAGGACAGGTAGGTGTGGCTGTGACCGCCAACCACCACGTCGATGCCATCCACGGCAGCGGCAATTTCCTTGTCCTTGTTGTAGCCGACATGGGTCAGCGCAATGATCTTGTTGACGCCCTGGCCCTGCAGGTCGGCAACGGCGCTCTTCAGGTAGGTGATCTCGTCCTCAAACGAGATATCCGGGCCGGGCGAGGAGGTTTCGCCGCTGTCGGTTGCGAGAACCGAGACGACGCCCACTTTCTGGCCGCCGATGTCCTTGACCACATAACCCTTGTATTTGCCGTCGAGCAGCGAGCCCTTCTTGGCAATGGTATTGCCGGAGATGATCGGGAATTTCAGCGCGCCGATGAACTTGTTCAGTTCTTCCGGGCCGTCGTCGAATTCATGGTTGCCGATTGCCATCGCATCAAAGCCGATGCCGTTCATGAAATCGGCAACCGGCGCGCTCTTGAAGGTGGAGTAATAGAGCGATCCCTGGAACTGGTCACCGGCATCGAGAACGATGATATTGGCGCCCGTATTGTCCTTGCGGAAACCATCGATGGCGCTTTTGACGCGCGCGATGCCGCCGAAGCATTCCTTGGCGTCGGCTTCCTTCTGCGAGCAGGTGGCGTCGGACTTGTTGATCGCCTCGATGCGCGAGTGCAGATCGTTGATGTGCAGGATATCGAGCTGGTAATCGGCAAAGGCCACCCCGGAGGACAGAGCGAGCACCGTCGCTGCGATTACACTGAAACCTATACGTCTGATCATCCTGGTCTGCTCCTGTTGCAAGGCGCGGTGTCGACGCGCTGTTCCGCCTGATTGTAGTTTTGGTTTGTGACACCCGTTTCGCTTTTCATGTTTCCATCAAGGGAAAGCGACTTCAAGCGAAATATGACAATAGTGCAGGAGGCGTGGCATGCAATCAAAACACGAAACCCCGCCGAAGCGGGGTTTTGCGAAATGAGACGGCTGTGGATAACGGTGGCGTCAGCCGCGACGGGTCAGCGAGAATTGCGAGCCGGTATCGGCGGTGCAGTTGAGCTGGCTTGGCGAAACCAGTGCGCAGTTCACGCGCGACTGGGTCTGGCGCACGATGGAGGTCATGTTGATCTCCACCAGCGTCGGCGACACATTGGTGTAGGTGCCGCTGGCCAGAAGCGCATTATTGTCCGTCGAGCGTGTGCTGAATGTGCCGCCCTGGAATGTGGATACGATGCCGTTCGGATCGACCCAGCTGCCGTCTACGCCCTGCGGCTGTGCAACAGGGGGAAGCGCACGTTGCGTCGGCTGCGATACGCAGGCGCTCAGCATCAGGGCGGCGGACACGAGCACGAGGCTCTGTTTGATCTTCATAACGTGGTCTCCCGCGATTCGGATGCATCGTGCGGTCGGCCACGATGCTGCGAACCCTTAATCTAATGCAAGGCGGGCGGTTGCACAGTCCGCCTTGCAAGGTTTTGACCTGTTTTCCCCGGCAGACTGCCGGGGAGGGTTCAAGGATCAGGTGCGAACCAGGATGTTCTTGAACTGCCACGCATCCTTCTCGTCGAGATCTTCCGGGAAGAGACCCGGGCGACCGTCAAGCGGGGTCCAGTCGGTATAGTGGCCTTCAACCGGGCCGAGGTAAGGCGACTGCACTTCTAGGCAACGCTTGTAATCGACCTCGTCGGCTTCAACGATGCCGGCGTTCGGGTTTTCCAGCGCCCAGACCATGCCGGCGAGAACCGCAGACGTTACCTGCAGGCC
>JAIXTO010000050.1 GCA_027483885.1 Rhizobiaceae bacterium
CCCACTCCCCGAACCGTCAACACACAAGTTTCGCGAAAACAAGAAAATCGAGGAAGCTATTGAAATCGTGGGGGAAATTTCGTCACGCTCCCGTCATCACCTTAAGGAAGGGGGAAATCCGGTTGGCCAGACACCGCAGAGACGCAAACGGAGCGAGCGATAGCGCGGAGAGTGGGCACCGATGCCGGTCATCCCGTCCGCCGCCTCGACATCCTGATGTCTGTGGCCACACAAATGGCTGAACAAGAGGGGTCTGCTCGCAGGTCAAAGGCGATCCTGGAGAAACCGACAGCACCTCCTTATAGCCCCAACAGCCTGCCGCTTGTCCTGACAGGGGATGCCATGCGATAGAAAGGCCTTCCCGACAGACGCCCTCCAGTCTTCACGTCTGCCAACGCCCAGCCGCGCGCCCTGCGGCCTCCTATAGGAAAGATCAGTCCGTGCATGTTCTTGCCGAAGCCTTCATTGCCGAACTCCCGAATTATTACCGTGGCAAGGTCCGTGACAATTACGATCTGCCGGACGGGCGCCGCATCATCATCTCCAGCGACCGACTGAGCGCGTTTGACCGCAACCTCGCCGTTATCCCCGACAAGGGGCAGGTTCTGACGCAGACGGCGCGCTATTGGTTTGAAAAGACCGCCGACATCTGCCCGAACCACGTGCTCTCCTATCCCGATCCCAATGTGGTCATCGGCAAGCGGCTCGACATCCTGCCGGTGGAAATTGTCGTGCGCGGTTATCTCGCCGGCACGACGGGCACATCCTTGCTGACACTCTATAAGAAGGGCCGTCGCGACATCTATGGTCTTTCTCTGCCCGATGGGCTGCGCGACAACCAGGTCCTGCCGCAGGCGGTGATCACACCGACCAGCAAGGCCTTCGATGGTGGCCATGACGAGCCGCTATCTGAGACAGAGATTATCGAGGCGGGCCTTCTGACAAAAGAACAGTGGCAGACGGTGAGCGCTTATGCGCTTGCGCTGTTTGCCCGCGGCCAGGCGCTTGCGGCAGAGCGTGGCCTCATCCTCGTCGATACCAAGTATGAATTCGGGGTCGACAAGCTCGGCACCATCATTCTCGCCGACGAGATCCATACCCCCGACAGCAGCCGCTACTGGATTGCCGATACCTATCAGGCGCGGTTCGAGGCAGGCGAACGTCCGGAGAGCTTTGACAAGGATTTCGTGCGGGCATGGGTTGCCGAGCGCTGCGACCCTTATCAGGACGAGATTCCGGCTATTCCGGACGAACTGGTGGAGGCGACGGCAGAGGTTTACCGCAAGGCCTATCAGAGCATCACCGGGCAGACGATCACGCCGGTCAGCGCCGATACCGATGTGCTTGCCCGTGTGCGCGCAAACCTTGCGCCCTATTTCAGTTGAGAGGAGACAGCTTGCAGCGGCAGGAGGACATGGTGCGCAGACCCAGGCGACGGGCAGAAGATACAAGAGCGGAAATCCTCGACACCGCCGAGACGCTGTTTCGGACGCGTGGTGTCTCCGGCTGCTCGATTGCCCATATCGCCCAGGCGCTCTCCATGTCGCCCGCCAATGTCTTCAAGCATTTTCATTCCAAGGTGGCGCTCGCGGATGCGATCTGCGGGCGCCATATCAGCATCATGTCCGAGCGGGTGGAAGCGTTCCATCTGGAAGGGCCGGCGCCGGACAGGCTGAAGGCGCTGGCCTTCGGCCTGATGGACCTGCATATCGAAGCAATTGCCGAGAACCATTTCATGCTCGAGATGATCTTTCATTTGTCGGAAGCCGAAATCGAAAGCGGCAAACGGTATGAAAAGATGATCGAGACGCTGTTCTCCGACCTGATCCGATACGGTGTCGAGACGGGTATCTATTATAGCAAGGACCCCACGCGCAGCGGGCGCGTGGCCGCCTCTGCCTTTGCCAGCGTCCTGCATCCGGTTTTCCTGACACGCCGATCGCGCGCGGAAATCGCCGGGCAATGCGGGGAACTTGTCGACCTCGTGAATGCCGCACTGCAAAATCCCCTTGCTAAGTGACGGTATCTAAATTACGTCACTTGATGAATGTCGCGAATACCCGACCCGCTCAGGCTGATTTTAGCTTGCCGGAACGGGAGGTGCGCGCCACACTTCGTTGCAACGCACCGTTCCACATGCCCCCAATCTGGATGTCACCATGACCGCACGCCGTATTATCGTTCCGCTTCTGTTGTCCATCGCGCTGGCCGGGTGCAGTGACCAGGGGAAATCCGGACAAGGAGCAGGCGGCGGGGCTGGCGCAGCAGGCCAGCAGCGGCCACCGTCAAAGGTCAGCGTCGTGACGATGACTGAAGGCGAACAGCCGGTGACGCGGGTTCTGCCCGGACGCGCCGTCGCTTACCAGACCGCGGAGATCCGTCCACGCGTCAACGGCATGATCGAAAAGATCACCTTCAAGGAAGGCAGTGCGGTCAAGCAAGGCGATCTCCTCTACAAGATTGATGACGACACGTATGTCGCACTGCTTGAAGAGGCGAAGGCGAACCTTGCCAAGGCCGAGGCAAGTGTGCCGAGCGCACAGGCCAACCTCAACCGCTACGAGCGGCTGGTCAACAGCGGCGCAACGCAGATCGAGTACGAAAACGCCCGCGTGACGCTTCTCCAGGCTCAGGCCGACGTGGCCCAGGCAAAGGCTGCGCTGCAATCGGCGCAGATCAATGTCGGTTATACGGAAATCAAGGCGCCCTTCGATGGCGTGACGACGATCTCCACCGTCAGCATCGGAAACATCGTCACCGCCAACCAGACGACGGCGCTGACGACGCTGCGCCGGCTCGACCCGATCTATGTCGACCTCAACGATTCCAGCGCCAATCTTCTGGAACTGCGCTCGGCCATCGCAGCCGGCCGCCTGAAGGGCAACACCACCCAGGCCGACATCACGTTGACGCTGGAAGATGGTACGAATTACGACAAGACCGGCAAGCTGGACATGGCAGAACTCGCAGTCAGCGAAACCACCGGGACCTACCAGATCCGCGCCATCTTCGACAATCCGGACAATCTGATCCTGCCCGGCACATATATGCGTGCGACGGTCACTGTCGGATATGAAGACGGCTACCTCATCCCACAGCGCGCCGCAACGCGCAGTGCCACCGGCCTGCTTTCGGCAAAGTTCGTAACGGCCGAAAACAAGGTGGAAACGCGAACGTTCGAGCAGAGCCAGGTATCCGGCAACAACTGGCTGGTGACCGAGAACATCAAAGAGGGCGACAAGCTGATCGTCGATGGCTTCCAGTCGATTACCGAAGGCGCGACCGTTGCGCCTGTCGATGCCAAGGTCGATGAAAAGGGCTTCGTCGTCGAAGCCGCCGCGGCCCCTGCCGCCACCCCCGCAGTGAAACCATGACCGGTTGTCTGCACGGAAATTCAGGCGTTAAGGGATAACCAATGGCCAAGTTCTTCATCCGACGCCCGGTCTTTGCATGGGTGATTGCAATCGTCATCATGCTCGGCGGCGGGCTTGCGATCTCCACGCTGTCCATCGCGCAGTATCCGGAAATTGCGCCGACAACCGTTCGCATCTCGGCCACCTATACCGGCGCCAGCGCCGAAACGGTGGAAAAGTCGGTGACCACCATCATCGAGGACGGCATGACCGGTCTCGACGACCTCACCTACATGACATCCTCGTCGAGCACCGGTTCGGCGACGGTAACGCTGACCTTCGGCAACACGATCGATCCTGACATCGCCCAGGTGCAGGTGCAGAACAAGCTGCAGCTGGTGCAATCGCAGCTGCCGGACGTGGTGCAGACCAACGGCCTGTCCGTCGAGCGCACCACCTCCAGCATCCTGCTCGTCGGGGCGCTTGTCTCCACCGACGGAAAGCGCCGGCCCGTCGAGCTTGGCGACATCTTCTCCACGCAGATCGAAGATCAGATCAAGCGCCTGGAAGGCGTTGGCAGCGTGCAGGTGTTCGGCACCGGTTATGCCATGCGCGTCTGGCTCGATCCGTTCAAGCTCAACAAGTTTCAGCTGACCCCGACCGATGTGACCTCTGCCATTCGCGCCCAGAATACCCAGGTGTCCGTCGGCTCGATCGGCGCCCAGCCGGTGGTCGAAGGCCAGCAGCTGAATGTCACGGTCACCGCGCAGAGCCAGTTGCAGACCGTGGCAGACTTCCAGGCCATCATCCTGAAGACCGAAACGGGCGGGGCGACCGTACGCCTGTCGGATGTCGCCCGCATCGAAATCGGCCAGGAAAGCTATTCCACCGGCACCCGGTCGAACCGGAACCCGGCCACTGGCTTTGCCGTCAATCTGGCGACAGGCGCCAATGCGCTCGACACCGCATCCCGCGTCAAAACCGCGCTGGAATCCGTTGGGCCGTCGCTGCCGGAAAACGTCATCATCACCTATCCCTACGACACCTCGCCCTTCGTGCAGCTGTCGATCGAAAAAGTGGTGCACACGCTGATCGAGGCGATCATCCTCGTCTTCGTCGTGCTTCTGGTCTTCCTGCAGAACCTCAGGGCAACATTCATCCCGATGATTGCCGTGCCCGTGGTTCTTCTCGGCACGTTTGGGATCCTGGCGCTCACCGGATACTCGATCAATACGCTCACCATGTTCGCCATGGTGCTGGCCATCGGCCTTCTCGTCGATGATGCCATCGTCGTTGTGGAAAACGTCGAGCGCATCATGACCGAGGAGGGGCTCTCGCCGCTGGAGGCGACGGAAAAATCCATGGGCGAGATCACCGGCGCGATTGTCGGCATCGCGCTTGTGCTCACCGCCGTCTTCATTCCGATGGCTTTCTTCGGCGGATCGACGGGCATCATCTACCGCCAGTTCTCCGTCACCATCGTGTCGGCCATGCTTTTGTCGGCGCTGGTTGCCATCGTGCTGACGCCGGCGCTCTGCGCCACCATGCTGAAGCCGGCCCATCACGGCCCAAGACGCGGGCTTGCCGGCTGGTTCAACCGCAATTTCGACCGCACAACGGGCGGATATGTCGCCACCATCGGCTATTTCCTGAAGCGTCCGCTGCGCGTGATGCTGATGTTTGCCGTCATCATCGGCGGTTGCGCCTGGTTCTTCCTGCGCCTTCCGACGTCCTTCCTGCCACAGGAAGACCAGGGCGTTCTGTTCACCATCGTGCAATTGCCGAACGGCGCAACGACGGCGCGCACCGAAGAAGTCGTCAAGAAGATCGAGGACTATTATCTCGACAAGGAACCGGATGCGATCCAGGACGTGTTTGCCGTCAACGGCTTTTCGTTCACCGGCTCCGGGCAGAACTATGCCATGGTGTTTGCAAAGCTGAAGGATTTCGACAAACGCACCGATCCGAAGCTTGCCGCATCCGCCGTTGTCGGGCGCGCCATGGGCTATTTCTTCACCCTTCGCGATGCCAGGGTCTTCCCGCTGCAACCGCCGGCTATTCCAGGTCTTGGCAATTCCAGCGGCTTTTCGATGTATCTCGTCGACAGCGGTAAAACCGGGGTCGATGCATTGACCTCGGCCTCTCAGACGCTTCTTCAGGCAGGCAACAGCAATCCGTCCGTCACGGCTCTGCGATCCAACAGCCCGCCTTCGGAAAACCAGCTGAAATTCCTGCTCGACCAGGAGAAGATGGGGGCCATGGGCCTCGACATCGCCACGGTCAATTCCATGCTGTCGACCATCTTTGCCGGCAGCGACGTCAACGATTTCACGCTGAACAACGAGTTGAAGAAGGTCTATGTGCAGGGTGATGCGCCGTATCGCATGCAGTCGGATGCCATCAACAGCTGGTATGCCCGCAACGAGAGCGGCGAAATGGTGCCATTCTCATCCTTCATCAAGCCGCAATGGGTCAGCGGTGCCCCGACCCTCAGCCGCTTCAACGGCGTCAGTGCCATTTCCATGGAAGGTTCCGCCGGCCCCGGCGTCAGTTCCGGCACGGCCATGGACGCCATGGAGAACCTGACGGCCAATCTCGGCAGTGGCTACACCGTCGCCTGGCAGGGCATATCCTATCAGGAACGTCTGTCGGGCTCGCAGGCGCCGATGCTTTATGCACTGTCGCTGCTCGTCGTCTTCCTTTGCCTGGCTGCCCTTTATGAAAGCTGGTCGATCCCCTTCTCGGTCATCATGGCCGTTCCGATCGGCGTTCTCGGCGCGGTGGCTGCTGCCACCCTGTTTGGCCAGTCGAACGACGTCTATTTCAAGGTGGGCCTTCTCACCACAATCGGCCTTGCGGCAAAGAACGCGATCCTGATCGTGGAGTTTGCCAAGGACCGACAGATGGCCGGCATCGGCCTGATGGAGGCAACGCTGGAGGCTGCAAAACTTCGCCTGCGGCCGATCATCATGACATCGCTTGCCTTCATCCTCGGCGTGGTTCCGCTGGCCATTGCAACCGGAGCAGGCTCTGCGGCGCAGAACTCCATCGGCATCGGCGTGCTCGGGGGTATGCTTTCTGCAACACTTCTTGGAATTTTCTTCGTACCCTCATTTTTCGTGGTGGTCAGGAAGCTTTCACGCGGTAAAAAAACGACGAATTAACCTTTTATGCCGCGGGGCATTAATCATTCCGAATCGCGGGTACCGCCTCCGGCCGAAAGGCCGGGGGCATCAAAATAAGAGTTCGATGAAAGCAATCATCGCCAAACAGGGTGTACTCATGACTTCCATTCGCGCAGCAGCTCCCCTCGTCATGCTTCTGCTTTCAAGCTGCGTGCTCGGGCCAAACCACAAGGCGCCGGAAATTACCCTTCCGGTGAAATTCGCCGAAGGTGGCGTGGCAAGCAACGGTGACCTTTCCCAGCAGGCCTGGTGGACGGCGTTCCGCGACCGCCGCCTTGATGGCTTCATGAAGGAGGGTCTTGATCAGAACCTGTCCATTCTTCAGGCGCTTGAACGCATCAACCAGGCGCAGGCCAATGTGGTGGTTGCCGGCGCATCCGCCCTGCCAAGCCTGACGCTTTCCTCGCAGGCCGAGCGTAGCGGCGCCCAGGGGTTCGGCAACACGGCGAACACCACGCCCACCACGTCCGCCGCCGGCACACTTGATGTATCCTGGCTGCTTGATCTCTTCGGTCGCTACAAGCGCAACAAGGAAAGCGCGCTCGCCTCGCTCGACGTCGCCTATGCCAATGTCGATACTGCGCGCCTGTCGCTGCTGTCGTCGGTCGCCTCGGCCTATATCGATGTGCGCTACTACCAGGAGCGTATCGCAATCGCCCAGCGCAACCTCAAGTCCCGGCGCGAAACGCTGGACCTGACCAAGCTTCAGCTGGAAGCCGGCGCGGCCTCGCGTCTGGACGTCGTGCAGGCCGAAGGTCTGGTCAACTCGACGCTTGCCGATATTCCGGGCTTTGAAACCAGCTTCCGCCAGGCTTCGCACCGCGTTGCAACGCTTCTGGCGCTTCCCGCTTCATCCTTGGTGGCAGACCTGCAGAAGGGCGGCGGACAGCCGGTCGCACGCGTCAATCCGAAGTCCGGCATCCCGGCTGACCTCATCCGCAACCGTCCGGACATTCGCGCAGCAGAGCGCACACTTGCCGCTTCCGTTGCCTCCATCGGCGTTGCCGAAGCCCAGCTTTATCCGAGCATCAGCCTCGGCGGCTCGATCACCCCTGGCTATACGCGCATTTCCGGCGCAGAAGCCGGTCGCCTGAGCTGGTCCTTCGGCCCGACGCTGAACCTGCCGATCTTTGATGGTGGCCAGTTGCGCGCCAACCTGAGTTCGGCCGAATCGCAGGCCCGCGAATCCTATCTCTCCTGGAAGAGCACGGTGCTCAGCGCCGTCGAGGAAGTGGAAAACGCACTGGCCGCCATTACCCGCGACGGCCGCACCGTGGCCGCTCTGCGCGATACCGTGCGCTCCTACGAAGAAGCACTGTCGCTTTCCACCGCAAGCTACCGCGATGGTGCCTCCTCCCTGCTCGACGTTCTCGACGCGCAGCGCCAGGTTTCCACCGCACAGGCCAGTCTTGCCGCTGCCATCCAGCAGCAGGCGCAGGATTACGTGACGCTGAGCGTTGCCATTGGTGGCGGTTATGCCTGGGGCAAGGGGCCGACGGTTCTGGCCGCAGCCAACGCGCCGCAGCGCTGAGACGCATCAGCTTCAACACAACAAAAACCCCGCAGCTTCATCGAAGCTGCGGGGTTTTTCATGACCGGTACATTCTGAAGAGATGAGCCGGGCGCGGCCTTACGGCCGCGACCGCCCTCCCAAAAAAATCAGTTCTTGGCGCGCTCGACGTAGGAATTGTCTTCCGTTGCGACAACCACGCGAACGCCGGCGTCGACATGCGGCGGCACCATGGTGCGCACGCCGTTCGACAGGATCGCCGGCTTGTAGGACGAGGACGCCGTCTGGCCCTTGACGACCGGCTCGGTCTCGACGATTTCGAGCGTCACATGGCGCGGCAGCTGCAGCGCAAGCGCAATGCCTTCGTGCATGGACAGGATGCAGGTCATGCCTTCCTGCAGGAAGACATGCTGGTCACCCATGGTTTCCACATCCACGACCACCTGGTCGTAATTGTCGGGATTCATGAAGTGGAAGCCTTCGCCGTCCTGATAGAGGAACTGGTGGTTGACGTCTTCCACGAAAGCGCGCTCGACCTGTTCGGTCGTGCGCCAGCGCTCCGACACCTTCACGCCATCGACGATGCGGCGCATGTTGACCTGCGTCACGGGCGTGCCCTTGCCAGGGTGGAAGTTTTCGGCGGTGAGCACGACATAGAGCTTGCCATCGACATCGATAACGTTGCCCTTGCGGACGGAAGAGGCGATTACCTTGACCATTGGATTTCCTTGTGACTGCCTTGGCTTGTCAGTTCGCAGAATGCGTCGTAGAGGTCCAGCCTTCCGCCGGCCTCTGGCACGCTTGATCTGTTTTCCCGGGCGCAACTACCTTAAATTGGCGGAAATAGAAAGCCTTCGCACGTCAAGGCCCGGAATAAAGCCCGTCTATGGAGCCAGATTTGCCCCACGCCTCTCCTCCTTCGCGCCCCGCCTGGTGGCGACCGGACATCCATGCCGATCGCCGTCCGCTGCTGATCGGCCGCAATCGCATCCAGGCGCGGTTCCGCCGGTTCTTCGAAGAGGCTGATTTCGTCGAGGTCGATACGGCAACGCTGCAGGTTTCCCCCGGCAACGAGGCGCATCTGCATGCCTTTTCAACGGATGCTCTGACGACGGATGGTGAGGCGACCCGGCTTCACCTGCACACATCGCCGGAATTTGCCTGCAAGAAGCTGTTGGCGGCCGGCGAACATCGCATCACCTGCTTTGCCCATGTCTATCGCAACCGCGAGCGCGGGCCGCTGCACCACCCGGAATTCACCATGCTGGAATGGTACCGCGTCGGTGAGACCTATGAGCAGCTGATGGACGACAGCGCGCAGCTCATTGCGCTTGCCGCCGAAACCGCCGGCACGCGGTCCTTTCAGTATCGCGGGCGGAAAATGGATCCGTTTGCCGAGCCGGAACGGCTGAGCGTCGCCGACGCCTTCCAACGCTTTGCAGGGATCGATCTTCTCGCCTCGGTTTCGAAAAACGGCGAGACGGATCGGGAGCATCTGCGCGCAGGACTTTTGAACGCCGGCATTCGCACCGCAGAGGACGATACCTGGACGGATCTCTTCAGCCGCGTTCTTCTTGAAAAGATCGAGCCGAACCTGGGGGATGGCCGCGCCACCATTCTCGACCGTTATCCGATCTGCGAGGCAGCGCTTGCGCGGCCTGCCGCCGACGATCCCCGCGTTGCCGAACGCTTCGAGCTTTATGCCTGCGGCGTGGAGCTTGCCAATGCGTTTGGCGAGCTGACGGATGCTGCAGAACAAAGACTGCGGTTCGAAGGGGAAATGGCGGAAAAACAACGCGTCTACGGCGAAACCTATCCGCTGGACGAGGATTTTCTCGCAGCCCTTGCCATCATGCCCGAGGCAAGCGGCATCGCGCTCGGCTTCGACCGGCTGGTGATGCTGGCAACAGGGGCCACACATATCGAGCAGGTGATGTGGGCGCCCGTGGCGGATACTGGCCCATGACAAGCCGTCGCGCGCTGAAAACACCTGAAGATCTTGCCGGCGCGGGCCTTCTCGACGCTCAAGGGGTTGAGGCAGCGCGTCAGGTCGCTGACCGGTATGCCGTGGCCGTCACGCCTGCCATGGCGCGCCTCATCGATCCGAGCGACCCGACAGATCCCATTGGCCTCCAGTTTCTGCCCGATCTTCGCGAACTGAATATCACACCGCAAGAGCGCGAGGACCCGATCGGCGATGGCGCGCATTCGCCGGTCAAGGGTGTCGTGCATCGTTATCCCGACCGCGTGCTCCTGAAGGCGGTGCATGTCTGTCCGGTCTATTGCCGTTTCTGCTTTCGCCGGGAAATGGTCGGCCCCACCGGCGATGGTACGCTGTCTGCGCCGGAGCTTGGCCAGGCCTTCGACTATATTCGCGCGCACCCGGAAATCTGGGAGGTGATCCTGACCGGCGGTGATCCGCTGGTTCTGTCGCCGCGCCGGCTGTCCGAGATCCTTGGCGGTCTCAAAGACATCCCGCATGTCAAAATCATCAGGTTTCACAGCCGTGTGCCGGTGGTCGATCCGGAAGCGATCAACGAGGCGCTGATCGGCGCGCTGAAAGACAGCGGCAAGGTCACCTATGTGGCGCTTCACGCCAATCATCCCCGCGAGATGACGCAAAGTGCCCGCGCCGCCTGCACCCGCCTGGTCGAGGCCGGCATTGCCATGGTCAGCCAGACGGTGCTGCTGAAGGGCATCAACGACGACCCAAAAGTGCTGGCGGATCTGATGCGCGCCTTTGTCGAGGCCCGCGTCAAACCCTATTACCTGCACCATCCGGACCTTGCCCCCGGCACCAGCCATTTCCGCCTCGACATTGCCGAAGGCCAGCGCATCGTGGCAGCCCTTCGCGGCCATGTCTCCGGCCTTTGCCAGCCAACCTATGTGCTGGATATTCCAGGCGGCTATGGCAAGGCGGATATCGGCCGCAGCGCCATTCGCCCGCTCGGCGAGGGCTGTTATTCGGTCAGCGATTTTCACGGCGAAGAGCACTCTTACCCGCCCAAGGTCTGACGCCACAAGCGTCGCTTCCGTCAATAAAGCCCGATGGCGGCACCGACCGTTGCGCCGGCACCCGGCGTCGTGGGAGCGGGATTGGCAAGATATTGCTGGAAGAGCTGCACCATTTGCTGGTCGCGCGCGTCGGCGGTCGCTCCCCCCATCACCACTCCGATAAAGCGCTGGCGACCCTTCTGCACGGAGGTCACGACATTATAGCCGGAAGCGCTGGTATAGCCGGTCTTGATACCATCGACGCCCGGATAGAGGTCGAGCATGAAGTTGTGCCCCTTCAGCGGTTTGCCGCGAAACGTCGCCGTGCGGGTGGAAAACAGGGAAAATTCACGCGGGAAATGATGCATCAGCGCCATGCCGAGAACCGCCATGTCGCGCGCCGTCGTAAACTGCCCGTCTGCCGTCAGCCCCGTGGCATTGCGAAACGTGGTGTTCGTCATGCGCAGCGCCCGTGCCTTCTCGGTCATCATCCGTGCAAACGTATCCTCGCTGCCGCCCAGCCGCTCGGCCATGGCGATGGCGGCGTCATTGGCAGACAGCACGATCATGCCGGTGACGGCGTCGCGCACGCTGACCGTTCCGCCCGGCGCGACATTCAGCTTGTAGGGAACCGTGGAGGCTGCGTGGCGTGACATCGGGATCTGCTCGTCCCAGCCAAGCTTGCCGCGCGCAATCGCCTCGAATGCAAGATAGAGCGTCATCATCTTGGTGAGCGAGGCCGGCCGGTTCAACGCCTGCGCATTGTCGGAGGCAATGACGGCACCGGTTGCAGCATCGACCAGAATGCGCGCCTGGCCCGCCCATGCCGGAGCAGCGGACAACACCAGAAGAACGAAAAACAGAGCTGCCCGATTCATAAGGCCACGGCTAGGATGCATACTGGTTTCCCTCTGTTGATCTTTGCACCACGGCCGCGCTCAGCAATACTATCGCAGGCCTTAGCGATCCCACATAGAGCGATACGCGGCCTGCGTCCTCCACCACACACGCCTGGACGATCAAATTCGGGAGAGCCAGACATCCGCGCCCAACGCCCGCGGCTGCCCGCGACACCGACATGATCCACATTTGGCACAGGCGGACTTCAATTTGACCGCTAAATGCCCAATTTTATTACGAAACCTATGGACGGACCTTGCTAGCGCGCTAATCTTCTCCCCCTTAATCGTCCGTGGGGAGACGCCAATGGTCACCGTTCAGCCAGATCAGGCGCAAGACGTCATCGAACAGCCCGTTTTTCCCGACCCGGACGATGTACTGGCGCGGTCTTATGGGCTTTCCGGCGAGATCATGCCGATCGTCGGCAATCCCCAGGCGTTTACCTTCGCCTATGACGACCTTTCCTATCGTCTGGATTTCACCGACGACGAGGCTGAAAGGGCGCGCTTCCAACATCAGGCGGATGTGCTCGATAGCCTGATCGAGCGTCAGGACCTAGTCCAGGGTCCGCTGCCGATCCGCGACACCTATGATGCCTTCGTTGTGCCGCTCAAAACGGAAGAGGGCGAAACACCCTGCTGGGCAAGGCTTCTGCGTCTACCCGACGGGGCAGCACTTGCCGGCGACAAAGCGACCTCCTCCTCCGAGGCGCGCGCCCTTGGCCAGTTTGCAGCACGGCTCATCCTTGCGCTCGAAACCGAAGAGCCGGGCGAAGATGGCGAACAGCCGCCTTCTCTCACCTCGGCCCGCGATCTTCGCCAGGCCGGCCCGACCGTGGTCAAGCTTTTGCGCGCGGTGGGGGATTCATCTGTGCGCGATCCGGTGGCAAAAACCATGGTGGCGGCTCTGCGCCAGATCCAGCCGATCGGCCCACAGCTTCGGGTCCGCACCGTGCATCACCAGCCGGTGCGCGCCGAGGTGCTGGGGGAGAACGTGGATGGCGGATGGCGCCCGACCTCCTTCACCAGCGCCGATGCACTGGGCGAGGGCTGGATCGCCGCATCGCTTGCCGCACTCTGTGCGGATCTGATCGTCTCCGGCGACACCAATATTCTGGACTTCCTGCCCGCGGTGACCGGCTTCCATCAGGAACTGCCGCTTGTCGAGGAGGAACTGAAGGCGCTGTGGCCATTGACCTTGATTCGCATCGGCCTGTTGCGGGCAAAGGCGGAACACGAGGCCGTGTTTGCCGAAAGTGACGAGACGCTCAGCGCCCGCCAGCAAGCGCGCGACCTGTTTGCCCGCGCAACCGCCGTGCATCCCGCCTTCATGGACGCCGCCATTCTGGATGCGGTCGAATGGCCAAACGAGGCCGCGCCGGAACTGGGCTTGCTTCTGCCGGAGATCGATGCCGATGCGATCCGCGTCGTTGATCTCTCCGTCACAAGCCCGCTGTTTGCCGAGGGCAACTGGCAGGACCCGGATATCGACTGGCGGCTTCTGGCGCGCATTGCCTGGGACAGCCGTATGGGGGCAACCCGGTTTGGCGAATACAGGTTTTCGCGCGCCGAAGCAGCCGTCGGGCAGGAAGCCGAAAACTTTGCGCTGCACGTGGATCTCTGCGTGCCGGCAGGCATTGTTGCCGTGGCGCCGATGGGTGGCATCGTGCATCTCGTTGAGAACCGGCTGGTGCTGGTGGCCAAGGAGGCAAGCCTTTATCTTGAAGGGCTGGACAGCGTGCTTGCCGATGGCACGGCGCTGTTTGCCGGAGACAGGCTCGGCGTGGTGGCCGGCAGCGACGGTGCTGTCGGCGGGCTTCGCATCCGCATCTGCCGCGCCGCCGACCTCCTGCCGCCTTTGTTTGCCCCTGCCCGCTACGCGCGGCTGTGGAGCCGGCTCGTGCTGTCTCCCTCGCTGCTGTTCGGGCGTGATCTCGATGCCCCCTCCGCCAGCCGGCAACCGCTGGCGCGCGGCTGGCAGGATGCCGTTTTTGACGGCCAAGGCCGCTCCTTCGTCGATCTTTCCGGTGCCGCCGGACTTTTGGGCCACGGCAATGCGGACATGGCGGAGGCGGCCTATCGCCAATGGATGACGCTTGCCGGCCTTCAGGATACACAGGCCGAGGCGGATTTCCGCGCGGCCCTGCGCAGCCTGCTGCCCGATGGTTTTGAAATTCTGACCCTGACCGACGAAGCTTCGGCCATGGCCATGGCCGAGACGCTTGCCGCGCAATTTTCCGATGACGTCAAAATGCTCGTTATCGCGGATGAACGTCGCGATGGCCTTGGCCGCCTGGGAACGTCCCTCTGGCGCTTCGAGCGCGAGGAAACCATGCCTGATATCATCGTCACCGGCTCGCCGGTGCCGGGAGAAGCGCTTGCGGCCATCGTCGTGAAGGCCGCATATGCCGCCATTGAAACGCCGCCGGCAGCCGTTTTGCCGGGTGCCGTCGCCTGCCGGGTGGGTTGCGCCGTGCTGGACACCCTCGGCGGTGGCGCAATCCGTGAACGGGCGGGCGCCACGGCACTTTATCTTGGCGAGCAGCTTCAAAAGATCGGCAGCTGGATGCCGGACCTGTTGACTGTCGAGGGCGAGGGGCTGGCTGTTGACCTTCTGCTACCCGACGAATCGCTCTCCTCCTTCGATCTCGCACGGCAACTGGCTGCCCACGGCATTCTTGTGCCGCGCCCGCAGAGTGGCGATCGACTGGAACTTACAGCACCGCTTTGTCTCACGCGCAAAAGTGCCGACCGGCTGACGGAAGCGCTTGTGGCGGTGCTTCTGAAGCTTCGCCCTGAGGCCGGGTCTTTCGACGCAGTCGACGAGAAGGCCGCCGCCCCAGAGGCGGAGCCTGCGTGAGCCATCCGTGAAACACGGCAGATCGGCGAACAGGATTTCTCAAATCCGCCTTACTCCTGTCATCAAACGGAAAAAAATTCTAGGTAGACAGGAATTCGATTGAAGTTGCCGATCGACTCACATATGGTCCGCCATCAAGGACAAGCTGAAATTTCGCTCGTCCGGAAGAGCGCAACACCAACAGGGAGAGTGACATGTCGAAATCCGTCCGTAGTGCTGCCCTTCGTTGGCGTGCGCATGATGTGAAACGCGCGGGAATTTTCTCCACCCCGTGCTGTCGAATGTGACGCTTCACCTTCCAAGGATCTGAAAAGTCAATTCGTCGTGCTGTCTTGAACAGCCACACCAGGAGTATGACCATGCAAAAGCAGGTTATCGAATACGGCGGCGAGCCTGTCGGCATCGTCGTGCCCGATCAGGACCGCCTGAAGTTCATCGCCGTGAAGTTTCACGTCATCGATCTGGACGAACAACGGTTTGCGTCCGCAGACGAGGTTCGTCTTGCGATCCGCAACCATGTCCGCGCCCAGAGCGAAGCGACCGCGACTGCTGCGGTCGCCTGAGACTGACCCGATGGCACCGAAATCGAGCCGCCCAGCCTCTGGCCCGGGCGGCTTTTTATTGGCCCCTGTTGCTCGCCCCCGGCGCCGTTCAGAAGGCGGTAAAGGTCAGCGTCGTCAGGGAGCGCTCGATGCCGGGAATGGTGGCGATCTTCTCATTGACGAAGCGGCCGATTTCCTCGCCTTCCGGCAGATAGATTTTCAACAGCAGATCCCAGTCACCGCTGGTGGAATAAAGCTCGGACACAAGCTCGGTCTTGTAGATGGCATCCGCCACGTCGTAGGTGGTTCCTGGCGCACAGCGCAACTGAACGAAAATCGGCTTCATGGCAGGTTTTTCTCCTCGGATCGGCTTTGACGATCTGGTGATGGTTGCCGACTATTGGCCGATGCGGTCGGAGCGCGCAAGCCGGTCCTTGCCGATCTCGGTGAGAAGCCAATCGCGAAACGCCACCAGCGGCGGATAGTTTGCCCGGTCCGGCGGATAGGCCAGGTGATAGTCTCCCGTGCGCAGATCCGTGTCGGGGAGCGCCTCGATCAGCTGGCCAAGTTCCAGTTCGCGCGCAATGAGCACGCGCGGCAAAAGCGCCACGCCAAGGCCGGCGGTTGCCGCCTCCGCCATGGTGATGAACTGGTCAAACAGCATGCCGTGCAGGGCATCGAAGGCGACGCCCTGCTGGCGAAACCACATCTCCCAGGCATCGGGGCGCGAGTTCAGATGAAGGAGCGGTGCTTTTAGAAGATCGCCGGCCCCTTTTAGGCCGTACCGGGCGAAAAAATCCGGGCTGCAGGCGGCAACCACCTCTTCGCCCATCAGCGTCACAAGCGTTGCTCCCGGCCAGCGCGGCGGACCGAAATGAATGGCTGCATCCAGCGTGTCGAAGCGGAAATCGAACGGTTCGAGCCGGGTGATGAGGTTCACCACCATGCCCGGATACGCATCGAGAAAGTGCGGCATGCGCGGCGTCAGCCAGCGCGTGCCGAAAAACGGCAGGATGGCAAGGTTGAGCGTGCCGCCGGACGGATTGGCACGCAGGTTGAGCGAGGCGTTGGAAATGCGCCGCAAGGCCTCGCGCACCTCGCGGACATAGGTGTCGCCGGCAATCGTCAGGCGGATCGTCTGACGCTCGCGCAGGAACAGCGCCACGTCCAGCTGCTTTTCCAGCGCGGAGATTTGGCGGCTGACAGCGCTCTGGGTGAGGCCGAGTTCCTGGGCGGCCGCCGTGACACTGCCGGTGCGGGCAGCAGCCTCGAACGCGGCCAGCAGCGAAAAGGATGGCAGGAAGCGCCGGGGCGGCAGCATGGTCATTCCTCCAGAGAATGAACTGTTGAGAAGAATTCGATATTCACTGGCACGGGCCGCCTGTAAAGATGCCATCTGCGGCTTTCCGGAACCCTCCGGCCGCCTCATCCGGACATCCCCCATGCTCAACGATCCCCGCTCCCATGGCCTCTGGGAAAAGACCGCCCCCGCCCCGCCGGAAACCCGCGTCCTCAAAGGGACGGCCAATGCTGACGTGGTTATCATCGGCGGCGGTTATACCGGCCTTTCCGCAGCGCTTCATCTGGCTGAAGCCGGGCGCACGGTGGTGCTTCTGGAGGCAAAGGAAATCGGTTTTGGCGGAGCCGGGCGCAATGTCGGGCTGATCAATGCCGGCATGTGGGTAATGCCGGACGATCTTCCGGGCGTTTTGGGTGAAACGCATGGTGAGCGGCTGCTCGATCTTCTCGGCAACGGGCCACAGGCGGTGATGGCGCTGATCGAGCGTCACGGCATCGACTGCGAACTGACCCGCACCGGCACGCTGCATTGCGCAGTGGGCGAGGAAGGCTTGACGGAAATCAAAACCCGCGCCCGCCAGTGGCAGGTGCGCGGCGCCCCGGTCAGCCTGCTCGATGCAGCAGAAACCGAACGACGGATCGGCACCCGCGCCTATCAAGGCGCGCTTCTCGATATGCGCGCGGGCACGCTGCAGCCGCTTGCCTATGCGCGCGGGCTTGCCCATGCCGCCGTCAAGGCGGGTGCCGTCCTCTATACCCAAAGCCCGGCCATCGGCTGGCGTCAGGCGCAAGGGCGTCACACGGTGGAAACGCCGGAGGGGTCCGTGATCGCCGATTGGGTGATCGTCGCCACGGATGCCTATACGACCGGCCCGTTCCAGGCGGTGCGCACCGAACAGGTGCATCTGCCCTATTTCAATTTCGCCACCGTGCCGCTGTCCGACAATCTGCGCCGCTCCATCCTGCCGGAGCGCGAGGGGTGCTGGGATACGAAGGAAATCCTGTCCTCCTTCCGCATGGATGCCCGCGGGCGGCTGGTATTCGGCTCGGTCGGCGCGCTTCGCGGCACGGGCGCTGCCGTTCACCGCAATTGGGCCAAGCGCGCCCTTGCCCGGCTGTTTCCGCAACTGGGCGACGTGGCGTTTGAGGCGGAATGGTATGGCCAGATCGGCATGACCGACAATGCGCTCCCCCGCTTCCACAAATTCGCAGATCGCGTCATCGGTTTTTCCGGTTATAACGGGCGTGGAATTTCACCCGGCACCGTGTTTGGCCAGGTCCTTTCGCGCCATGTGCTGGGCGAGATGGGCGAAGAGGATCTTCCCCTGCCTCTTAGCGCGCCGAAGGACCCGGCCTTTCGTACGCTGAAGGAAGCCTATTATGAAGCGGGCGCGCAGATCGCCCATTTTGCCGGTGACCGGTTCTAGAGCCTGATGGTTCGACCAGCACCGGACAGATATCAAAGATGCCCCCTACAGAAAGACGAGAAGGACAAAGATGACCCTCGCCACGCTCAACCTTACCGCCGAAACCGCTGCCATCCTTGCAAAGCTTGGCGTTGACGCTTCTGCCCATACCGGTGGCACGCTTGCCGTTCGCTCGCCGATCACAGGCACGGAAATCGGCCGCCTGCCGGAAATTTCCGCAACCGATACAACAAAAGCCATCGATGCCGCGCATCAGGCGTTTCTGGAATGGCGCCAGGTGCCGGCACCCAAGCGCGGCGAACTGATCCGCCTGCTCGGCGAGGAACTGCGTGCGGCCAAAGCTGATCTCGGCCGCCTCGTCTCCATCGAAGTGGGCAAGATCACCTCCGAAGGCCTCGGCGAAGTGCAGGAAATGATCGATATCTGCGATTTCGCCGTCGGCCTGTCGCGCCAGCTTTATGGCCTCACCATCGCCACCGAACGCGCCGAACACCGCATGATGGAAACCTGGCATCCGCTCGGCGTCACCGGCATTATTTCCGCCTTCAACTTCCCCGTTGCTGTCTGGGCGTGGAATGCGGCGCTGGCGCTCGTTTGCGGCAATTCCACCGTCTGGAAGCCATCGGAAAAGACGCCGCTGACGGCACTTGCCACGCAGGCAATCTTTGAAAAGGCGCTCGCTCGCTTTATCGCCGAAGGCGGCAAGGCGCCGGCCAACCTGTCGACGCTATTGATCGGCGGTCGCGAAATCGGCGAAGTGCTGGTCGACCATCCGAAGGTGCCGCTGGTCTCGGCAACCGGCTCCACCGCCATGGGGCGCGCCGTCGGCCCGCGCCTTTCCAAGCGTTTTGCCCGCGCCATCCTGGAACTCGGCGGCAACAACGCTGCAATCGTCACCCCGACGGCCGATCTCGACCTGACCCTGCGCGGCGTCGCCTTTTCCGCCATGGGCACCGCCGGCCAGCGCTGCACCTCGCTTCGCCGTCTTTTCGTGCATGAAAGCGTCTACGACAACCTCGTGCCGCGCCTGCAAAAAGCCTATCAGTCGGTCACCATCGGCAACCCGATGGTGGACGGCAATCTCGTGGGACCGCTGATCGACAAGGCAGCGTTTGACAAGATGCAGGCAGCACTTGATGCCGCAAAGGCCGAAGGCGGCAGCGTGACCGGCGGCGAGCGGGTCTTGGCCCATGAAGCAACTGAGGCCTATTACGTGCGCCCGGCCATCGTGGAAATGCCCTCGCAATGCGGCCCGGTGATCGAGGAAACGTTTGCGCCGATCCTCTACGTCGTCAAATATTCCGATTTCGACTCGGTGCTGGCGCTCCACAACGATGTGCCGCAGGGATTGTCCTCCTCGATCTTCACCAATGACATGCGCGAGGCCGAAACCTTCATTTCCGCCCGCGGCTCCGATTGTGGCATTGCCAATGTCAATATCGGCCCGTCCGGTGCCGAGATCGGCGGAGCCTTCGGCGGCGAGAAGGAAACCGGCGGCGGTCGCGAATCGGGCTCTGATTCGTGGAAGGCCTATATGCGCCGGGCCACCAACACCTTTAACTACGGCCGCACATTGCCTCTGGCGCAGGGCGTGAAGTTCGATATCGCCTGAGTACAAGATCGATGGGGCAGCGGCGATGCCGTTGCCCCCTCCCTCCACGACAGGGGCCGCGCAACGCGATAGTCTTCGGGCCGAATCGCCGATGACGTAAAAGGACCCCGCCCATGACCGCCCCCCTCAATCTCCTCACCGACATCGACGGCGTGAGCGTTGGCCATGCCACGGATCTCGCGCTCGGCTCCGGCGTTACCGCCGTGGTTTTTGATGAACCGGCGATTGCCTCCGGCATCGTGCTGGGTGGTGCGCCGGGTGGGCGCGATACGGCGCTGCTCGATCCATCGCTGACGGTCGAAAAGGTGGATGCGCTGGTGCTGTCAGGCGGATCGGCCTTCGGGCTCGATGCGGCGGGCGGCGTACAGGCGGGGCTTCGCCAGATCGGCCGGGGCCTGCAGGTGGGCACAACCCGCGTTCCCATCGTGCCGCAGGCGATCCTCATGGATCTGCTGAACGGCGGCAACAAGGACTGGGGTCTGCATTCTCCCTATCGCGACATGGGCTATGATGCCTTCAAGGCGGCGGCCAAGGGATCTTTTGCGCTTGGAACCGTGGGGGCCGGCACGGGCGCCACGACGGCAACCTTCAAGGGCGGGCTGGGCTCGGCGAGCGCCGTCACGGCCAGCGGACACCGGATCGCGGCGCTGGTGGCCGTCAATGCGCTCGGCTCCGCAACAGTGGGAGATGGCCGGCATTTCTGGGCAGCCCCCTTCGAAGAGGGGCAAGAGTTCGGCGGTCTTGGCCTGCCCGCCACATTCACAGCCGGCGATATATCCATGCGCCTGAAAGGCGTGAACCTTAAGGCCACCACGATCGGCATCGTGGTCACGGATGCCATCCTCACCAAGGCGCAGGCGCATCGCCTGTCGATCATGGCGCATGACGGGCTGGCCCGCGCCATCCTGCCCGCTCATCTGCCGGCCGATGGCGACACCGTGTTTGCGGCGTCCACCGGCAAACACGCCCTTCACGATCCACTCGACTTCATGGCGCTCTGCCATCTGGCAACGCTGACCTTTGCCCGCGCCGTGGCGCGCGGCGTGTTCGAGGCAACGGCGCTTCCGGCCAAAAAGGCCCAGAAAGCCTGGCGCGACCGAGCAGACTGACCTCAGACAGCCGGCTCCGCCTGCCGCTTCATCACGGTGACGGTGACGAACCAAAGCACGACGCCCAGCGCAATCAGGATTCCGGCGATGGTATATTGCACCGGATCTCGCCCCGTCCACGGACCGGCCAGAAAGGCGCAACTGACGGCACCCAGCACCGGCACGATTGTCGGCGTGCGGAAATGCTTGTGCTCCACCTTGTCCTTGCGCAGCACCAAAACGGCGACATTGACGATGGTGAAGACGCAGAGCAGCAGCAGAGCCGTGGTTCCGCCGAGCGCCGGCACGCCACCGGCGAAGGTAATGAGGGCACCTGCAATCAGCGTGGTGAAGAGAATGGCGACGAAGGGCGTGCGGCGCGCAGAATGCACCTTGCCCAGCACCGGTGGCAGCACGTTCTCGCGCGACATGCCGTAGATGAGGCGGCTTGCCATCATCATGTTGATCAGCGCCGAATTGGCTACCGCAAACATGGTGATGAGGCCGAAAATGCCAACCGGGAAGCCCGGCGCCCCCGCCTGCACCGCCTTCAACAGCGGCGTTTCACCCTCACCCAGTTCAGCGGCGGGAACCAGCGTGATGGCGGAGATGGACACCAGAATGTAGATAATGCCGGTCAGGACGAGCCCGCCTAGGAGAACCTTCGGAAAGATACGGCTTGGCTCCTTGCATTCTTCCGCCATGTTGACGCTGTCTTCGAAGCCGACCATGGCGAAGAACGCAAGCGTGGTTGCCGCGACCACGGACCAGATGGCGCCGTGATCGCCGGCCGGCTGGAATGTCCAGGCGCGTGAGACATCGCCCTCTCCGCCAGCAATGGCCCAAAAGCCGATGCCGATGATGAGCAGCAGGCCGGACAGTTCGATGACGGTCAGCACCACATTGACCTTGACGCTTTCGCCGACGCCGCGAAAATTGACGATGCCGACCAGCACCATGAAGGCGAGCGCCACGCCGGTGACGCCGAATGCGCCGACATCAAAGCCGGTGGAGGCGGCGAAATTGGCTGCAAAGGCCCGCGAGGCTGTGGCCGCCGAGGTGACGCCGGAGGACATGACGGCAAAGGCCACGAGAAACGTCACGAAATGAATGCCGAAGGCCTTGTGCGTATAAAGTGCTGCACCGGCAGCGCGCGGATATTTCGTCACCAGTTCCAGATAACTGAAGGCTGTCAGCAGCGCCACGATGAAGGCGACGAGGAACGGCAGCCAGACGACCCCGCCCACTTCCGCTGCCACCTGGCCCGTAAGCGCATAGATGCCTGTCCCCAAGATATCGCCGACGATGAACAGCAGGAGAAGCCCCGGCCCCATAACCCGCTTCAGCTCCGGCTGGCTGCCAAGATGCTCAGCCATCTTATTTTCCTGCATGATCCCCTCCCCCGCGTCTGTGGGGCATAAACGCCGACCCTCTCGCCGGGTTCCCCTCCGGGGATATGGAACGCAAAATGGCGGGAGCAAGTCTCCCATCCCGCAGTTCGGGACCGAATGGTGCCGCTTTCCAGAATAGCGGCCGCTTGCCCATGTCCCACAAAAACGGGAGGGATGACCATGGATGACAGACAGAGCGGCATGATGCAGAGCGAAGCGGCGAATAACCGCTCCTCATCCGTTTCCGCTCCCTGTACCGATTGGCCCAGTGGGCGGAGACGTCGGCGCTTCAGGTCGGTGAACTTCACCTTGGCCGCAGCGCTGAAAAATCCGGCAAGCGCAGATGTTTTTACACAACGGCCGGCAGATCGTCATTGAGATCGGTGTGTGTGACGGCAGCCATGGTGCCGCCCATGGAGAGCGCCATGGCCTTCAGCGCCGAGCCACCTCGAGTTGCCAGCAAACGAACCGGCAAAGCCGAGGATCGTTCCTCGATACGTCCGTTCAGGCGAGATGCGAGCGCCAGAGGGCGCGGTAGCCATCAAGCCCTTGTGCGCAGAGAGGCACGATGGGGCGCCCGTTTTCAGACGGCAGGTTTGCGCCACAGAGAAGGGCTGCGCCATGCGTGGTGCCGGTGGATCCCGTGAGCGCCATGACAGGACGGCCAAGAAGCCCGGCAAGTGCTGAAAGATAGGCTTCGTTTGCCGCAAACGGCCCTTCGACCAGAACCGGTCCGCCGGCGCCTAAAAGTTCCAGGCAGGCCTCTGTCATCAGCGCCAGATAGAGCGAAGCTGCAGCCCAGCGCGCGGTGCGGTCCGGGCTAGGGGTGGCCTTTGCCTCGATCCAGCGCAGACGCTGCCCGGGAAACGGACCGGACCCTTCCGCCACATTGGGCAGAAGCATAAGGCCCGAGGCCAGCACATCCGGCAGCACCTGCAACACGCCATCCGGCGGAAACGGGCCGAGCGCTGCCGTCAGCATCTCGAATTCCCGCCCGCCCATGAAACGCGCCGAGGGAACGGCGCGGCCATAGGCATCGACATTGGCCAGCGTATCACGGGCCGGATCGAGATGGTCGAGATCGCCGCCTACGGCAAAGCTGACCACCCAGGTGCCGGTGGACACGACGGAAAACGGCGGCTCGCGGCCCACCAGATGGGCAAGCAGCGAGGCATTGGAATCATGCAGACCACAAAACACCGGCACCGGTGCGGCAAGGCCAAGTTCGGCAGCAAGATCCGGCAAAAGATCGCCCAGACAATCGAAGGCGGACCGAACCGGCGCCATCAGGGGGCGAATGTCGAGCGTATCGACAAGGGTGGAAAATTGCCCGTGACGGGGGCGCCAGAGATCCGTGTGGCAACCGAGCGAGGTAACCTCGTTTGCCGCAACGCCCGTCAGCCGGAATGCCCAGTATTGCGGATAGGTCATGATCGCAGCCACGCGAGCAAAATCATCCGCAAAGGCCATTTTCTGGTAGTGCAGTTGCGCGCCAAGGTTCAAGCCACCCGGAAGGGCCGGCGAAAAGGTTTCCGAAAAGGGCGGACGCAGCGCCGCATAGGCCTCTTCGATGGCCGGTGGATAACGATGTTCGTAATCGAGCACCGGCAGGGCAAGGTCTCCCGACGCATCGACAAGGGCAGCCGAGGCGCCATGGGTGGTGATCGAAATCGCATCGAAACCCGTTGTGCCCGCAAGCGCCTTCAGGGCCTCGCGGAAAAACGCCCAGAGTGCATCGATATCATAGTGCGGATAGGGCGGCGTGGCGAGAACCCGGTTCGGCACGCGCCGCACATCCAGTTCCTCACCGCTTGCGCAATCGAGAATGGCAACCTTGGCATTGGTCTTGCCGACATCGAGAACGGCAATGCGCGAAAACCCGGTCATGGCAGGTGAAAGACCGTGACGAGATCGGTCGCGACGGGCGAATTATCCGGATTGGTTTCCATGATATCGGCCATATGCGCCCACCAGCGCTTCATCACCGGATGCTCCGGCAGGCTTGCCATCGTGTGATCGGCAGGGCGGGTGAGGACGCCGAAGAGGATGTTGGTCTCGCGGTCGAGATGGATCGAATAGTCGCTGACGCCGGCCTCGTGCAGGAGGTTCACCAGGTCCGGCCAGATTTCGTCGTGGCGCTTGCGGTATTCGGCTTCCATGCCTGGAGCGAGCTTCATCTTGAATGCGTGTTTCTCAAGGCTCATGCGCGTCTTGCCTGTCTGATGCGGCGCGCCAGGATCGGCAGCGCGATAGTGACGATGAGAAGAAGGCCGACGAAAATCGACATCACGATGCCCGGAACGTTAAGGAGGCCGAGGCCGAATGTGACAAGTCCCATGACGAAGGCGGCAATGACGACGCCGAGAATCGTGCCGGAACCGCCGAGGATGGAGACACCGCCGAGCACGACCATGGTGACCACTTCCAGCTCCCAACCTTGCGCGATGGAGGGACGCGTCGAACCCAGCCGCGAGGTGAGGCAGACGGCCGCGACGCCGCTCATCAGGCCCGTCAGCAAGAAAAGGATGAATTTTACCCGCTCGACGGGCACGCCGGAAAAGCGTGCGGCAAACTCGTTATTGCCGATCACCATGACCTGCCGGCCGAAATTCGTCTTGTGCAGCAAAATGGCAAACAGGGCAGCGCAGAGGAGGAAGAGGCCGAATTCGAAGGAGAATACCCAGAAGAGGTAGCCCTGGCCGAAATAGGCAAAGCTTTCCGGATACCCGCCATAGGCCTTGTCACCCAGCGTAATGTAGGAAATGCCGCGAAACAGGCTCATCGTGCCGATGGTCACGACAATGGACGGTAGCTTCAGTCCAGCCACAAGGATGCCGTTGAACGCACCGCAGACAAGGCCGGTGCCGATACCGATGGCAACAAGGCCCGGCGTTCCGATGCCGGCCTGGGCTGCGGCCCCCATGGCGGTGGAGGCGAGCGCAATGATGGCGGCAACCGACAGATCGATCTCGCCAGCAATGATGAGGAGCGCCATGGCAAAGGCAACGAGTGCCTTTTCGGTAAAGTTGAATGTGGCGTCCGACAGGTTCCAGGCATCGAGGAAATAGGGAGATGCCAGAGAATTGGCGATGAAGATCAGCACGGCCACGCCAAACAACAGCACTTCCCAGCTGGCAAGGATGCGGGTGAAGGGCGTGCCGAGCCGGTCCGGGATCGTACGCTTCACGGGAGCCTGACCGGCCGACTGGCCGGTGGTCGGCTTATGGAGGGGATTGGAGAGGTCGCTCATGCCGTCACCTCGGTCTTTTCGCGGTTGCGCAGGATGATGCGGCCCTTGCGTGCCTCGGCGCGGGCGTTGAACACCACGGCCAACACGATCACCACGCCGGAAATCGCCATCTGGGCAAAGGGGGATATGCCGATGACCGGCAGGGCATTCTTGATGACGCCGAGAAACAGCGCGCCGAGCACGGCACCGGCAACAGAGCCGATGCCACCGGCAATCGAGATGCCCCCGATCACGCAGGCCGCGACGCTATCCAGCTCAAAGCCGTTGGCGATGTCGACATAGGCCACCGCATAACGCGACACCCAGAGATAGCTGCAAAGCCCCGCCATGGCCCCCGACAGCACGAAGGCCAGAAAGCGTGTGGCGCCGATATCGATGCCGGCATAGATGGCGGCCACCGGATTTCCACCAGACGCGAAGGCCGCGCGGCCAAAGGGTGTGCGGGTCAGCACGAACCAGAATACCAGCACCACCAGCACCGCCACCCAGGAGAGAACTGGAAGCCCCAGCAGAACCGTGCGCGGCACGTTGAGGAAGGTCGGCGTCATCTGGTGCGCGTTAACCCAGCTGCCGCCCGACAGCACGAAGGCCATGCCGCGATAGATGGTGAGCGTGCCGAGCGTCACGACGATGGGCGGGATCTGCAGGATCCACACGAGAAAGCCGTTGATCGCGCCGAGGAAGGCGCCGATGCCAAGCGCCATGACGATGAGGATGATGAGCGGCAGATCGGGAAAGGCGGCA
>JAIXTO010000118.1 GCA_027483885.1 Rhizobiaceae bacterium
CATTGCCGCGCGCCATGCCGCAAAGCTGGAGGATGCCTTTATCTCGCTTCTCGAAGAGACGATCGGTTCCCCCGATGCAGACGCAAAGGAAGAGGACCGGGCGGCATCTCAGCCTGAGGCGATACCGTCTGCGCGTGCCGCCAGCCGCCGTTTCGATGTGCGGCGGATGTTCAGCTACACACGCCGCGAGACACTGGAGCTGGTGCGGGATCCCGTTCGGGCGACGCTTGCTCTCCTTGGAAGCGTCATCCTCATGTTTGTGTTCGGTTACGGTATCAATCTCGACGTTGAAAACCTGGCATTCGCGGTTCTCGATCGGGATCAGACGACCACCAGCCGCAGTTATGTGCTCGACATCGCCGGCTCCCGATACTTCGATGAACACCTGCCAATTGCAGATGGCGCCGATCTCGACCAGCGGATGAGAAACGGGGAACTGAGCCTTGCCATCGAGATCCCGTCCGGCTTCGGCCGGGACGTTGCGCGCGGGCGGGCCGTCGAGATCGGCGCCTGGATAGACGGCGCCATGCCGACGCGCGCCGAAACCGTTCAGGGTTATGTGGAGGGCATGCATGCCCACTGGCTGGCGGAAAGAACCAGGACGTCGGGCGACCCCGCAGCCGCCAGCCTTTTTCAGCTGGAGACACGGTTCCGATACAATCCGGACGTCAAAAGCTTGGTTGCCATGGTCCCGGCCGTTATTCCCCTGCTTCTGCTTCTCATTCCGGCCATGCTGACGGCATTGAGCGTGGTGCGCGAAAAGGAGCTGGGCTCCATCGTCAATTTCTATGTGACGCCGGTCACGCGGCTGGAATTCCTGCTTGGCAAGCAATTGCCCTATATCGTGCTCGCGATGGTCAATTTCGCTCTCCTCACCGCCTTTGCTGTCTTCGGTTTCGGCGTTCCCTTTTCCGGAAGTCTGCTGGCATTTGTGATCGGCGCCGTGCTCTACGTCATCGTGGCGACCGGAATAGGTCTCCTGATTTCGACCTTCATGAAGTCGCAGATCGCCGCGATCTTCGGCACTGCCATCCTGACGATCCTGCCTGCGGTGCAATATTCAGGCATGATCGACCCCGTGTCATCGCTGCAGGGCGCCAGTGCGCTGATCGGCAAGATCTTCCCGACGACCTATTTCATGGCAATTTCCCGCGGGACCTTTTCCAAGGGACTGGGCTTTACAGAACTGTCGCCATCCTACATTCCCCTCCTCATCGCCATCCCGGCCTTGCTTGGCGTCAGCGCCTTGTTCCTCAAGAAGCAGGCGAACTGAGCATGCGCCTTTCCACCATCCGGCAACTGGGCGTCAAGGAACTGCGCGGTCTGCTGCGCGATCCGATGCTGCTTCTGCTGATCGTTTATGCCTTTACGCTTTCGATCTACACCGCCGCGACGGCCATGCCGGAAACGCTCAACAACGCGCCGATCGCAATCGTCGACGAGGATCGTTCTGCGCTGTCGGCGCGCATCGGCAGCGCCTTCTACAAGCCCTATTTCGCCCCGCCGCAACTGATCACGCCGGATCAGATGGATCAACGCATGGATGCCGGCGTCGACACGTTTGCCCTCGACATCCCGCCGGATTTCCAGCGCGACATGCTTGCCGGACGATCGCCAACGCTGCAGCTGAATGTCGACGCGACCCGCATGACGCAGGCCTTCAGCGGTAGCGGTTACATTCAAAGCATCATCACCAGCGAAATTGCAGAATTCGCCCGTCATGATCGCGAAAGCGCGACGCAGCCCGTCAATCTGGTCCTGCGGGCACAGTTCAATCCGCAGCTCAACAAGGGGTGGTTTGGTTCCGTCATGAACGTCATCAACAGCATCACCATGCTGTCGATCGTGCTCACGGGCACGGCACTCATTCGGGAACGCGAACACGGCACGATCGAACATCTCCTGGTCATGCCGATTACCCCGTTCGAGATCATGGCGAGCAAGATCTGGTCGATGGGGCTTGTGGTTCTGGTCGCGTCGGCCTTTTCCATCACGGCCGTCGTTCAGGGCCTGCTGGGTGTTCCCATCGAAGGCTCGGTTCTGCTGTTTCTCGTCGGCGCTTCGCTGCAGCTTTTTGCCACGACCTCCCTTGGCATCTTCCTTGCCACCATGGCCGGCTCGATGCCTCAGTTCGGGCTCTTGCTGATGCTGGTCCTTTTGCCCCTGCAGATCCTGTCAGGCAGCATGACCCCGCGCGAAAGCATGCCGGTCCTTGTGCAGAACATCATGCTTGCCGCGCCGAATACCCACTTCGTCGCTCTGGCGCAGGCCATTTTGTACCGCGGAGCAGGCTTTGCGAATGTCTGGCCGCAATTTTTGGCGCTGAGCGCCATCGGCACGGTGCTTTTCCTCTTTTCGCTTGCACGATTTCGGCAATCGCTGAAATGAAACCATGCCGAGGGCCTGTTGGCCGGAGAGGATGCACGAACCCAAGCCCCCTCCCCTTTGGTCAGGGTTGGCACATGCACGCTTTACGCAGGGTGATGTCAGCAATCGAAAGCGGCTCCCTGCCACTTGCGTTCGCTGGCTTAAGCAGACTGAACGGGTTCCTCTGCCGCCAGCGCCAGGCGGGCAAGGGCGGGCAAGGACTTGGAACCGGTCTTGGTCATGATACAGGCCCGATGGTTTTCGACGGTCCGCTGACTGATGCCGAGATCCGCGGCAATGTTTTTGCTGGGATGGCCGGCGAGAACCATTTTCATGATCTGCTTCTGCCGTGACGTGAGCGACGCTATGCGCTTGGCGGCGTCGACATGCCAGGCGCTTTTCACGGTCTCGCCCCTTGATTGTTTCAGCGCTCGCTCAACGCTCTCAAGCAGCTCGGAATGATTGATGGGCTTTTCGATGAAGTCCGATGCCCCCGCCTTCATGGCAGCGACGGCCATCGTGACGTCGCTGTTGCCGGTCATCATGATCGACTGCAGATGGCGGCCATTTTCTTTCAGGCGTTGAAGCAGATCGACGCCATTCATCCCCGGCAGATATCCATCGACAATCAGGCAGCCCTGGTCGCGCGGGTGGCTCGCATTCAGGAAATCTTCGCAGCTGATATAGGTTTCGACGGGCAATCCCTGTTTTTCCAGGACCAGTCGCAAGGCCTGCAGCAGGTCCTCATCGTCATCGATGACGAAGACGGTGTTGGCGGCACCGGGCCTGATTTCATCGTCTTCTCCCTGGGCCGAGATCTCACCCGCACTGGCGATCAGCAGCTTCTGGATGGCGTGTTCCACGTCGATGAGCCGAACCGGCTTGGCAAGCCGGACGATATTCTTGCCCGCCACGTCGTTGAGCGTCGCGCTCGAAATATCGCCTGTCAGAACGATTGCCGGAATTGTTCGTTTGAAGTCGCTGCGGAGTTTCTTCACCAACTGCATGCCTGTCATGCCGCTCGGCATGTTGTAATCGGTCAGGATAAGCTCAGGGTTCAGTTTCATCTTTCCGACAAGAGCAAGCGCTGCAGGTCCATCCCGCGCTGTTGACACGGTATGCCCTTCGTCTGTCAGGAGCTGATCCAGAAGATCGCGAACTTCGCCGTCGTCCTCGACCACAAGAATGGACACTGACCGTCCGACGGATGCCACATGCTTCTCGACATGGCGTGCCGTCTCAACCCTCGATGGCTGGGCGACCACCGCCTTTGCGACCATGGCTTCGATCGCGAAAACGGATCCCTTCGATTGGCGCGATTGCACCCGCACCTTGTGACCCAAGAGTTTTCCCAACCGTTGGACAATGGAAAGGCCGAGCCCCAACCCCTTGCTTCGCTCGCGTGCCTCGTTGTCGATCTGATGATATTCATCGAAAATGGATTCGAGTTCGCTTTCGGGAATTCCAATGCCGGTATCCCAGATTTCGATACTGAGCACGCCGGCACGGCGGCGGCATCCCAGAAGAATCCTTCCGCTTCGAGTATATTTGAGCGCGTTGGAAAATAGATTGCGGATCATTTGCTCAAGCAGTTGAGGATCCGTTCGCACAGACAGACTGCAATCGACAACCCGCAGCTCGAGGCCCTTGGCTTGAGCGTCAAGCCGGAACTCGCCGCGCAGGGCGACAAGCAGATCCTGGATGCGGAAGTCCTGTATTTCCGCTTTGACGATGCCGGCTTCGATCTGGTTGATGTCCAGAAGTGCGTTGAGCATCCCGGACATGGAGCCCAGCGTATTGCCGATGCGCGCGAGCAGCCGTTGCTGCTTTTCGTCTTCGACTTTTCTGACCAGAAGTCCCTGCAACAGGCTCAGCGTCTGAAGCGGCTGGCGAAGATCATGGCTGGCTGCCGCCAGAAACCGCGATTTTGCAGCATTTGCGAGATCGGCCTGCCGTCTCGCCACCTGCATTGCATCCGCGGTATGACGTTGCTGCGTTACGTCGACAAAGGTGATGACCACACCCTCGACGCCGTTGTCTTCACCCAGGTAGGGCAGGATGCGCCGCATGTACCACGCGCCGCTTCTGGATTCGATTTCCTGCTCGACCGCCTTGTGGGTTTCCAGGACGAGCGCCGCGTCGCTCAAAAGCGTGGTGTCGACGGCAAGCGAG
>JAIXTO010000116.1 GCA_027483885.1 Rhizobiaceae bacterium
GCCGCGCACCATCATCAGCCGCAACGATTCCCCCGATATTCCGTTCGACCGCTCGATCAATCCTTATCGCGGCTGCGAGCATGGCTGCATCTATTGTTTTGCCCGCCCGACGCACAGCTATATGGGGCTTTCGGCCGGTCTCGATTTCGAGGCAAAACTGTTTGCCAAGCCCGATGCTCCAAAACTGCTGGAACGGGAACTCAGCCGTCCCGACTACAAGCTGCGCACGATCGCCATCGGCACCAATACAGACCCTTACCAGCCGATCGAGCGGGAATGGCGGGTGATGCGCCAGATCCTTGAAGTCTTGGCCAAGGCCAATCATCCCGTCATGATCGTCACCAAATCGGCACTGGTGACGCGCGACATCGATATCCTGTCCGACATGGCATCCAAGGGGCTGGCAAAAGTCGGCATCTCGGTGACGACGCTCGACGGCAAGCTTGCCCGCAGCATGGAGCCCCGCGCCTCGACGCCGGTAAAGCGGCTGGAAGCGATCACGAAGCTGACGGCGGCGGGTATTCCCACCAGCGTTCTCGTTGCCCCGGTCATTCCGGCGCTGAACGACCACGAGATCGAACGTATTCTCGATGCGGCAAAGGCCGCTGGGGCGAGCGAGGCAAGCTATGTGCTGCTGCGCCTGCCGCTGGAGGTGAGCCCGCTGTTTCGCGACTGGCTGCTGCGCAACTATCCGGATCGCTACCGCCACGTAATGTCGCTGGTGCGCTCGATGCGCGGCGGCAAGGATTACGATGCAGAGTTCGGCAAGCGCATGAAAGGGGCCGGACCCTATGCCTGGCAGATCTCGCGGCGTTTTGAACTCGCCACCAAGCGCCTGGGCCTCGGCCGTCGTGGCATCCAGCTGCGCGACGACCTTTTTGTTCCGCCGGCCGGCACGGGCATCCAGCTGTCGCTGCTGTAGTTCTGAGACACGACGGTTGTTGGAGAAATACGACCATACGTATCCGTGGCGCGCTCCAGCACTTGGCCCCAGAGGCAGAAACGCTGACGGACTGGCAATGTTGGATGCATCAGCCTGATCAAGGCCGGCGACCGGGAGCGATAGCGGACGCGACGTTGAGTAAAAATGAGAATTCGGCACGGTCCACCGCCTCATTCCGTGCTGAACACCCCCGGCCCGCCCCTCCCCTTGGGCGGATCAAGCGATGCCGCAATCAGCGCTTTGCCGGGGCTTGCAGGAGATCGGGTGCGCGTGCGAGTTTCCGCCGCATGTTACAGAGCACGCCACCCGATTCTCCGAGCCTTTTCGACCTTGTGCCACTCGTTCCGGATTTCAGCCTGGAGCTTGCGGCACGACAGGCCGGCCATTGGCCGGTTGCCGGCACCGACGAGGCCGGGCGTGGGCCGCTCGCGGGTCCAGTCGTTGCCGCCGCCGTGATTCTTGATCCGGAACGGATCCCGCAGGGGCTGAACGATTCCAAGCAGCTTACGCTCAAGCAGCGGGAACAGATGTTCGAAGAAATCCTCGCCACGGCCCATGTCGCCATCGCCGCCTCCGGGCCGCGCCATATCGATGAGAAAAATATCCTGCGCGCCAGCCTCGATGCCATGCGCCGCGCCATTGCAGGGTTGGCGGTTGCACCCGCCCTTGTTCTCGCCGACGGTCGCGACGTGCCGCCGGGCCTCTCCTGCCCCGGCAAGGCCATCATCAAGGGTGATGCCCGCTCCGTCTCGATTGCGGCAGCCTCCATCATCGCCAAGGTCACCCGCGACCGCATGATGACCCGCGCCGGCCTCGTTTACCCCGCTTATGGCTTTGACGCCCATGCCGGATACGGAACAGCCCGTCATCGCACCGCCATCGACACATCCGGCCCGTGCCCGCTCCACCGCATGAGTTTTCGCCCGCTGCGCAAAGATTAAGGTTTTGCGACCGATGTGAGCAGGGGATGTTGGGATACGGCCTCACCGCCTGACGTTAAGGTATCGGCCTTGCCCAAGCGTGTGAGACCGACGATGCATCCCTTGCCTGACTCGCACGTCAACGTCGTGGCAGCCGCCCCCTCATCCGGCGCGACGCGCCACCTTCTCCCCGAGGGGAGAAGCGAACCGCTGGCGTTGGATGCAAACCAAGGTCGGAGGACCCGAGGAGAACCACTCTTTGGCTTTACGGAAGGTCGGCGACGGCTCGTCCCTTCTCCCCCGCGGGGAGAAGGTGCCGGCAGGCGGATGAGGGGGCGGCTAGCACAACGCAAGCCGGAGCCTGTCCTGCCAAATGCAACGGGGCCGGACAAAGCCCTGCCATTAAACATTTCAGATCCGGTGAAACCTGAGTTCAGGCGGGTCTTGATTTGGCCGACCGTCTCGGCAAACAGGGCCTGCTGAGACCGCCGATGCATCCGTTTCCTCACTCGCACGTCAACGCCGGGCCAGCCGCCCCCTCATCCGGCGCGACGCACCACCTTCTCCCCCGCGGGGAGAAGGTGCCGGCAGGCGGATGAGGGGGCGGCTGGTACAAGGCAAGCTGGGGCCATGCCCGCCCGAAATGCAAAGCCCGCCACAAAACGCAAAAAGGCCGGACAAAAGCCCGGCCTTTTAAAACATTCCAGAAACCGCAAACCCTCAGTTGAGGCGGGTCTTAACCTGGCTGATCGTGTCGGCGAACAGCGCCTGCTGAGCACCGGCATCGGCCTTGGCGGCGATGACTTTTTCGGCAGCGGCAATGGCGATGTCGACGGCTGCGGCGCGAACGGCGCTGATGGCGTCGGTTTCGGCCTGGCGGATCTTCTGTTCCGACAGAGCGTTGCGGCGAGCGACGAATTCCTCGGTCTTCTGGCGGGCTTCTTCGCTCAGCATCGCTGCTTCGCGTTCGGCGGATGCCAGAATGCCTGCGGCTTCCGCTTCGGCTTCCTTACGCTTGCGCTGGTATTCAGCCAGCAGCGCCTGGGCTTCTTCGCGAAGGCGCTTGGCTTCGTCCAGTTCGTCGCGGATGTTGTCGGCGCGCTTGTCGAGCGCCTTTGCCATCATGGCCGGCACCTTCACATAAGCGAGAAGCACGAAGAACAGGATGAGGCCGACGAGGGCAAAGAATGTTGCGTCAAATGCCATGGTGATCAAGCCTCCACTTTGGCGCTGGCAACGGCGGCCCGGACGTCTTCGGCAGAGGCCTTGGGTCCGATCAGTTGCTCGACGATGGCGCCGGCTGCCTCTTCGGCAATGGCACCCACTTCAGCAAAGGCCTGCGCCTTGATCGTTGCGATGCTGGCTTCGGCAGCGGCAATCTTTTCAGACAGTTCCGTCTCGATGGCGGCGCGGTCGGCAGCGGCCTTGGCGCGGGCAGCTTCACGGGCGGTCTCGGCAATCGTGCCGGCCTTGGCGCGAGCGCTTGCCAGTTCCTTCTCGTAGGTCTCGACGGCAGCGTCTGCTTCTGCCTTCAGGCGCGAGGCCTCGTCGAGATCCTGCGCGATACGGTCATGGCGGTGTTCGAGAATGCCGCCAACACGGGGCACGACCACCTTCTGCATGATCCAGTAGAAAAAGCCGAAGGTGATGACCAGCCACAGCAGCTGCGACGAATAGGTCGTATGGTCGAAGGGCGGGAAAACGCCGGTTGCATGCGCATCGTGCGCAACACCGGTTTCAGTATGCACTTCGGCCGCCGGCGCGGTGCCGGTTGCTGCATTCGGATCGCCATTGGCCGGCGCGCCTTGCGCGAATGCCGGTGTCACGAACATCATCACCTCCAAGGGGTATTCAAATACGAAGAATCACGGCGCGCCTTTTTGAGACGGCCGTGATCCCAATTCCAGGCCGCTCTTAGACAGCGAACAGGAGGAGGAGAGCAACGAGCAGCGAGAAGATGCCCAGAGCTTCCGTAACGGCGAAGCCGAATACCAGACGGCCAAACTGGCTGTCGGCAGCAGAGGGGTTGCGCAGTGCGCCGGTGAGGTAATCACCGAAGATACGGCCGAGTGCCAGCGACGTACCAGCCATGCCGAGGCATGCGAGACCTGCGCCGATGAACTTTGCTGCTTCCGCGTCCATATGGATACTCCTTCGAAATGGTTGTTGCGGCATTTTGAGGACCCGGAGAGGCCGGGACCCGCGACTATATTCTCAGTGACCGCCGTGCACGGCGTCATTCAGGTACATGCAAGTCAGTACCGCGAAGACATATGCCTGCAGGAAGGCCACGAGAAATTCGAGACCGGTCATGGCGACCGTCATCAAGAGAGGCAGGATCGCGCCGCCGACGCCCAGTGCGCCCATGGCGCTCATGGAGGCGACGAAACCGGCAAACACCTTCAACGTGATATGGCCTGCGAGCATGTTGGCAAACAGACGAACCGAAAGGCTGATCGGGCGCGACAGGAACGAGATGATCTCGATGGACGAGACCAGCGGCAACAGCACCTTGGGCACGCCGGCTGGCGCGAACACGCTGAGGAAGTGCAGGCCGTGCTTGTAGAAACCGTAGATCAGAACCGTCAGGATGACGAAGAGCGCCAAGGCAAACGTGACGATGATCTGGCTGGTGACGGTGAAGAAATAGGGGAACATGCCGAGCAGGTTTGCCGTCAGCACGAACATGAACAGCGAAAACACCATGGGGAAGAACTTCATGCCCTGGCTGCCGGCGCCTTCGCGCAGCATGGAGGCGATGAATTCATAGGACATTTCCGCAACCGACTGCATGCGCGTCGGGATGAGGCCGCGATTGGCGGTGGAGAAATACAGGAAGCCGGACGCGGCAGCGACGGTCGCAACCATGAACAGCGACGCATTGGTGAACGAGAAGTCGATGCCCCCGATTTCGATCGGGACGATCTTGAAGACCTGGAACTGATGCGTCGGATCGTTGGCCACCGCTCTACCTTCTTTCTTCCTTACACCCGCCGCAATCGACGGATTATCTTATTCTGCAGTCTCAACTGCCGTCCTTGCCGCTCTGATCCTTGAAAGGACCAGGCTGGGCAACCATGCCCAGCGCACGCAGAACGTTCAGTATTCCGGCACAGAAACCAAGGAGAAGAAGAATGATCATCCCCCACGGCGTTGTGCCGGCAAAACGGTCGAGAAGATAGCCAAGCATGGTACCGACAGCGATGGCAGCGATAAATTCCGAAGAGATCTTCAGCCCCAGAGCCATGCCTTTACGGCTTTCCTCTGAACTCTTTTCCTTCGCATTTTCCGCTGCATCGCCCTTTTGCCTGTCCGCAAGCTTGGCGGACAGATTTTTGCGGCGCTGCTCAAGACTATCGTCGCGGTCTTCCGTCACTTAATCCCCCCTTCAAGCTTCCGTTGCCCTGACCAGAGGTCAAAGCCTCTCTCGAAGCCCGGGAATAAGCGCCTTCCGGCCGTTTTGAAGTCGGCGCACCATAGTTTTGCGCGAACCCATAGTCAAGGCAGCACAGGGCGCTCATCCAGAACTAATTTAATGGGGAAATTCAATCGTTTAAGTCACAACCTGATGAAGTCGTGATCGGTTGTTGAGCAAATCACACATTTCAACTCCATCCGCCGCCATAGGTGCGGTAGAAGATGTGCAGGCCAATGCGACCAACCTTCTCCATGCTTCGGGCCCATTTGGGGCGCACATAAACGGCGTGATAATGGGTGGAGGAGCCCACTTCCGGCAGCCAGATCTTGCCCGCCGTTACCGCCAGAGCGACCTCGCGGGCCATTTTCCAATGGTCTTCGGAGCGGATGCGGTCCTTGATGTCGTCGCAGGCGAAGGAAAACTGGCAACGGTTGCGCCAGTCCTCGTTCTGGTAGACGACGCCGCAGATGGTTTTCGGATAGGCCGGATTGCGCACCCGGTTCAGAATAACCTGGGCGACGGCCGCCTGCCCCTTCACCGATTCGCCGCGGGCTTCAAAATAGATGCCTGATGACAGGCACTGCTGTTCGGCGGGCGAAAACACGGCGGCTGGAAGCGCGGTTGCGGCCCAGGCATGATCCTTCGGCCCGATTTCGGGCACGAAGCGCCCCTCCTCCGGCTTTTTGGTGAGAATCGCATCGAACGGCGACTGGCGCGAAAAATCGGGCTTCTGCGGCGCAAAGGCGGTGGCCAGAATATCGGCGTGGGAATTGGTCACAAGGCCGGCCACCATCGGCGAGAGCGCCGGCTCGCGGGGTGTTTCATCCTTCTTGCGGAAGTAGAAGGCGGCAAGCTTGATGTCGTCCTTTGGCTTTGGCGGCTTGGCAAAGGCCACAAGCTCACCCGGCTTGCCGGGCGGGGACAGCAGCGAACTCTGCCGCTGCAAGACCGAGCCTGCGGTAAAATCCTTCGGCGGTTGCATCCGCTCCACCGCGATCACCCGGCCGGCCTTGGCCGCCCGGTTGACGCGCTCTTCGTCGGTGGATTGTTCGACATCCTTGGTGGCGCCCGCAAAAGCAATCTTGCGGCCATCGGCCATGGTCATGCCGGCACCGTTTGCCAGCCGCTCCTCGCCTTCGGGAAAGGCAAGTTCTGCCGCATGCAGCGAGCCTGCCGGCGAATCGGTCAGCACCATGCGCCACTGGCTGCCACTGCGGTCAAAGCCGGCGAGCAGGTCTGCCAGATCGCCCTTGGCCGGAAGCGACGGAAAGATCAGCCAGGCGGCAAGACCGAACAGTGCCGGTGATGTCCACCGGTCCATGCGCGTGGATGATCCACGCTTGATAGTTTTGCCACGCACAGCCGCAACTCCAACACGTCAACTGGTATGCGCGAAGGATCTGATATTAACCTAAATGGAGGGTTAACGGCCCGGATGTTCCAGGCTTTGCGGGCTTTTTTGTCGCCCGCGAGCACGGGTGGACAAGCCCGTCCTCCCCACATGGTTAAGACGGGCGCAGGAAAGACCGCCTTAGATGATGACGTGCGAGCCCAGCTCCACCACGCGGTTTGCCGGCAGGTGGAAATAGTCTGACGGATCGGTTGCGGCATTGGCGAGCGCAATGAACAGCCGGTCCTGCCAGATCGGCATGCCCGATTCAGCATCCGGCACCAGCTTGCGGCGACCGAGATAAAAGGAGGTCGACATGATGTCGAACTTCAGGCCGCATTTGCGCAGGTAGGCAATGGCCTGCGAAACGTTCTGCGACTGCATGAAACCGAAGCGCAGCTCGATCAGCGTGAAACGTTCCGAAAATTTCTCCACATGGAAGCAGTGTTCCTGGGAAACGCGCGGCTTGTTGACCGTCTTGATGGTGAGGATGACGTTCTTTTCATGCAGCACGTGATTGTGCTTCAGATTGTGCATGAGCGCCGCCGGCGCCGATTCCGGATCGCTGGTGAGAAAAATCGCCGTTCCCGGCACGCTGACGGGCGCATGGGCGCTTTTGCCGTTGATCGATTTTTCGATCGAGGCGGCAAAGGCTGCCAGTGGCACGTCGGAGCGGCGGGTTTTTTCCGCCAGAATTGCCGTGCCGCGCTTCCATGTCCACATGACCACCGTGAAGGCCACCGCCATCATAACAGGCACATAACCGCCGTCATGGATCTTCAGAAGGTTTGCGCCGAGGAAGACCAGTTCCAGCGCCAGGAGCGGCGCCAGTGCCAGCGCTGCCACAATGCGCGGCCAACGCCAGCGGGCGCGGACGAATTCGAAGGCCATCATCGTGGTGACCACCATGGCGCCCGTGACCGAGATGCCATAGGCGGTGGCCAGCGCATCGGAACTTTCAAAGCCCAGCACCAGCGCCAGAACGCCGATCAGGAGCAGCATGTTGACGCCAGGCAGAAAAATCTGGCCGGTGTTGGTTTCCGACGTGAAGAGGATTTCCATACGCGGCAGGTAACCGAGATGGATTGCCTGGCGCACCAGCGAAAAGGCGCCGGTAATCACGGCCTGGCTGGCGATGATGGTGGCAGCGGTGGCAAGGATCACCACCGGCAGCAGCGCCCAGCTGGGAAACATCAGGTAGAACGGGTTTTCCATGGCTTCCGGATGTTTGAGCACCAGCGCGCCCTGGCCGAGATAATTCAGCGTCAGCGCCGGAAACACCACCACAAACCACGCCCACTGGATGGGCCGGCGGCCGAAATGGCCAAGATCGGCATAAAGCGCCTCGGCACCGGTGACGGTGAGGAAGACGGCACCCAGCACGACCACACCGACAAAGCCCTCGTGCAGCATAAAGGAGACGGCATAAAGCGGGTTGAAGGCTTTGAGAATGCTCAGGTCATCGGTGATATGAGCAATGCCGCCGGCACCCATGACAATGAACCAGACCAGCGTGATCGGCCCGAAGAAACGCGCCACAAGGCCGGTGCCCTGCGACTGGATGGCAAACAGCCCGATGAGAATGACGATGGAGATCGGTAGCACCGCCTCTTCCAGCGCGGGCGTCACCAGCTTGAGGCCCTCGACAGCCGACAGAACCGAAAGCGCCGGCGTGATCATCGCGTCGCCGAGAAAAAGAGCGGCGCCGATCAGGCCGAGCATCATCAGCACGGCCTTGTTGCCGCCGGCCGTCTTCATCAGCATGGCCAGAAGCGACAGCGTGCCGCCTTCGCCGTGGTTGTCGGCGCGCAGCAGGAACAGCACGTATTTGATGGTGACAATGATCGTCAGCGTCCAGATCATCAGCGAGATGATGCCGATGATTTCCGTCTGGGTCAGGCCGTCGGCCGAGACCGGGCGCAGCGCCTCGCGAAAGGCATAAAGCGGGCTCGTGCCGATATCGCCATAAACGACACCCACCGATCCCAGCGTCAGCGCGAGGAAATGCTTCAGGCTCTTGTTTTCGGAGATGTGGTCGTCAGCTGCGTGTGACATCCGGTTTCCTGGCGCTTAAAGCCAGCCCTTCCAGCGGAAAAAATAAAACGGAACGATGGCGGAGATCAACATGGCAACGAGCGCCATCGGATATCCGAACGTCCAGTCCAGTTCGGGCATTGCGCGAAAATTCATGCCGTAGACGGATGCCACCAGCGTTGGCGGCAGGAAGACTACGGAGGCGATGGAGAAGATCTTGATGATGGCATTCTGCTCGACATTGATGAGGCCGAGCGAGGCATCAAGCAGGAAAGAAATGTTGCCGGCGATAAAGGCGGCATGTTCCGACAGCGTTGCGACATCCTTTGCCACCGTGCCGCAGAGAGAACCGAGCTTGCCGTCCTCATGAATGGCGGGCACGTTGAGGAGAAAGGACAAAAGCCGCGAGAGTGAGCCGAGACTATCGCGCACCTTGCCGACCAGACGATGACACTCGGCGATTTCGGCCAGCTTGCGCTCGAGGAATTTTGGCGGACGGCGGCCTTCGCGGGCTCGAAAGATATCGCCCGACAGCTGGTCGAGGCGGGCCACCACGGTTTCGATGATCTCGGCGGTGCGATCGGCGATGGTTTCGACAAGATGCGCCAGAAGCAGGCGGCCGTCCCCGGCTTCGTCCGGCGCGCGCCCGAGTGCTGCAATGTACAGGTTGAAGGATTTAGGCTCCGCATAACGCACCGTCACCAGCCGGTCTCCGGTGAGGATGAAGGCGACATCGGTCAGCTGCGGCTCGCGCGTATCGGCCTTCAGGACGAGCGAGGCGGTCATGTAGACGGCGTCCTTCTCGATGTAAAGGCGGCTGGACGGCTCGATGTCCTTCAGGTCGTCGCGGGTGGGCACGTCGATGCCGAGCACGCTTTCCACATGGCGTTCTTCTTCTTGCGAGGGCGCGACGAGGTCGATCCAGACGATATCGGACGGCAACGCAGCCGCGGACATATCCGGGGCAAGCACCGTATGGGAGCCATTGGCACGATAGGCATTGATCAAGCAGCGTCTCCGCGCCGGCGCCCGATCGACCGACACAATTGAACGTAAAGGGCCAACATGCAGTTCCCCCGTCCCAAGCGAGACGGGCGTATAAGACCACTCTTTGATGAATGCAAGCGAAACGAATCGGAAGGGTGTCAGTCGAAAACGATTGCAGGGGCCGGACGCGGCTTCATGCCCGTCAGTTCCTGGACAACGCGGGTGGCGATATCGCGGTAGATTTTTGCCGAAGCGCCGTCAGGATCGGACACGACAACCGGCGTTCCCGCATCCGAGCGTTCGCGGATATCCATGGTGAGCGGCACTTCGCCGAGGAAGGGCACGCCGATGCGGTTGGCTTCCGCCTGCGCCCCGCCATGGCCAAAAATGTCGTAGCGCGCGCCGGTATCGGGGGCGAGAAAATAGCTCATGTTCTCGACGATGCCGAGAAGCGGCACCTCCACCTTGCGGAACATGGCAATGCCCTTGCGCGCATCGATGAGGGCAAGATCCTGCGGCGTGGAGACGATGACGGCGCCGGCCAGCGGCACCTGCTGGGCCATGGTCAGCTGCGCATCGCCGGTGCCGGGGGGCATGTCAACGACGAGCACATCCAGTTCGCCCCAGGCGACTTCGCGCAGCATTTGCAGGATCGCCGACTGCACCATCGGCCCGCGCCAGATCATGGCTGCTTCTTCATCCACCAGAAAACCCATGGACATGGCCTTCAGGCCATAATTTTCCATCGGAACGATGATGCGGTTCTCGATCTGCTGCGGGCGTCCGGAAATCTTCAGAAGACGCGGGACGGAAGGGCCGTAGATATCGGCATCCAGAAGGCCGACCTTCAGGCCGTTTGCCATCATGGCGAGCGCCAGATTGACGGCCGTGGTGGATTTGCCGACGCCGCCCTTGCCGGAGGCCACCGCAATGATGGCGCCAACGCCGGGGACGCCAGCCTTTTGCGGACGCTGCGGCTGTGCTGGGCTACCGGGCGCCTTGGCCTGCGGCGCGTGGCTGTGGCCGGCATGGGCACCATGATCGTGCGAAACGTTCGGCTGCGGCGGGCGGACGGGCGCGGCACCGGCCTTGCGGTCTGCCGTCAGCGTCACCAGCGCGCCGCGCACGCCGTCGATCGCCGTCACCGTCTTTTCGGCGGCAATCCTCAAAGGCTCCAGTTCCTTGGCCCGTTCGGCCGGAACGGTGATGGAGAAATAGACCTTGCCATCGGCGATGAAGACATCCGACACCATGTTGCGCGACACGATATCGCCTTCCAGGTCCGGTCCGCGCACGCGCGACAGCGCTGCAAGCACGATATCCTTGGTCACATCCGCCATGTCAAACTCCCTTGCCCCGTGCATCACGCCGGCGCCCTTCCCTTGCAAGATCTTTGGGTCTTGCGGGATGTCTGGCGCGGCTCATCCGGTCGGACTTATAGGTGGTGCATCCGGGCGCGGGCAACAAGTATTAAAGCCGCCGCCTGATGCCGGCAGCAGTCTTGACGACGCGCGAAGCTCAGACGGCGGCTTTTGTTGAATGCGCCTCTTGGGACGCTTTTTTCAGTCCCCTCTGGACCTGCCGGAGAAGATGCAGGATGCATGCCAGTTGGAAAACCGGGCTATTCTGCCCCCAGGAGGCAAAAATATCCGCCTGGAAGCAGGTTTGGCGGGCGGCCATGATTAAAAGATAAGCCGCGATGAACAGAAGGCCGCCTGAACTGCCTCTCAGGCGATCAATTTCATCCGCAATGCCTTGGCAACCGCCTGCGTACGGTTCACCGCATCGAGCTTCTTCGTGGCACGATTGAGATAATGGTTAACCGTGTGTTCCGACAAGGTCAGAATCTCCGCGATTTCGGCACTGGTCTTGCCGGCAGAGGTCCAGTTGAGACAATCGATCTCGCGGTCGCTCAATTGCTCGACCACCTTGATGTCGATATCGCGGATCTCGGCCAGGCGCTGGTAGACATGCACCGACAGATAAAGAAGCTCCACCATCTGCTGGACGGTAAACATCACGCCGTCGCCGCAGAAACCAACAGTGCCACGCTTGCCGGCGGCATCATGCACGGGAAAAAATGCGCCGCCGCTCATGCCGAAGCGCTGAAACAATTCGCAGGAGACCATGTCGCCGCCGCGCGCTAAAGCGATTTCCGCCATCGTATAGGTCACCGGCAGCGTGGCACTGCGCAGGCGCTGTAGAATGGGGCTTGTCTGCAAAAGGCCCGCCTGATCGAAATTCGACATCAGCTCGGAGGGCCAGTTGGTGATGATCGTATTGCCGGCAAGCTCCAGCGTCGTGGTGGATGGAATCTCGCAGACGATGAACATGCGGCATCCGTAACTTTCGGTGATGCGGCGCATGAAGCGGAAAATATCGAAGTGGGTTTGAAGCGACTTCAGTTCCGCCACGCGGGCGGCAACGGAATAGGTGGCATCGAAGCTTTCGGTCTTATCCATCTGACATGACAATCTTGGTTAGAGCGTCCCCGACGCACTCACCGATTGCCCGATGTTCAGGCGTCAGGAAAGCTTCGAGGTGACATCGAGCCGGCAACCAACAGGCCGGTCTTGCGTAGATGCCATCATGGCCGCAATCATCATGCCCCAATCATGCCATGATTGGTTGTACTTGACAAACACTCAGTTCTGGATTTCGAGAGTTTTCGTAAAATTCATCGATTTTATCAGCGCCGCGGGCCAAGCCGACCGGCGATATCGGCGACAATGGCGTTGGCCGCTCTGCAGACCGGCTCGGCCCAGGCGTCCAATTGCTCTGACCCTGCCCGAAAAGCCGGCGCGGTGACCGAGATGCCGCCGAGAATTCCGGCGGCCGGCGCATGAATGGCGGCCGCCACGCAGCGAATGCCCGGCTGATGTTCCTCCAGATCGAAGGCAAAGCCGCGGGCGCGGATATTTGCGATATCGTCCATCAGGTCACCGGCACGGGCAAGCGTTCCCGGCGTATAGGAATGGAAGACCATGCGCGCGCAGCGCGCAGTGAGATCCGCGTCGTCAAGACAGGAGAGCGCGGCCTTGCCAACACCGGTGCAATAGGCGGGCGCGGAATTGCCGACCTGCGAATGCATGCGCACCGCCTGCCTGCTTTCTATCTTGTCGAGATAAACGATCTCGCAGTCGCGCAGCACGCCGAGATGCACGGTTTCGCCTGTCGTCTCATGCAGCCGCGTCAGATGCGGCTCGGCCACCAGCCGGAAGGAATTGCGTGCCCAGGCGCGTGAGGCAAATTGCAGCAGGCGAAGGCCCGGCGTGTAGACGCCATCCGGCGACAGATCGATCACCCCCTCCAGCACCAGATGCCGCAATTGCCGGTGCAGGCTGCCGCGCGGCTGGCCGGTGAGCTTTAAAAGATCGGTAAAGCGCGGCGGGTTTTCCGCGCGTGCCACCAGATCCAGCAGTGCCACGGCCTTGCCGAGCGTACCCGTTTCGCCAGCGGCACTTTGCGCATCCACGTCCGCGGCGTCGGGGCCATGAGGATCTGACGATGATTGAGGCAATGGACAGTCCCGGCCAGTGGTGGAGGATCAGCCGCGAAGGCGGCTTGACACATCCGCCGGTTTATTCTCTTTATTCCATTTAGTCAAACTCGGTTCCATATAATGGAACAAAAGGATGTATCTCCGTGAACTCCCTTCCATCCTTCCGTTTTACCGATCTGGAAGACCGCGGCGTGTTGATCACCGGCGGCGGTTCGGGCATTGGCGCTGCCTTCACCCGCGCCTTTGCCCGTCAGGGTGCCCGCGTCGCCTTCATCGACCGGGCAGACGCGCCGAGCGAAGCGCTGGTCAAAGAGCTTGGCCGCGAAAGCCGCAATCCGGTGACCTATCTCAACGCCGACCTGCGCGACATGAACGCCGTTGAAGCAGCGGTTACGGCGGCAGCCGATCGCTGTGGCGGGCTGGGTGTTCTGGTGAACAATGCCGGCTGGGACGACCGCCACGACCTGTTCGACGTTACGGAAGACTACTGGGACGATAATCAGGCGATCAACATCAAGCAGATGTTTTTTGCCGCCAAGGCCGCCGCTCCCCATCTGAAGGCGGATGGCCACGGCGCCATCGTCAACCTGTCGTCCATCGCCTTCATGCTCAACATGGGCAGCCTGCCGAGTTATGCGACGGCGAAAGCCGGCATTCTCGGGCTGACCAAAAGCCTTGCAGGACGGCTGGGGCCGGACAATATCCGCGTCAACGCCATCCTGCCCGGCATGGTGGTGACAGAGCGGCAGAAGGAATTGTGGCTGACAGACGACAGCATCAGCGCGATGATTGATCGCCAGTGCCTGAAACGCAGCCTGATGGCGGAAGACATGGTGGGGCCATGCCTGTTTCTCGCCTCCACCGCATCCGCCGGCATGACGGCGCAATGGCTGACCGTAGATGGAGGAACTCTCTGATGGCTGAGGCCACCTATATCGCCGTGGACTGGGGCACCAGCAGTTTCAGGCTCTGGCTGATGGATGCCGGACACACAGTGCTCAACGAACGCCGCAGCGGCGAAGGCATGACCAGTGCCGCCGAAACCGGCTTTGCCACGGTGCTCGAAGCCCATCTGGCCGCCGTATCCGCCCCCGAAAACGCACCTGTCATCATCTGCGGCATGGCCGGTGCGCGCCAGGGCTGGGTGGAAGCCGGTTATGCCGATGCCCCTGCCCCGCTCTCTTCGGTGCTGGAAGGTGCCGTTTCCGTGCCCGGCCAGATCCGCGACATCCGCATCCTGCCGGGCATTGCCCAGCGCGCAGCGGACGCACCGGACGTGATGCGCGGCGAGGAAACCCAGCTTCTGGGCGCCCTCGGCACGGCATCCTCTGGAAAACAACTGGTCTGCATGCCCGGCACCCATTCGAAATGGGTGAACGTCGAAGACAGCCGCGTGACGAGCTTTGCCTCCTTCATGACCGGCGAAGTTTTTGACGTCCTGTCGAAACAGTCGATCCTGAAACATGCGGTGGCCGGTGCCGAAGGATTTGACGGGTCACACCCGGCCTTTCTGGCCGCCATCAAACGGGCAGTCTCCGCCCCTGCCATGGTCACCAACCTCATCTTTACCAGCCGTTCCGGCCAGCTTCTGAACGGCCTTGATGCGACAAGTGCGGCCGCGCGCCTTTCCGGCACGCTGATCGGCACGGAAATCGCCGGCGGCCTGTTTGCAGCCGGTGGCACCGTCGAGACGATCCAGCTGGTGGCGTCGGGCCGCCTGCAGGGCCTGTACGAGGCCGCTTTCGAGGCGCTTGGCCTTGGCTACCAGACGGTGGATGCCGATCTTGCCGTGCGTAACGGCCTTGGCGCCGCCGCCCAAACCCTTTTCTTCAGCGATGCAAGGATGCCCGCATGACCCGCGTTCCCTTTCCCCCGATGCAGCGGCCGCTGGTCGCAATCCTTCGCGGCCTGAAGCCGGAAGAAACAGAGGCCGTTGTCGGTGGCCTGATCGAGGTGGGCTTTACCGCCATCGAGATCCCGCTGAATTCGCCTGATCCGTTCCGCTCCATCGAGATCGCGGCAAAGCTTGCGCCTTCCGATTGCCTGATCGGCGCTGGCACGGTGCTGACCGTCGAGGATGTCGCATCGCTGGATGCCGCCGGCGGACGGCTGATGGTGAGCCCGAATGTCGAACCGGCGGTGATTTCGCTTGCGGCCGACAAGGGCATGGTCACGCTTCCCGGCTGCTTTACCGCAACCGAAGCGCTGGCCGCCGCGCGTGCCGGTGCCACGGGCCTCAAATTCTTCCCCGCAAGCGTGCTTGGTCCGTCGGGCATCAATGCCATTCGCACCGTGCTGCCGAAGGATCTCGTCATCGCGGCCGTTGGCGGCGTCTCGGATGCCAATTTCGCCGACTATATCAAGGGCGGCATCACCGCCTTCGGCCTCGGCTCCAGCCTCTACAAGCCGGGCATGACGCTTGCCGAAGTCATGGACAAGGGCCGCATCACCATCGAGGCCTACGACCGGGCCATGGAGGCGCACGCATGACGCAAGTGGTCGATTTCAACGGCACGGTTCTCTCCTCGCATGGCTTGGAACTCGGCGAAGGCCCGACCTATGATGCGGCAACCGACACGCTCTGGTGGTTCAACATTCTCGGACGCGAACTGCATGAGTTGAACGTCACGAGCGGGGCTGCCCGCGTGCATGCGCTGCCGTTTCGCGCCAGCGTTCTCGCCCGCATCGATGCCGGACGCCAGCTGCTGGCATCCGAAAAGGGCCTTTTCATCCGCGACGTCGCAACCGGCGAGCTGACACCCTACCGCGAGCTGGAACCGGCCCACATGGGCACCCGCTCCAATGATGGCAGGGTTCACCCCTGCGGCGCGCTGTGGATCGGCACCATGGGCCTGAAGGCCGAAGATGGCGCAGGCTCCATCTATCACGTGGCCAAGGGTGTCATCACAAGGATGTTTGCCGGCGTCAGCATTCCCAATTCCATCTGCTTTTCGCCGGATGGGGCAATCGGCTATTACACCGATACGCGCATCGGCAAGATCATGCGCGTGCCGCTTGATGCGGCAACGGGCCTTCCCGCCGGCAAAGCCGAGGTTTTTGTCGAAAGCGGCCCCTCCGGTGGACCGGATGGCTCCGTCTGCGACGGCGATGGCAATGTCTGGAACGCCCGCTGGGGCGCCTCGGCCGTGGACTGCTACCGTCCCGACGGCAGCCATGCGGCGCGTTATGCGCTGCCCACAAGCCGCACCTCCTGCCCCGCCTTCTTCGGCAAGGATTTCAGCCGCATCGCCGTGACCACCGCCTATGAAGGCGCAAGCGAAGCCGAACGCGCCGCCGATAAGCAGGCCGGCTTCCTCTTCGATCTCGGCATCACCGTGAAGGGACGCGAGGAACCGGCCTACCTGCTCTAGCAGGCGCTGAAGTCCCCTGAGGGGTAGAACCCGCGAAGGCGGGCGCAAACAACGATCAGGCGAAAACGTTCCCGCGTTTTCGCCTATTTTTTTGGCAAATGCCTTCGGAACCATCCCCTACCCCATGCATTCTCCCCTCGAACCGGCGCAACGAGCCAACAGTTTGAAGCGCCAGAGACGAACAGATTACAAAGGTAGGTACGATATGAAGAAGACCCTTAGCACCATGGCAGCCGCTGCCGTACTGATGGCCTCCACAGCAGTCGCACCCGCGCTTGCTCAGACCACTGCTCCGGCATCGCCGACCGCTCCGAGCACCCAGACCGACACGATGACGCCGCCGGCCGCAGGCACCACGGGTGCAGCGGGCACGACTTCGGCAGCGGGCGCCGGCATGACCGGTGAATATCTGACGCGCCAGGCTGAAAACCAGATCAGCGCGAACGATTACATCGGAAAGTCGATTTACAACGGTGAAGACAAGAGCATCGGCAGCGTGACCGACCTGATCCTTCAGGAAGACGGCGGCATCGTCGCAGCCGTGGTCGGCGTCGGTGGCTTCCTCGGCATTGGCCAGAAGAATGTCGCAGTTCCCATGGACAAGATCACCGTCACCCGCGAAACCGACAGCAACGACGTTCGTCTGACGACGATCGAAACGGCTGACGCGCTGAAGGCTGCGCCGGAATTCATGACGCTTGACGATCAGGATTCAGCTGCAACGACCAACGGCGCAACCGATGGCACCACCACGTCTTCGACCGGTGGCGCTGCAACCACCACAGCGCCTGCTGCAGGCGGTGCCACAACCCCGTCGACGACCACCCAGCCGTAATCTTTTACGGCGGGTCCCGGAACGAGGGACGCATCGCTTTTAAGGCGAAACGGATCGGGGCGGCACGCAGGTGTCGCCCTTTTTCGTGCGTGATTTTCACGTGTTGCCGCACAACGGGTCAGGCGGTTTCGCTGAGGTTGTCGGGGTCGCGAAAATGCTGCTGGAGATACCGCTGGGTGGCGGCGGCATCGACCGGGCGGCCGTAATAATAACCCTGCCCCATGGCGCAGCCGAGCGCTTTCAGCTTTTCCGCATCCGCCCGCTCCTCGATGCCTTCGGCCACCACTTCGAGGTTCAGCCCGTCGCACATGGCGATGATGGCCTTGACGATATGTTCGGAGGCACGGTCCGTGGTGATGCGGGAGATGAAGGCCCGATCGATCTTGACCTTGTCGAAGGCAAAATCGCGCAGGCGCCCCAGGCTTGACTGGCCGGTGCCGAAATCATCGAGCGAGATGCGCACGCCGGCCCGACGAAGATCGGCGATGATCTGCTCGGCGGTATCGGCAGAGGTCATGACAGCCGTTTCAGTAATTTCCAGCTCCAGCCGGGCAGGATCGAGCCCGACGCGTGACAGCGTGTTGAGGATGGCACCCGCCGTTCCCGTATCCATCAACTGCGCGGAAGACAGGTTGAACGACAGGAACAGCTCGCGCGGCCACGAAAGTGCTGCCTCCGCCGCCTTGCGCAACAGTGCATGCGACAGCGCATCGATGAAGCCGCGTTCTTCGGCAAGCGGCACAAAAACGGCGGGCGACACGAAACCGAGATCCGCATCGTTCCAGCGGGCAAGCGCTTCGAAACCCACGACGCAGGCATCACGAATACGCACGATCGGCTGGAAATGCACCTCCACCGCATCGGCGATGATGGCATTGCGCAGCGCCTGTTCCAGCTGCGTCGAGCGCTTCATCTCCTGGGCGATCTCGCGCGAATAAACGGTGATCTGGCCCCGTCCGCGCCGCTTGGAGCGATAAAGCGCCGTTTCGGCGCTTTTCAGCAGTTCCTCGAATTCGGCACCGGCAAAGGGATAAACGGCAAAGCCAAGCGAGGCCGAGAGGCGGACATTGCGATCGCCAAGATCATAGGGTGCCGAAAGTACGTCCTTGATCATCTGCCCCAGCCGTTCGGCGCTGTGTTTTTCAAACACCAGCGGCAAGAGCACGGCAAACTCGTCGCCCTCGTGGCGGGTCACGGTCGCGCCATCGGGAATGCAGGCTTTCAGGCGATAGGCAACCTGGCAGAGGATCTCGTCGCCGGCTTCAGAGCCGAACAGGTCGTTGATCGGCTTGAAGCCATCAAGGTTGACGATGCCGATGGTGAAGGGAGCCGGGTCATCGGCGCGTTCGGCGGCAATCAGCAACACCTTGTCGCGCAACCGGTAGCGATTGCCAAGCCCCGTCAGGGGATCACGGTATGCCATCGCCTGCAGTTCGTTCTGACTGACGTCTGGCAACGGATCGCCCGCCGACTTCATAAACCCGTGCCCCGTTGAGATTTCTGGCCTTGGCGCACAATGCTGGCGAAAGATTAACAAAACATGGCATCACGACTGTGGGTATTGTAGCCCGCGCCTAACGCAACCCGGCGCGCCGTTGCGTCACCGGGCTCTCGTCTCCCAGATAGCGGCGGAACTTTTCCTCCAGCACGTCGGGGCTGAGCGGCTTCATCACCACGTCGTTCATGCCGGCGGCCCAGCAGGCATCGCGGTCTCCTTCGACGGCAGGCGACAGCACGCCGATGATCGGCACCGTGCCGGCCACCGTTTCCATTTCGCGGATCGCCGAGGCTGCCTCAAAACCGTTGAGGCGCGGAAGCGTGATGTCCATGAGGACGATGCGCGGCTGGAGATCGCGAAACAGCCGCACTGCCTCCTCGCCATCGGCGGCAATCGCGTAACGATAGCCGAGCCCTTCCAGGATCTGCGAAAAGACGATCTGGTTGACGCCGTTATCCTCCGCCACCAGCACATCGACGGGCATGGCCGAGGCAATCTGCCACTGCTCATCCGCCACCGGCTGTGCCGGCGGGGGATTGCGGAAACGACGCAGCACGGAAGGGATCAGTTCGCGCGCGACCTGAAACCCTTCCAGCACCAGCACGTCGATGCCACAGGCCTGCGCAGCTTCCAGGCAGGCGAAATCCATGCCGGCATCCACCACCACCAGATCGACCACCACCTGCCGTTCGCGGGTGATGTCGAGCACAGCGGCAAGCTCACGGCCGTTGCGGGCAGCGGTGGCATCAAAACCGGCGCGCAGCAGGAGCGAGACGCCTTCCTCTTCCACCGCGCCGTTATCCGTCACAAGAAGAACGCGGCGCCCGGCCATGTCCACCGGTGGCGTGACCTCCGCCGCCTGCCCCTCCGATTTTGGCCGGCGCATGTCCGAGACGATGAAATCGACGCCCTCGAGACCGGCGAAATTCCATTCAGGCTGCTCGCCGTTCGCCAGCAACTCGGCCACATCCTCCATGACGGTCACGGCGTAATACCGCCCCGGCTTGCCGACACGGAATTTCCGCATGAGATAACAGGACGGTGGTTCCTCCGGCAGAATGATCTGGACACCGATGGAAAATGGCACGCCGGTCTCCAGAACCTGACGGTTGGCGGCGTCAATATGGGCTGCCGGATCCGCAGCATGCAGTTCATCGGCCCTGCGACCGAGAATTTCATCCGCCGGGCGGCAATAAAGCCGTTCTGCTGCCTTGTTGACGGCCACGCAGAGGAGATTGCGATCGCGTACGATCACCGGAAAGGGCAGAGAATCGAGAATCTCCTCCGTCAGCTGCACCCGCTCGAGGTGCGTGCGCCACTGATCCTCGCGCCGGCGCAGTTCGGAGACATCGCGCAGGATGCAGGTGCCGTAGCCGGATGGCAGGCGGCGCCGCGTGAGGCTCATCCAGCGGTCGGCATCCCGGCGCACCACGGTTTCCGAACGCTCGCGCCAGAGGGCAGCAATCTCGCCGGCGATCCAGTCCTCGCGGCTGATGCGGCGGCGCGCCCCGCTGCTGGTCGTGTCGCCCTTCAGGCCGCCTTCCGGATCCGCGCTGTAGCCGCCCTTGTCGTAGATGCGGCCCAGCACATCGCGAAGCCGCGTGCCGGGCTGCGGTGCGGCCGACAGTGCCGGCAGGAAACCGACGACCTGCGGGCTTGCAAACACAATGGTGTCATCGCGATCATAGATCAGGAAGGCGCCCGACATCGCATCGGCGACCAGCTCGATCAGCGCGGTGGCGGCAAGACCCTCCATCTTCACGGTCTCAATCATCGCAGAACCGTTCGCATGGTCCGGGCGGCTCCCGCCCGGGGGAGCCGGCTTTCGTCCGCTGCCGGTTGCATCGCTTCCCGTCCTATCTTTGCGCCCGCCATGTCGCGCGGGTTTGCTCGTCTGCGCCCAACAGATACGCCGCTTCGACTGGCGCAAGGTCGTGCGGCGCGGTATCCTGTTGCAAACGATAGCCGATTTGGCGTTAAGTTGCGCTTAACGCTACGATCTGCGGGGGACAAAGCGACAGGCCGGCTTTTCCCGGACCGGAAAATCCTGGAAAATAATGCGATGTCCGTCAAACAGCTTCCCGAAACGCTCATCAACCAGATCGCCGCAGGCGAAGTGATCGAACGTCCCGCCAGCGCCGCCAAGGAGCTGATCGAAAACGCCATCGATGCCGGCGCGACCCGCGTGGAAATCGCGACCGCCGGCGGTGGCAAAAGCCTGATCCGCATCACCGACAATGGCAGCGGCATGGATGCCGATGACTTAAGCCTTGCCGTGCGCCGCCACTGCACGTCAAAAATTTCCGAAACGCTCGACGATATCCGCACGCTCGGTTTTCGCGGCGAGGCGCTGCCCTCCATCGGGTCGGTCGCCAAACTCTCCATCACCAGCCGACGGGCCGGTTCGGCCACGGGCGTGGAAATCGCGCTTGCCGGCGGCAAGCTGACGCCGGTGCGCCCGGCCGCCGCCAATATCGGCACCGTGGTGGAGGTGCGTGACATCTTTTTTGCGACCCCTGCCCGGCTCAAATTCCTGAAGACGGAAAAGGCAGAGGCCGGCGCCATCACCGAAGTGGTGAAGCGCATGGCGATTGCCTTTCCGCATGTGCGGTTCGTGCTGTCTGGCTCCGACCGCTCGACGCTGGAATTTCCAGCCTCGCCCGGCGATCCGCTAAGCCGTATGGCGCAGGTGCTGGGGGCCGAGTTCAAGGACAATGCCATCGAGATCGACGCTGAGCGCGAAGATGTCGGTCTGAAAGGCTTTGCCGGCGTGCCGACCTTCAACCGGGGCAATTCGGCGCATCAATATGCCTTCGTCAACGGACGCCCGGTGCAGGACAAGCTGATCCTCTCGGCGATCCGCGGCGCCTATGCCGAAACCATTCCGTCGGGCCGTTATCCGGTGGCGGTGCTGTCGATCACGCTCGATCCGGCGCTTGTGGATGTCAATGTGCATCCGGCCAAGGCCGATGTGCGCTTTCGCGATCCGGGCCTCGTGCGTGGCCTCATCGTCGGGGCGCTGCGCCAGGCTTTGGCCCGCGAGGGCGACCGGGCGGCAACGACTGGGACCGACGGCCTGATGCGCGCGTTTCGTCCAGGCTTTGGCGGCGCGCCCCCAACGGAGACCGCCACTTCGCAGGCTGGCGGTTCGTCAGGCTATTTCACCGGCCACCGCAGCGGCAATGTCGGCTGGACGCCAGCCGCCTCGCCGTTTCGACCGATGACGATTGCCGAGCCGGCATCTGCCGGGGTTTTTGGCGAGCGGGGGCAGGCAGGCTTTGCGGCGATGATGACGCCAAGCGCCCGCGCCGATGGCATGGGCGACGCCACGCCGCCGGGCGCCTTGCCCGGTGCCGCAGACCCTGCCACGCAGTTCCGGCTGGGGGCTGCGCGCGCGCAACTGCATGAGAATTACATTGTCGCCCAGACAGACACCGGCCTTGTCATCGTCGACCAGCATGCCGCCCATGAACGGCTGGTGTTCGAGGCCATGCGCAAGGCGCTGGAAAAGGACCGCCTGCCTTCGCAGGTTCTGCTGATCCCCGAAATCGTCGACCTGCCGGAAGAAGAGTGCGACCGGTTGATTGCGCATGCGCCGCAGCTGGAAAAGCTCGGGCTCGCTCTGGAGCGGTTCGGCCCCGGTGCCGTTGCCGTGCGCGAAACGCCAGCCATGCTCGGTTCGGTTGATGCGGCAGGCCTGGTGCGCGATCTCGCCGATGAAATCGGCGAATGGAATACGTCGGATGGCCTCAAAAGCCGGCTGGAGCATGTGGCCGCCACCATGGCCTGCCATGGCTCGGTGCGCTCCGGCCGCAGGCTTCGCCCGGAGGAGATGAATGCGCTGCTGCGCGAGATGGAGGCGACCCCCGGCTCCGGCCAGTGCAACCATGGGCGCCCGACCTATATCGAGCTAAAACTCAACGACATCGAGCGCCTGTTCGGCCGCAGCTGATTTTTTAAACACGCCCAGCCCACCGGGTCTGGCCAAGGGGCGGCGTGCGGGGGTAGATGGAACCAATGAATTTACGCAGGAGACGACCGATGAACCGTTTTGAAGGCGGCAGCCACCGCGAGGCAAAAATCCGCTATCTCGACGGCGATTTCCAGATCCTGTCGGCCGGCGCCTATGTGACCTGCGCCATGACCGGTGCGCAGATCCCGGTCGACGAGCTGCGCTACTGGAGCGTCGCCCGCCAGGAACCCTATGCCGATGCCGCATCGTCGCTCGAAGCCGACAAGCGGGCGGGCATATTGCCGAACCAGAGCCGCGGGTAGTTTTTTGGGGGATGGTGACTTGGGGCTGAGGTCGCCGAGTATGCCGCTTGGCCCCCCTCTGCCCTGCCGGGCATCTCCTCCACAGGTGGGGAGATCAGATGGGGGAAACGCCCAGTTCCCTCGATATCGACCAAGTTTCTCGGTAGCATTAAGGGCAGCACACCTCTGCAATGGGAGCCGCGACGGCAGCGCCACGCTAATCTCCCCACCTGTGGGGGAGATGCCCGGCAGGGCAGAGGGGGCCTTGCGGCAGATTGAAAGATCTCGTCGCAGGCCGAACGCCTTCGACCCGCCACGTCAAACCGGCCCGCTGCCTCGCTTCTCCCGCAACACCCGCTCCCGGCAATGAGCAATCGCCTCATCGATCATCTGCCCCGGCACATGGGGATCGTCGAACACCATATCGACCTCCACCACCCGCAGCCGATCCAGCAGCGTTTTCGCCGCCCCCGGACGCCCGGCAAGGCGCACGGCATCCTTTGACGTGGTGGCGATCAGCAGATTTTGCTCCTCCGCCTCGCGCATAAGATCCGCCGCTTCCGCATCCGAAAAAGCATGGTGGTCGGCGAAGGAGCGCTCGACGACAATCTCCCCGCCAATCGAGGCAACCGTTCGATAGAACTTCTGCGGATCGGCAATGCCTGCAAAGGCCAGCACCTTCTTGCCCGCAAGGGCCGGATCAGGACGCGGCACAAGGCTTGCCACGCGAAGCGGTTTTCCGGCGCGGGCGGCCCGGCGCACCACCGCATCGGCCCCGGTGCCACTGCCGACCTTCATCAGCGCCGACATCTGACGGATCTGTTCGCCAAGCGGCGCACGCAGCGGTCCTGACGGGAGGACATGGCCGTTGCCCACGCCGCGCACGGAATCGATGACCACAAGCGCGAAATCGAGCACCAGGCGGGCGCTTTGAAAACCGTCATCCATGATGATGAGGTCGCAGCCTTCTGCCACGAGCCTTTGCGCCCCTTCGAACCGCTTGCGGGAAATCACCGTCAGCGCCTCGCGCGCCAGAAGCAGTGGCTCGTCACCAACCGCATCGGCACCGTGGCGCTTCGGATCAACCACCGTCGTCACGGAAAGCTTGCCACCATAACCGCGACTGAGAAAGCCGGGTGTGAGCCCTTTCGCCTTGGCCGCTCGGGCAAGGGCAATGGCAGTCGGCGTCTTGCCGGCGCCGCCGACGGTAAAATTGCCGACGCAAAGCACAGGCACGGGAACGCTTGGCCGCTGCATGCGGGCCATGCGCCGGCCGGCAACGCGACCATAGACGACAGAGAGCGGCCACAGGCCATAGGCACGCCAGTTCGCCCGTGTCCACCAGAAGGAAGGCGCCTCAGAAACCATCTTTGTCCTCTTTGCCGCCAGCAGCTATCCTGCCGGACGCTCGCACAGGATCAGGCCGGGCAACGCTCAGGCCGGCTCACCCTGCGGCAGCAGCGTTTCAAGCCCGGTAATATCGGCCAGCACATGATCGGCAGCCGCTGCCAGCGTTTCCGGCGAGCCGGTGCCTGTGAGAACCGCGACTTTCAGCCCGGCACCGGCCGCCGCGCCCATGTGCAGATCGTGATTGTTGTCGCCGATCATCGCCACCTCGAACGGTTCAAGGCCCACCGCCTTGCAGAAGCCGAGCACCATGCCCGGTTCCGGCTTGCAGCCATGGCCGCTGTCATAACCGCAGATGAAATCCAGATGATCGAGAAAGCCGAAACGCCGTGCCGTCTCGCGGATCGAGCGCTCGTTATCGCTGGAGGCGACGCCAAGCCGAAAGCCACGGGCGCGAAGGCGGCCGAAATAGGCGCTGAGATCGGTGACCGCGACGGAAAAATCGGAGGCGCGCACGAAAAGATCATCCAGCGCCACGGTGAGCGGCCCAACGGCAAGCGGTGAGCCGGCCTTGACGAAACCGGCAGCGATCTCTGCGGCGGTTCCGGCGGCAAAAAGACTGTCGGCCCTGGTCAATCCGGTCACCGGGTCCATGCCGCAGGCGATCAGCAACCGGTTTTCCAGATCCTCGCCAGCGCCATCGGCGGCAAGCTTTGCCGCCTGACGGTTCACCGGGCCCCAGCTTTCGTCATAACGCAGAAGCGTGCCGTCCTTGTCGAACAGCAGGCCCTTGATGGTGGAAAGGGAGGGCGTATCCATCAGCCAGCGGTTCCGGCAGGGCGCAGCCGTGCGGTGACGGTGAGCGGGTTGAGATAGGGTTCCAGCGCCTTGATGGTGGTGGAGAGCGCACCGCGCATATCCTGCACCGCCTCATGGCCGCAATCGATCATCTTCTGACGGGCCGGATCATTGGTCATCAGGTAATGCACGGCTTTCGCCAGCATTTCGGTATCGCGCACCATGCGCGCCCCGCCACGCCGGATCACCTGCTGATAGGTCTCGCGAAAATTCTGCACATTGGGGCCGGTCAGCACCGCGCAGCCGAGCATGGCGGATTCAAGCGGGTTCTGGCCGCCTTCGGCCGTCAGCGAACGGCCGACAAAGGAAATTTCGGTGAGGCGCAGGTAAAGCCCCATTTCACCGATCGTATCGCCCAGAAAGACATCGGTTTCCGGCGTGATGCGGTCGTTGCGGCTGCGGCGGGCAACGACAAGCCCCTGCTCGGTCAGCATCGCCTCGATCGCGTCTGCGCGTTCGGGATGGCGCGGCACGAGAACGGTCAGCTGCCCGTTGCGCGGCTTCAACGCCCGGTGAACGAAGGCGGCCGCCTCGTCCTCGCCCTCGAATGTGCAGATGGCAGCCCAGGTCTTGCGGGTGCCGATCTCGGCAACGTAGCGTTCCAGCACCGCCTCATCGACCGGGGGCGGGTCGGTATCGCCCTTCAGATTGCCGGAAATGACCACCGGCCAGGCACCGAGATCGCGAAAGCGTTCGGCATCGAGGTCGGAGCGGGCCACTACCAGCGCAAGCTTGCCGAACAACAGTTCGGCAATCGCCGACCGGCTGCTCCAGCGCTCGAAGGAGCGATCGGAAATACGGGCATTGACGCGGATCTGCGGGATATTGCGCCGCGTCAGTTCCGCCATGGTCGTCGGCCAGATTTCCGATTCCGCCGTAATCGCCGCATCGGGACGCCAATAGGCGATGAAGCGTTTGATCGGAAACTTGACGTCCAGCGGCACATATTGGTGGATCACCTCGTCGCCGAGGCGTTTGTGACTAAGCTCGGCCGACGTCACCGTGCCGGTGGTCAGGAGAACATGGATGTCCCGGCGCCGCAGTTCGCGGATGAGCGGAATGACGGCAATGGTTTCGCCCACACTTGCCGCATGCACCCAGATCAACGGGCCGCGCGGACGCGCAATGCTGGCATAACCGAACCGTTCCAGACGGCGCTGGCGCTCTTCCTTGCCCTTGATGGCCCGGTAGGCAAGATAGGATGAGGCCAGGGGATATACGCAGATACCGGCCACGCGGTATCCGAGCAAGGCCATGCGCGCCAAGCCGTTGCTCAATGCCATCGCCCCTTTATGCTTGCCATCCCCACCATCCCCGGTCGCAGCCCTTGTTTTTTGCACATTGGCCCATGCCTGACAAATGCGTCGAAAACACAGCTGTCGATTGCCTTAAGAGGCGGGCGGACCGCCGCATGGTCGATGGATCAGCCCTTGGAATCGGGGTCCAGCAGACGGTGCATGTGAACGATGAAATAGCGCATGTGCGCATTGTCAACGGTCATCTGCGCCTTGCTTTTCCAGGCTTCCAGAGCGCTTGCATAATCGGGATAGATACCGACGATGTCGAGGGCCGCCAGATCCTTGAAATCAAGGCCCTTGAGGCTTTCCAGCTCACCGCCGAAAACCAGGTGTAGGAGTTGTTTCTTGCCGCTCTGCTCGGTCATTTTCTACCTCGTCTTTTCGTCTCCCCGTCCCTTCCTCCTGCGGCATTCGAGGGCAAAGGTCAACCCGAGGCAAGGCCGGCGACCAAGCTTTCCAGAACATGTTCCGCCCCGCCGCAAAGCACACCCTGCGTAACAGCCTGCCGGTTGTAGATGAGGCGATGGCTATCAAGATCGACAAGCCGCCCGCCGGCCCGCTCCAGGATGATGTCGGCAGCCGCCAGATCCCACTCATGGCTGTTGCGCTTCACCACCGTGCCATCGATCCGCCCATCGGCGACCATGGCAAGCCGATAGGCAAGCGAGGGCACGTGGCGGATGCGGTTGAGCGTCCGGCGAAAATCGGGCGCAAACTGGCCGAGCATATCTTCGGCCACCGCGATCTGGCGAAGCGCGCCGGGATTTTCGGCAGACACGGAAATCGGTACGCCGTTCTTCAGCGCCGGCCCATCCACGCAGGCGCAAAATTCCTCCTTCAGCGCCGGCGCATAAAGAACGCCCGCCACCGGCTTGCCGCGATGGACCACCGCAACACTGACGCACCAGGTCTTTTCGCCGTTGATAAAGGCACGCGTGCCATCGATCGGATCGACCACGAACAGCGTGTCGCGCGACAAACGCTGCGCATCGTCATCCGTCTCTTCCGACAGCCAGCCATAGCCAGGACGGCTCCCAAGAAGCAGCGTCTGTAGCCGGTCATTGGAGGCGAAATCGGCGGCACTCACCGGCGAGCGTCCCTCGTTCTTCCACCAGACTTCCGGTGAACGGCCAAAATAGCCAAGCGCGATATCGCCCGCCTCGCGGGCTGCCTTACGGATCAGCGCCAGATCGTCGTCAAAGGTCTGCTCTGCGTCATGGTTCAAGATCAGCGCCCCGCCAGTGTCATGCCTTCAATCGCAATCGTCGGTGCGGCAACGCCATATTTGCGGTCGATGTCGCTGGCCGGCGTCAGCCGCATGAACATGTCCTTGAGATTGGAGGCGATGGTGACTTCGGAAACGGGAAAGGCCAGTTCGCCATTCTCGATCCAGAAGCCGGTGGCGCCACGGCTGTATTCGCCCGTCAACATGTTGACGCCCTGCCCGATCAGTTCGGTGACGTAAAGCCCGGTGCCGATGCTGGCGATCAGGTCTTCCGGCGAGATATCGCCCGGCTCCAGCGCCAGATTGGTCGAACCCGGCGAGACAGAAGTGCCGCCGCGCACGCCGCGCCCGTTGGTGGAAAGGCCAAGTTCGCGGCCGGTCGAAGTGGACAGGAACCAGTGGTTCAGTACGCCGTCCTCGATCATCGAAAGCTTGGCACCCGATACGCCCTCGCCATCGAAGGGGCGCGAGGAGGAACCGCGAACGATCATCGGATCGTCGGTGATCGAAAGCCCCGATTTCAACACCTGCTGGCCCATCTTGTCGCGCAGGAAGCTGGTCTTGCGGGCAACCGATGCACCGTTGATGGCGCCGGCGATATGGCCGACAAAGCCGCGTGCGATGCGCGGGTCAAACACGACGGTGACATTGGCTCCGGTCTCCACCTGGCGCGGATTGACGCGCTTGACCGTGCGTTCACCGGCGCGTTTGCCGATCAGTTCGGGAGAGGCAAGGTCTGCAGCATAAAGGCGGCTGTCGAAATCATAGTCACGCTCCATCTTTGTGCCTTCGCCGGCGATGACGCTGACGGAGCGGCTGAAGCGGCTGGCCATATAGCTGCCGGAAAAGCCGTGCGAGGTGACGAGCACCAGCCCGCCGGCGCCAGCCGATGCGCCGGAACCGGACGAATTGCTGATGCCGGGCACGCCAAGGGCTGCCTCTTCCATGGCAAGGGCTGCCTGCGTCAGTTCCTCCGTCGACATCTCGGTCGGGTCGAACAGCTCGAGATCGGGATAGGCGCGGGCCAGATCCGCCTCGTCGGCAAGGCAGGCGTAAGGGTCATCCGGCGAGACGCGCGCCATCGCAACGGCGCGTTCGGCAAGGGCTGCAAGATCAAAGCCCGGATTGGCCGAGACGCTGGCCACGCGCTTTCCGACAAAGACCCTCAGCGAAAAATCGTCGCTTTCGGAGGCTTCCGTCCCCTCCACCTTGCCAAGGCGAACGCTGACGGAACGGGAGCGGGAGCGCACGATGACCGCATCGGCCTGATCGGCACCGGCCTTTCGTGCAAGATCGACAAGCTCGCCTGCGCGAGACAGCAGGGCGTTTTGGCCATTTTCAGAGGACATGGGAAACCCTTTCATTCCCGTTCCATGTATTGTGGACTAAAGGAAGCATCAAGGGCGGCGGGGCGATTCTTGTTCCCAATGCCGAAACGACCCCGCGAGGTTTCATGGCAAGTGCAGATCCCCTGTTTACCGAAACGCTGCTGCTGCTGGGCGGCGCGGTGCTGGCCGCACCGATTTTCAAGAAGCTCGGACTTGGCACGGTGCTCGGATATCTGGCAGCGGGCATCGTCATCGGACCGATCCTGCAGCTGATTGCAGATCCCGAAGAGGTACTGCATGTCTCCGAACTCGGCGTCGTTTTCCTGCTCTTCATCATCGGGCTGGAGCTGAAGCCCTCGCGCCTGTGGCAGATGCGCGGCGATATTTTTATTCTCGGCACCGCGCAGGTGATGTTGAGCGGTCTGGCGCTGACGGGACTTGCCTGGGCAACCGGCATTGCAAGCTGGCAGGGTTCGGTAATTGCAGGCTTTGGCCTTGCCCTCTCCTCCACAGCCTTTGCGCTGCAGATCCTCAATGATGCCGGCGACACGAATTCCGCCTATGGGCGCCGCGCCTTTTCGGTCCTGCTGTTCCAGGATCTGGCAATCGTGCCGCTTCTGGCGCTGGTCACGCTGCTGCGATCGGGACCGGGTGCTGCAGAAAGCTCGTTCCTCACCGATTTTGGCGTGGCCGCCGGCGCCGTCATCGGCATGGTTCTGGCCGGTCGTTACCTGCTGACGCCGCTGTTTCAGGTGATTGCCCGCACGGGCGCGCGTGAGGTCATGCTGGCAGCGGCCCTTCTGGTGGTGCTGGGTGCTGCCGTCCTGATGCAGCTTGCCGGGCTTTCCATGGCCATGGGCGCGTTTCTCGCCGGCATCATGCTGGCCGAATCCTCCTACCGGCATGAACTGGAAGCCGATATCGAGCCGTTTCGCGGGCTGCTGCTCGCCATGTTCTTCATGGCGGTCGGCCTGTCGCTCGATCTTGAGGCCATTCTCGCCAATCTCGCGCTGATCCTTATCGGCGTGCCGCTGTTCATGGCCGCAAAGGGGGTGATCCTCTATATCCTCTGCCGTATCGGCGGCTCCAGCCGCGAAGATGCCGCAAGCATTGCCGTGCTTCTGCCGCAGGGCGGCGAATTCGGTTTCGTGCTGTTTACAACGGCGGTTGCCGCCGGCCTTCTGTCGCCGGCCACCGCTTCGCTGCTGATTGCCAGCGTCACCCTGTCGATGGCGCTCACCCCCCTTGGCTCGGCGATTGCCAAGCGCTTCCTCGTGCGTGAACAGGGCCGCGAGGAAATGCCGGAGGATTTTGAGGGCGCAGGCTCCGACGTGCTGATGGTGGGCTTTTCGCGTTTCGGCCAGATCGCAGCGCAGATCCTGCTTGCCGGCGGTCGCGACGTCACCGTCATCGACGATTCGCCCGACCGTATCCGGCAGGCGGCGACGTTTGGTTTCCGTATCTATTTCGGTGACGGCACACGGCGCGAGGTGCTGATGGCAGCCGGCATCGAGCGGGCCAAGATCGTTGCCGTCTGCACCCAGAAACGCGAGGTGACGGACCACATCGTTGACCTCATCCGCGCCGAGTTTCCCGAGGTGCGGCTCTTCGTGCGCTCCTATGACCGTATCCACACGATCTCGCTGCGCGCCCGCGAGGTGGAATACGAACTGCGCGAAACGCTGGAATCCGGGCTTCTGTTCGGACAAAAGACCTTGGAGGCGCTTGGCACACCGGAAGCGGAAACGAGCGAGATCGGTGACGACATCAGAAGGCGTGACGAGGAACGGCTACAGATCCAGGCGGCGCAAGGCATTTCTGCCGGCGCCCACATGCTACACACCCGCCCGGTTCGCCCGGAACCGCTGACCAAGCCGAAACGCGCCACCACCGTGACGGAAGAGCCGGAAAGCGTTTAGGCCGGGACATGTGCGGCGCGAGATCTAGCCAGCGCAAGACGGGGGCAGTTCAGGTGCGGGCGACGGCAAGCAGGCCTTCCAGCCCGCGCTTCAGCTCGTCCTTGATCGGTGCGGATTCCTCGAGGATTTCGTGGGCTTTGAGAAAATCCATCACCCCGAAGCGGTTGACCGAGGGGCGCAGGAAAAGATGCGGCGGATGCAGTTTCATCTTGAGGGCGATGGCCGCCTGCATCATCAGCTGGCTTGCCCCGAACACGCTATCGATGCGGTTCGGTGCATGGGTGCCATCCCCTTCCGGCGCGCCCACCACATCGACGCCGATAACGATGTCTGCGTTTTCCATGACATGTTCATACGGGATCGGATTGAAGACACCGCCATCGATCATCACCCGGCCATGGATCATGACCGGCATGAAGAGGCCGGGAATGGCAGCCGAGGCGGCAATGGCCGTGCGCAGATCGCCCTCTTCCAGGATCACTTCCGACTGGCCGTAATAATCGGTGACGGCGATTTTCAACGGGATTTTCAGGCCTTCGAAATCCGCCGGGATCTCCGGCGGCAGAAACGCCTCCAGAATGCGCTCCAGGTTGAAATGGCCGAGCCGAAAGCCGCCCACCACATCGCGCATGCTGGATGGCCCGAGCGACCACAGGCGGTTCAGCACGGCAGACCGATTGCCGACGGTTTCGAGCGTATAATCGCGGATGGCAGCGCCTGACAGGCCGGCGGCCATGCCGGCGCCAAAAATGGCACCGATGGAGGAGCCGGCAATCGCCACGGGCACGATGCCCATCTCGTCCAGCGCCTCGATGACGGCGATATGGGCGATGCCGCGCGCACCGCCGCCGCCAAAAGCCACCGCCACCCGTGGCATGCCGCCGTGAAGCGACAGGCCGTGTTCGGGAAGCGAGAGCTTCGTCGTCATGGGTCCGTCCTCAGACCGGCTTGTAACGGAAGAAATCGACGCGCGTATCGCCAAATACACGCTGTTCCAGCGGCTGGAAGACCGGGGCGACGGAGGGCGACGCATCGGCGCGCTCTTCCAGCACCACGAGCGCACCGGGCAAAAGCCAGCCGCCTTCATGGGCAGAAACGAGTGCCGCTTCCCCAAGGCCGCGCCCATACGGCGGATCGGCAAAGAGGAAATGGCAGGGCTCCATGGTGCCGACGGTGCCAAGCTTGGTGGCATCGCGGCGCAGGATGCGCGCCCGGCCGTGCAGGCCGAGGCTCTCGATGTTTTCCCAGAGGAGCCCCCTGCCCTCGACGCCGTTTTCGACAAACAGGGCGCTTCGACAGCCGCGCGACAGGGCTTCGAGCCCGACCGCCCCGGTGCCGGCAAACAGGTCGATCACCCGCGTGCCTTCAATCGCCTCGGGATAAACATGCCCGATGATGTTGAACAGGCTTTCACGCGTCCGGTCGATGGTCGGCCGGATCGCGTCTGTCTTGGGCGCGGCAAGATTGCGGCCACGAAATTCACCGCCAACGATGCGCAAGGCTTAGCCCCTCGGTGTTCTGGAGCGCGTGCCGCCGCCCTTCGGGCCAGAGCCCGGACCGCGACCGCCGGATGGCTTTCCACCGGAAGGCTTGCCGCCAAACGGTTTTGCACCACCGGGTTTTCCGCCGAAAGACTTGCCGCCGCCGGGCTTACCGCCAAACGGCTTTGCACCACCGGGCTTTGCGCCGAAGGGCTTGGCAGCCGCCGGCTTATCCCCGAAACTGCCACGTCCGCCTTCAGACCGTTCACCGGCCGGACGACCCGAATAGGGGCGCGCACCGGCAGGCTTTGCACCAAAGCCGCCACGTCCACCCTCAGAACGTCCACCTTCGGAGCGGCCACCCTCAGAACGCTGAGGCCGGTCGCCACGGTCACCCGCGGGCTTGCCGGAATAAGGACGGCTGCCGGCCGGCTTTGCGCCGAAACCGCCACGTCCACCCTCAGAACGTCCACCTTCCGAACGGGAACCCTCGGAACGGCCACCTTCAGAGCGGGGACCGGACGGGCGAAACGCCCGTTCGGCATTTTCACGCGGCGAACGGCCGGGGCCGGCACCTGCGCCATACGGCTTGGAACGGCCACCCTCTTCGCGCGGCTTGCGATCGCCGAACGAACGATCGCCACGGGGGCGATCACCGGACGGACGGTCGCCTGACGGACGATCTCCTGAAGGACGCGGGCCACGCGGACGATCGGAAAAACTGCGTTCGCCACCTTCACTGCGGGCGGGACGATCGCCGCGCGGCGGACGGTCACCACGAGCAGGACGATCACCGCGATCACCCCTGTCGCCACGATCACCGCGGCCTTCGCCACGGCCGCCGGCCCGATCTCCACGGCCGCCAGCAGGCGGTTCATCGGCGCGGATCCAGTCGCTGTCGCCCTCGACGCGGGTCACCTGCACGCGCAGGCTCGGATCATCCGTGCCCTTGGCAAACAGACGTTCAGCCTCGGCGCGGGCGGACGATTTGCCCTTCACATCGGCGGTCGGACGCGCACCGGGCGCCATCCAGACATTTGCCGTGCGCGACGTGCCCATCGGCGGGCGCTTCTTCGGCTTGTCCTCGTCATAGGCGGGCGCCCTGTCGAACTTGCCGCCGAACTTTGCGCCACCCTTGTCGAATTTGCCAGCCGGTTTGCCGGATGGCTTTGAAAATGCCGGGCGTTTGCCCTCACCGGCACCCTCGGTCGAGCGCTCGCGGCGTTCGACGGCAAAGCCGCGTTCCTCGCGGTCGCCCTGCTTGCCGAAGGTTTTGCCAAATGGCTTCTCGCCCGGCTTGGCCGCGGTGGCATCTTCTTCGACGGGGCCGTTATTGGTATAGATCGGCGCGTCGAAATTGGCCTTGGATTCCTCGATGAGGCGGGGGCCGAGCTGGTCGCGCAGCATGCGGCCGCGCACTTCCACCACATGGCCTTCCGGCAGATCACCCAGCTGGAAGGGACCGTAGGACAGGCGGATCAGGCGGTTCACGTCGAGGCCGAGCGCGCCGAGCACGTTCTTGATTTCGCGGTTCTTGCCTTCGCGAAGACCCATGGTGATCCACACATTGTGGCCTTGCGTGCGGTCAAGCGTCGCGTCGATGGCACCATAGAGCACGCCGTCGACGGCAATGCCGTCCTTCAGCGTGTCGAGCTTTTCCTGGCTGATATCGCCATAGGCGCGCACGCGGTAACGGCGCAGCCAGCCGGTGGTCGGCAGTTCCAGAACACGCGACAGGCCGCCGTCATTGGTCAGCAGCAGCAGGCCTTCGGTGTTGATATCGAGACGGCCGATCGACAGCACGCGCGGCAGGTCTTCCGGCAGGTTGTCGAACACGGTGGGCCGGCCTTCCGGATCGGAATTGGTCGTCACCAGGCCGGACGGCTTGTGGTAAAGCCACAGGCGGGTGCGCTCGATGCCGCGGATCGGCTGGCCATCCACCTCGATGCGGTCGGCAAGCGTGGCGTTGAGAACCGGCGTCTCCAGCTGCTTGCCGTTGACGCTGACGCGGCCTTCCATGATCATCCGCTCGACATCACGACGCGACGCAATGCCGGCGCGGGCGAGGATCTTGGAGATGCGTTCGGGCTTTGCGGGGGCAGATCCCGCCCCTTCCGTTGCCGCAGGCGCTGCCTTGCGGGCCACGCGCGGTGCACCCTCCAGCGCAGTCTTGGCCTGCGCACTTTCGGCCGAGGCCTTCTTAGGGGCAGAAGTGGATTTCCGGTCGCGATCGAAGGACTTGGTCCCCTCGCGCTTCGGCTTGTCTTTGAAGCTCATTTGTTGTTTGCCTGAAGCGTGTGTCGGACAATGCTGTCCATGACATCAGTGTTTGACTGAAATTAATGTCTGTCGCGTTGCGAAAGACGGCTGACGCAACGCAGGTTGGACCGTTCCTAACAGTTCGCGTTGCCCTGGTTAAGAGGAAATCGCCGCATGAGCGGGACAAATCGCTTCATGGACGAAGCATTGATCGAGGCACAGCGGGCGGCAGAGCGAAACGAAGTGCCGATCGGCGCCGTCGTGGTGCTCAATGGCGACATCATTGCCCGTGCCGGAAACCGCACGCGCGAGATGCATGACGTGACCGCGCATGCCGAAATTCTTGCCATCCGCATGGCCTGCGAAGCCCTTGGCGCAGAGCGACTTGCCGGCGCCGATCTTTATGTGACGCTCGAGCCCTGCACCATGTGTGCGGCCGCCATCTCTTTCGCGCGCATCCGAAGGCTATATTACGGCGCAAACGACGCCAAGGGCGGCGCGGTGGAAAGCGGCGTGCGCTTTTTCAACCAGCCCACCTGCCACCACCATCCGGACGTCTATTCCGGCATTGCCGAAACGGCCGCGGCAGCAATTCTGGTGGATTTTTTCAAGGGTAAGCGTGGGGATTGAGGCGGAGTAGTTTGCCGGGTCGGGTTTTGGTGATGCACTTTAAGATAAGGCAAAGCGCAAGCCGCCCCCTCACCCTGCCTCCGCTTCGCTCGGCAGACCTCTCCCCGAGGGGAGAGGGGAGCCGCAAGCGCTGCGGCTATTACCACTCCTGTTGGGAAGAAAAGAAAAAAGCAGAACGGCAGCCCCACATCCCTTCTCCCCTCGGGGAGAAGGTGCCGGCAGGCGGATGAGGGGGCCGCATCCGCAACGGACAGCGCGTTGATCACACCAATTCCCGATCAGGCGATCCGCCCCAAAAAATCACCTTACTGGAACGGCTTCCACCAGGAAGAGGTCGTCTTGCCGGCTTCCTGGGCAGCCTTCTTGCGTTCGCGTTCCTTTTTCAACTCAGGTTCGCCCAGATCGTTCAGCTGGTCGGTATCGGCGATGCGGTATTCGGTCGGCGGGTCGGTCAGCGTGCGGCGGGTGCCGGTGATGCCGGGGTTTTCAGCGTTCTGGCGGGCCTTGCGGAAGGCTTCCCACTTCTGGCTTTCCGTCAGCGTACCGGCCGTGCCATTGCCGGCGAGAAGCGGCGAGCGATAGTTGGGGTTGTCCTTGTTGGCATCTGCCTCGTCGCGCAGGCGCGCGCGGGTTTCTTCCGGCGATTCCACCCAGTTGGGGTTGTTTTCGCGGCTGGCAAGCGATGCCTGCGGGGCAGGAAGGCCCGTGGCGTTCTTGTTCACCACCAACTGCGGACGCGGATTGTACCGGGTGTTCTTGTTTGCGGGTTCAGAACCCAGCGACACGGCCTGGCCCAGGTCATCGACCAGCTGTTCGCCGGACGTCTTGCTCGTCCCGTAGGTCGGGCCTGTCGTGCAGCCTGAAACAGCAAGAGCGGCCGCCACAACGGCAAGAAGCCCCGCGCGCGCGCGAATTGCACCTGCCCGTGCGCCAATGACATTGGTCATGTTCATCAAAACCCTTCCAGCCGCGCCCGTCCGAGACGCTTGCGAGATCCATCATCTCCCGTTGGCCGCAAATTCCGGCCAATTTCAGGCAGATTTACCGGATGACGCGCCAAAGCGCAATCATCCGGTATCAAGGCTTTAGTTTAGCGCGGCAAGTTCACGCAGAGCTTCCGCGTCACGTGCTGAAACATCGGGATAGTCGGGATCAGACCCGACATCCCTGGTGATCTTCCAGGAGCGGGCGCATTTGACACCTTCGGCAAGTCTTGGCTCGACAGCAACCTTCGTGCCGTCTTCCAGGCGAAACGCATCCGCCGGCCCCTCGCCTGCCACCACAGAAATATCCGAGGTGATGCTGATTTCAGCGAGATCCAGACCATCGAGCGCCGACAAGAGTTCGGCGTCGGCAATATGGACGACTGGCGCTGCCTCCAGCGAGGAGCCGATGCGCTTGTCCTTGCGTTCCAGCTCCAGAGCGCCGGTGACGGCACGGCGCACCGTGCGCACCTTTTTCCACTTTTCGGCCAGCGCCTCGTTTCGCCACTCGGCCGGAATTTCAGGGAACTGTTCCAGATGCACCGAGACGGCGGAGGGATCGCGGCTCAGCCACGCCTCTTCCGTCGTAAACGGCATCATCGGGGCAAACCACAGCACGAGGCAATCGAACAGCTTGCGGATGACATGCAGGCTTGCGCGACGACGCAGAGACGACGGGGCATCGCAATAGAGCGCATCCTTGCGGATATCGAAGTAGAAGGCCGACAGTTCCACATTGGCGAAATCGGTCAGCGCACGGGTGATGCGCTTGAAATCGAAATCGTCATAGGCGCGGCGCACAAGCTGGTCGAGTTCGGCCAGCCGGTGCAGCATCAGCTTTTCCAGCTCCGGCAGATCGGTGTAAGTGATCTCCTCGCCTTTATCATGGGCAAGCGTACCGAGCATCCAGCGGATGGTGTTGCGGATTTTTCGGTAGGCATCGATATTGGTCTGGATGATCGTCTTGCCGACGCGCAGGTCCTCGGCATAATCCGAACTCATCACCCAGAGGCGCAGGATATCGGCGCCGGCATCGTTCATGATGGCCTGCGGGGCCGTCACGTTGCCCTTCGACTTCGACATCTTCTCGCCCTTCTCATCCATGATGAACCCATGGGTGACAACGGCATTGTAAGGCGCACGGCCGCGCGTGGCGCAAGATTCCAGAAGCGAGGAATGGAACCAGCCGCGATGCTGGTCGGACCCTTCCAGATAGACATCGGCTGGCCATTTCAGGTCCGGGCGGTCTTCCAGCGTAAAGGTGTGGGTCGAGCCTGAATCGAACCAGACATCGAGAATGTCGGTCACCATCTGCCACTGTTCGCTATCATGCGCATTGCCGAGGAAACGCTCCTTGGCGCCTTCGGCAAACCAGGCGTCGGCCCCTTCCTTCTCGAAGGCTTCGAGAATGCGGGCATTGACGTCCTCATCCTGCAGCACGTTTCCGGCCTTGTCGGCAAAAACGCAGATCGGCACGCCCCAGGCGCGCTGACGCGACAGAACCCAGTCCGGCCGACCTTCGATCATGGCGCGCAGACGGTTCTGGCCGGCGGCGGGCACGAAACGGGTATCATCTATGGCAGACAGCGCACGCGACCGCAGCGTCGTGCCATCGGACAATTCCTTGTCCATATAGACAAACCACTGCGGCGTGTTGCGGAAGATGACCGGCTTCTTCGAACGCCAGGAATGCGGATATTCGTGCTTGATGCGGCCGCGGGCAAACAGGTTCTTGGCGGCGATCAGCGCCTCCATCACCCGCTTGTTGGCGTCGCCCTTCTTGCCGTTATCATCCAGCACGCGCGCGGCGCCGCCTTCGGCAGACGGGCCAAAGCCATAAGCTTCATCGGTGTAGAAGCCGGCATCATCGACCGGGAACGGGATTTTTGTGTCAATGCCGCGTGCTTCCAGCGCGCGGACATTGCTCATCCAGGCCTCGAAGTCCTCGCGGCCGTGGCTGGGGGCCGTGTGGACAAAACCGGTGCCGGCATCATCGGTGACGTGATCGCCATCGAGAAGCGGGACGTCAAAGGTGTAGCCCATGTCGGCGAGCGGGTGGGCGCAGGTGATGGCCGCGAGTTCCGCACCGGTGACGTCGCGGATCAACTTGAACGTGACCTTGGCCTTGGTTGCAGAGTCCTCCGCAAGACGCTTGGCAAAGATCAGCTTTTCACCCGGCTGCGGGCCAAAGTCGTTGACGGCTTCGGTGACTTCGTAAAGCCCATACTCGATACGCGATGAATAAGAGATCGCGCGGTTGCCGGGGATCGTCCAAGGGGTGGTAGTCCAGATGACGACTGAAGCGTCAACCAAAGTATCAGGCATCTGCCTGTTCGGTGCGATATCGTAAGCGGCAGATACCACCACCGGGAACTTCACCCAGATCGTATCACTCTCGACCTCGTGATATTCCACCTCGGCTTCAGCCAGCGCCGTGCGCTCCACCACCGACCACATGATCGGCTTGGAACCGCGATACAGCTGGCCGGACATGGCAAGTTTCAGCAGTTCGCCGGCGATGCGGCTTTCGGCGTGAAAATTCATCGTCGTGTAGGGGCGCTCGAAATCGCCCTCGATGCCGAGGCGGCGAAACTCTTCCGACTGGATGTCGATCCAGCCTTGCGCGAACTCGCGGCATTCGCGGCGGAATTCGTTGACCGGGACCTCGTTCTTGTCCTTGCCCTTTTCGCGGTATTTTTCCTCGATCTTCCATTCGATCGGAAGCCCGTGGCAATCCCAGCCGGGCACGTAATTGGCATCAAACCCGCGCATCTGGAACGAGCGGGTGATGACGTCCTTCAACACCTTGTTCAGCGCATGGCCGATGTGGATATTGCCGTTGGCATAAGGAGGGCCATCGTGCAGCACGAATTTTTCGCGCCCGGCGGCGGAGGCGCGGAGCTTCTTGTAAAGCTCCATGTCCTTCCACTTCTTGGCCATTTCCGGCTCCTTGGCGGGCAGGCCGGCGCGCATGGGAAACTCGGTCTCGGGCAGATAGAGGGTTTTGGAATAATCAAGTTTTTCAGCGGTATCGGTCATGAATCAACCATCGGAAAGGCGACCGGGCGCGGTCGCAGAATAAACAATGTGGATTGGCGACGGACGCGCAAGGAAAAATCCCAGCGCCAAAAACCCGGACCCTCCCTTCAGCTTTTCAAGCTGCCGGGAAAGCCGGGCCAATAATTCGAATGACACGGGCCGCCGAAAGATACGTCATGGTGGCGCATTCTTTAGGCGGTTTTGGCGCGAAAGGAAAGAGGTGTCAGGCAGCCGGCCGCAGCGGATGCGAGGCAGGCGCGGCCTTGGCAAAGGCTGGATGATCGGCCGTGAAGGCATCAAGCTCGATGACCTCGCTGTCGGCGGCGCGGGTGACGGCCCCCGGCTGGCGTCCGCATTCCACGCGCGCGAAATGCAGCGCTGCCTCTTCGCTGGCAAACAGGCCGCCGACGCGATTTTCCCGGTCGTGCACGACCCACCAGCCATGATGGTCACGCCCGACGGTGAAACGGGCACAGGCCTTGGCATTGAGGGGTTGATGCGATCCCATGATGATATCTCCGTGAATTTTTCGTTGAATGCCAAAGCCCGCGCGGCGCAGCGGCCGGGCAGGCTCTTTCAGGCGCCGGCGCGAAACCTGTGCTTCGCCGGAGCCGCATGCGAGTTTACCCCGATGAGAGACAGCGACTGGCGCAGATCCTCGGCAACCGGCTCTGCAACCGGCACCAGCGGCAGGCGCACATCGGGCGAGGTGCCGAGGATGAAGGACAGGGCCTGCTTGGTGGCGCTGACCGGATGATCCGCCTCAAGCGCACACAAAAGCGGGCGTAGCCGCTGGAAGACACTGCGTGCAACGGCGACGTTTCCCGCATCAAGCGCCCGGTGCAGCGCGCAGACGGCATGCGGGGCCACATTGGCGGCCAGCGACACATGGCCGCTTGCCCCCATCAGCCCGAGTGACAGCGAGGCCTGATCATCCCCGCAGACGATCCGGGCCGGCACCGGACTGCTCGCGCAAAACTGGAAGGCCAACGTCTGGTCTCCGGTGCAATCCACCAGCCCGGCGACGTTCGGAAGCGCCATCAGCGCCTCCATCGTTTCGGGGGCAAGGTTGACGCCGGTGCGCGCCGGCCGGTTGACGACGACAACAGGCAGGGCGGCAGCAGCGGCCACAGTTTCGATATGATGGCGGATGCCTGCCTGCGACGGCTTGTTGTAATAGGGCGTGACGATCGTCACGCCATCGGCGCCGAGCGCCTTGGCTTCCGCCACCAGCGCCAGCGTCTTCTCGGTGGAATTGCTGCCGGCCCCGACAAAAACCGGAACGGTGCGGCGTGCCACATCAAGGGCGGTCCGGATGACAAGGTTTCGCTCCGATCGTTCGAGCGTCGGCGCTTCGGACGCCTCGCCGCAGACGACAAGGCCGGCCACACCGGCGCTGATCTGCCATTCGGCCAGCGCTGCAAAACCGGCACGATCGACCGCGTCGCTCGAAAACGGCGTGACGAGATCGGTAAACAGGCCTGAAAAATGGGGATGGGTCATGGCTTGGTGCCTGTTTCCCGCTTCAGGCACAACAGCAGGCGGCAACGGCGCAGGAAGGGTTGCAGCCGGATATCGTCCGGGGCGGACAAACGGGGCCGGGTCACCGTGCTCGACACCGGGGCGGAGCGCGATTGTTCGCGCACCTCCGCCACAAGAAAACCCGACAGAATGGGTGGACGCATAAGCCTTGAGCAGCGCATCGGCACCGGATCGGCGCGCAATGTCCTGCCTCCCTGTTGTGGAGCGTATCGGCGAAAAACCTGCAAAGGGTTCTTGCCGAAAACGATCCAGATGAGCGACAAGGCCAATGTAGCGTCCGGCACATAAGCTTTCGATTTCGAAATCCGGTGCCAAAGGTCAGGTTTTCATAAAGACGACGGTGCGAAGACCTCGCCTCAGAACGTGATCTTTCCATCCACCTCACCGAGCGGCGCAACACCTGACAGCAGCGCGCGCGCCTCTTCCTCGTCGCGCTTCATCTGCACGACGAGCGCATCGAGCCCGTCGAACTTCAGTTCCGGGCGCAGGTATCCGAAAAAGGACACCGAACAGATTTCGCCGTAAAGGCTGCCGGAAAAGTCGAAGACAAAGGTTTCCAGAAGCGGCGCGCCGTTTTCCGTCACCGTCGGGCGCCGGCCATAACTTGCGACGCCGTTGTAGAGCGTGCCGTCCGGCCGGCGGAAGCGCACGGCGTAGATGCCGGCTTTCAGCTCCACTTCAGGCGCCAGCGCCATGTTGGCAGTGGGGTAACCCAGCGTGCGGCCAAGCTGTTCGCCGCCGACGATTTCCGCTTGCACGGTGTAACGATAGCCGAGCAGGCCGGCGGCTTCGCTGACCTCGCCTGCCGCGATCAACTCGCGGATACGGCTGGAGGAAATCACCTCGGTATTTTCATCGCGAAAGGCATCGACCAGCGTCACGTCGAAGCCAAAGCGGCGCCCGGCATCCATCAGGTAGGCCGGGCCGCCCTCGCGGCCACGGCCGAAGTGGAAATCGAAACCGGTGACGACAGCGCTCGCCTGCAACCAGCCGCCCAGAATGTTTTCGACAAAATCCTCGGCGGACCGCTGCGAGAACTCCCGGTCGAACGGGTATTCGATGACCGAATGAAAGCCCATGGCTTCCAGAAGCTGTGCCTTCAGCGGGCCGGGCGTCAGGCGAAATACCGGCTGCTCCGGTTTGAAGACGGTGCGCGGATGCGGCTCGAAGGTCAGGACCAGCGCCGGCACGCCGCGCTCCTTGGCAAGCGCCAGCGCCCGCTCCAGCACACTGCGGTGGCCGCGATGCACGCCATCGAAATTACCGATGGCAACGACGCCGCCCTTCAGATCCGCCGGCAGCGCTTCCTTCTGTTCATTGCGGTGAAATACGGTCATCTCGTCCATCCGTCAGGCCAGCCGCGGCATCCACCATTTCGGCGTGGCCGCCTCGCGCTCCAGATACGCGTTGAGGATGGCCTCGTCGGTTTCACCGTTGATGGTATATTCCGCCGCGTGAATGCCGCCGGAGATGTAGAGAAGGTCGAGCCCGTAGCTGAGGGCGCCCTTCACATCTGTGGGCATTCCATCGCCGGCCGCAATGATCTTCGACAGATCGATTTCGCCCTTCACATCGCGGGCGCTCGCAAGGGCTGCCTCGTAGATCGGCCGGTGCGGTTTGCCGCCGAAACGATTGTGGCCGCCAAGCTGCGCGTAATAGGCGGCAACGGCGCCGGCGCAGGGGATGATGCGATGGCCGCGCTCGACGACGAGATCCGGATTGGCGCAGATCATCGGCACGTCGCGGGCGATAAAGCGCGACAGCATGTCGTGGTAATCTTCCGGCACCTCGCGCTCGTCATCGAAAAAGCCGGTGCAGACAATGCAATCGGCGTCCGCCTCGCTGGTGACCGTGACGTCAAGACCCTCAAACAGCGGCATGTCGCGCTCCGGACCGAGCAGAAAGACCTTCTTCGGGCCTTCGGCAATCAGCGCGCGGGTGACGTCGCCCGAGGTCACGATCCGGTCATAGGCCTCATCCGGCACGCCAAGCACGCGCAGCTGGTCGATGACGCCGGGGGCCGGACGCGGCGAATTGGTGATGAGAACAACGGCAAGGCCTGCCTTGCGGGCCGCTGCCAGCGCTTCGCAGGCGGCAGGAAACGCCGTGATGCCATCGTGCAGCACACCCCAGACATCCGAAAGCACGAGATCGTAGCCAGCGGTGATTGCGCTGAGGTTCTTGATGCGGTCTGCCATGGTCACCCTGATGCGTTGCAAGAAACTGGCGCTGACATGGCAAAGCTCCGGCCCGATGGCAAGGAGTTTTAGGCCGGGAGCGCCAATCAGGCCTTAGCTTGCGCAAGGGGTGGCGGCACGGCCCGGTGCCTTAAAAGCCGGAAAGGCGCCAGAAGAGGCCGGCTGCGGCGCAAAGGCCAAGCACCTTGACCATGCCGAGCCGGACCCGCAGCAGCAGGAAGGCCGAGAGCGCAAAAAGCGCGAGAGCGGCCGCATCGAGCGAGGCCGGCTGCGGCCACCAGATGCCGGGCGCGCCTGCACCCTGCCAGCTGGAGACGAAGGCGATGCGATCGACTTTCGCAAACAGAACATGCAGGCCGAACCAGATGGCAAGGTTGAGGATGACGCCGACCACGGCAGCGGTGATGGCGGAGAGCGCCGCGGATATGGCGATATTGCCGCGCAGGCGCTCGATATAGGGCGCGCCGGCAAAGATCCAGATGAAGCTCGGCACGAACGTGGCCCAGGCCGTCAACAGCGCACCAATGATGCCGGCGACCACGGGATCGAGCCCCGGCACGGTGCGAAAGCCGACGAGATAACCGACATAGGATAAAACCAGCACCAGCGGCCCCGGCGTCGTCTCGGCCAGCGCCAGCCCATCCAGCATTTCACCGGGCCGCAGCCAGCCGTAATTTTCGACCGCCACCTGCGCCACATAGGCCAGCACCGCATAGGCCCCACCGAAGGTCACCAGCGCCATCTTCGAGAAGAAGGTAAACATCACCGCCAGGCTTTCGGCGCCGGCGATGAAGGAGAGGACGAGAAGCGGCAACTGCCAGACGCCGACCCAGAACAACAGCAGGGCAAACGAGCGTGCAAGCGGCGGGCGGGCGAGAACCGGCGCGATTTCACGCGGTTCGGAGACCGTCATCGCATCGGGCGCGCTGACACGACGTGCGCGAAAATATCCGGCAAGGGCTGCAAGGAAAATAACCAGCGGAAACGGCAGGGCCAGCACGAAAAGCGCCAGAAATGCCAGCGCCGCCAGCACACGCAGAAAACCCGTCTTCAGCGTTTTCCGGGCAAGCCGGATCACGGCCTCCACCACGACGGAGAGGACGGCAGCCTTCAGCCCAAAAAACAGGCCGGCAAGCCAGCCGGCATCCTGATAAAGCCCATAGGCGGTGGAGAGCCCGATGATGACGAAAAGGCCGGGCAGCACGAAGAGCAGGCCGGCAATAATGCCGCCGCGCACCCCATGTAAAAGCCAGCCGGCATAGGTGGCCAGCTGCTGCGCCTCCGGCCCCGGCAGAAGCATGCAATAGTTAAGCGCGTGCAGAAAACGGTCTTCCGACAGCCAGCGGCGCTCGTCCACGATTGCCCGGTGCATCATGGCGATCTGGCCGGCCGGCCCGCCAAAACCCAGGCAGCCGATGCGGGCAAAAACCAGCGTCAGTTCCTTCAGGGAAGGTTTTGGTGCCTTAACGTCGGCGGACATGGCTGCCGCGCCTGCCGGATCGGGCGTCGCGACGCTCACGACACCACTCCGCCGCAATGAACAGGCAAAGCGTGCGACGGCGCTGAGAAAGGCGCAGATTTTTTAGAGGCCCGTTCTTGACTCATCACAGCACCGGTCTTATCTCGGGGTCGTTAGCACTCCCAATAGGTGAGTGCTAGCAACAGGGACACGGGCCTCCTCAAAGCCCGTAAAGGTCATTTGATCGAGGGATTAGACAATGGCAAGCACCAATTTCCGCCCGCTTCACGACCGCGTCGTCGTTCGTCGCGTTGAATCCGAAGCCAAGACCAAGGGTGGCATCATCATTCCCGATACCGCCAAGGAAAAGCCGCAGGAAGGCGAAATCGTCGCCGTCGGCTCCGGCGCTCGCGATGACAGCGGCAAGATCGTTGCACTCGACGTCAAGGTTGGCGATCGCGTTCTGTTCGGCAAGTGGTCGGGCACGGAAGTAAAGCTCGACGGCGAAGACCTTCTGATCATGAAGGAAGCCGACATCATGGGCATCATCGGCTGATTTTTCAGTCCGATCTTTTCCATCAGATTATCAATTCAACCAAAGGGCGTGATGCCCGGGAGTTTTGAACATGGCAGCTAAAGAAATCAAGTTCGGCCGCACTGCGCGCGAAAAGATGCTGCGCGGCGTCGACATCCTCGCAGACGCAGTGAAGGTAACGCTCGGCCCGAAGGGTCGTAACGTTATCATCGACAAGTCCTTCGGCGCACCGCGCATCACCAAGGACGGCGTATCGGTCGCCAAGGAAATCGAACTGGAAGACAAGTTCGAGAACATGGGCGCCCAGATGGTGCGCGAAGTGGCTTCCAAGACCAACGACATCGCTGGTGACGGCACCACGACGGCAACGGTTCTGGCCCAGGCGATCGTTCGCGAAGGCAACAAGGCTGTTGCTGCCGGCATGAACCCGATGGACCTGAAGCGCGGCATCGATCTGGCTGTTGCTGAAGTCGTGAAGGACCTCCAGGCCAAGGCCAAGAAGATCTCCACGTCTGAAGAAGTTGCCCAGGTTGGCACGATTTCGGCAAACGGCGACGCACAGGTCGGCCGTGACATTGCTGAAGCCATGCAGAAGGTCGGCAACGAAGGTGTTATCACCGTCGAAGAAGC
>JAIXTO010000225.1 GCA_027483885.1 Rhizobiaceae bacterium
CCGGCCTTGGCCTGCCGCTGACCAAGGCGATGGTGGATGCTAACCGCGCCGCCTTCTCCATCCATTCGGCGCCGAACGAAGGCACGCTGGTGGAGGTCACCTTCCCCTCGCCGCGCGTGCTGGCCACCTGAGGAAGCCCCATCGGCACAGCCGCTTTTTGCCAATTCCATCGGCCCGAAAACCAATTCCGGTTTCCGGGCCGATGTTGTAGAGCGTCTGGGGACGGTCTGCGGGGACAGACAAAGGATAAGCATGGCGGGGGAACCCTCTTTCAGCGCGGAATTTGCCGACGCTCCCAAGCGGACGGGCGGGCCAGTTCGCGGGCAGGATGCGCGGCTCCTGTCTGGCGCGGCGCTTCTGGTGGCGGCCATTGCGGTGCTGCCGGTGGCATCCGTAGTCTGGATTGCGCTTTTTGGCGGCACGGAGAGCCTTGCGCATATCTTCACCAATGTTTTGCCGCGCGCCACGCTGCGCACGGTGCAACTTGTCCTGTTCACAGGGCTTCTGACCAGCCTGTTCGGCATTCTCACCGCCTGGCTGGTTACCGGTTTCAGTTTTCCGTTTCGCCGGCTGTTATCGGTGGCGCTGGTTCTGCCGCTTGCGATCCCGTCCTATATCGCCGCCTATATGTTTGCGGAATTTCTCGATTTCACCGGGCCGCTGCAGACGTTCTACCGCGGGCTTTTCGGTTATCGCACGGCACGGGACTACTGGTTTCCGGATATCCGCTCGCTCGGCGGCGCGGTGCTGGTGATGTCGTCGGTGCTTTATCCTTATGTCTACCTCGCCTGCCGCTCCACGTTTCTCATGCAGGGGCGCGCAGCAGCCGATGTGGCGCGCACACTGGGCGCCGGCCCCTTGCGCACCATGCTGCGCATCCAGTTGCCCATGGCGCGGCCGGCGATCATGATCGGATTGACGCTGGTCGCCATGGAAACGCTGAACGATATCGGCGCCGTGGAATATCTCGGCGTGACCACGCTCACCTTTTCGATCTACGATACGTGGCTGAACCGCGGAAGCCTTGGCGGGGCCGCCCAACTGGCCGTGGTGCTGCTTCTCGTCGTTGCCGGCCTCATCGCGGTTGAACGGCTGGCGCGCCGGCGACAGCGTTTTGTGGCAAACCGCACGACCGCCAGCGTCAATGATCGAGTGCGCCCGAGGCTTCGGGGGATGGCCGCGATTGCCGCCGTCACCGTCTGCTTAACTCCGGTGGCTTTCGGTTTCCTGCTGCCGGTTGCGATGCTTGCCAGTTACGCCGTGCGCCGGTTGGAACTGCTGCACGATCCGCGTCTGTTGAAAGCCTTGTGGAATAGCGTTCTGGTGTCGGGCTCGGCAGCAATCGCCACCGTCCTCATCGGCTTTCTTCTGGCCTATAGCCTGCGTACGCGCCCCAATGCTGCGGGCGGCATTGCCGGGCGTCTGGCCTCGCTGGGTTACGGCATGCCGGGAACCGTGCTTGCAATCGGCGTGCTCGTGCCGCTTGCCGCCTTCGACAATGGGCTGGATGGCCTGATGCGCCAGTATTTCGGCGTGTCTACCGGGCTTCTATTATCCGGCACCGGCTTTGCCATCTTTTATGCCTGCACCGTGCGTTTCCTCACCATGGCGGAGGGAACGGTGGATTCAGGCTTCCGAAAACTGTCGCCGCATCTCGATATGGCGGCGCGAACGCTCGGCCGCAACCGCTTCCAGACGCTTGTCAGCGTGCTCCTGCCCAACATGCGCCCCGCCCTGTTGACGGCCGCCCTCTTCGTTTTTGTCGAATCGATGAAGGAACTGTCGGCCACCATCCTGCTGCGGCCGTTCAACTTCAACACGCTGGCCACGCTGGTTTATGAGGATGCCTCGCGTGCGCAGATCGAGAACGCCTCGATTGCCTCACTGATCATCGTGCTCGCCGGTCTTGTGCCTGTGCTGTTCGTCTCCCGCTCGATGGAGCGCTAGGGCGTTACAGGAAAGGCAGCCGAAGCTGCCCTTCCCTAAATCAGCCAAAGCAAAGGGTCACGACTGCAGTTCGGCAAGTCCGGCAAACAGGTGCAGCGCTTCCGGATTGGCAAGCGCCTCCATATTTTTCACCGGCCGGGCATGCACGACTTCGCGCACCGCAAGCTCAACAATCTTACCGGATTTCGTGCGCGGAATATCCGAGACGGCAATGACCTTGGCCGGCACGTGGCGCGGCGTGCAGCTGGTGCGGATGCGGGTCTTGATCGCCGCAACCAGCGCCTCATCGAGCACCACGCCATTGGCGAGCCGCACGAAGAGCACCACGCGCACGTCATCATCAAAATCCTGGCCGATGCACAGTGCCTCCAGCACTTCCGGCATCTGCTCCACCTGATTGTAGATTTCCGCCGTGCCGATGCGCACGCCACCGGGGTTCAGCGTCGCATCGGAGCGACCGTGGATGATCAGTCCGCCATGGGGCGTCCACTCGGCAAAATCGCCGTGGCACCAGATATTGTCAAAACGTTCGAAATAGGCGGCCTTGTATTTCTTCTGGCCGGGATCATTCCAGAACATCACGGGCATGGACGGAAAGGCCTTGGTGCAGACGAGTTCACCCTTTTCGCCACGCACCGGCTTGCCGTCATCGCTCCAAACATCGACAGCAAGCCCGAGGCCCGGCCCCTGGATCTCGCCGCGCCACACCGGTTTCAAGGGATTGCCGAGCACGAAGGAGGAGACGATATCGGTGCCGCCGGAAATCGAGGCGAGATGTACATCCGCCTTGATGCCTTCATAAACGAAGGAAAAGCCTTCCGGCGAGAGCGGCGAACCGGTGGAGGTGATGAGCTGCAGCGACGACAGGTCATGGGTTTTGATCGGCTCGAGTTCGGCCTTGCGCACCGCATCGATGAATTTTGCAGACGTGCCGAACACCTTAAACTTTTCGGCCTCAGCATAATCGAACAGAACCTTACCGTCAGGCGCAAAGGGCGAGCCGTCGAAGAGGCAGAGCGTGGCTCCGGCGGCAAGGCCGGAGGCGAGCCAGTTCCACATCATCCAGCCGCAGGTGGTGAAATAGAACAGCCGGTCACCGGGCGTGATGCCACAATGCAGCACCAGTTCCTTCAGGTGCTGCAACAGGCTGCCGCCCGCCGAATGCACGATACATTTGGGAACGCCCGTCGTGCCGGAGGAAAACAGGATATAGAGCGGGTGCGAAAACGGCATGCGCGTATAGGCTATGGGCTTTACCGCATAAGGCGCCATCAGCGCTTCCAGCGTGCGGCCATCGCTGAGCGAGGCCGCAAGGGCCGCTGCATCGCCGGCATAGGGCACGATCACGACAGGCACCTTCAGCTCTGCCGCCACATCGCGCACCTTGTCGGCGACGTCCTGGCGCTTGCCGTTATACCAATAGCCATCGCAGACGATGAACAGCTTTGGCTCGATCTGGCCAAACCGGTCGAGCACGCCTTGGCGGCCGAAATCTGGCGAACAGGACGACCAGATCGCCCCGATGGAGGCGGCCGCCAGCATGGCCGCAATGGTTTCGGGAAGGTTCGGCATCATCGCCGCAATCCGGTCTCCCGGTCCGATGCCCAGGTTGAGATAGGCCTGCTGCAGGCGCGAAACGTCAGCCGCCAACTCATCCCAGCTCCAGCGATAGGCCACCTTGTCCTCGCCGCGAAAGATCAGCGCGTCGTCCGTGCCAGTGCGGGTCAGCAGGTTTTCGGCAAAGTTCAGCACCGCCTCGGGAAAGAACCGGGCCGCCATCATGTCGTCGCCGTGGATGAGGCTTGTCGCGCCGCGCTCGCCCTTCACGCCGCAGAAATCCCAGACCGCCGTCCAGAAATCGCCGCGCTCGGTGATCGACCAGGCGTGCAGGTCATCCGTATCGGCAAATGTGCGATCAAAATGCTGGCCACACCAGATCATGAATTTCGACAGCGGAGCCTCCGCCTTGCGCGTCTCTGATGGCGTCCACAGGGGCATTTCATTATTCATGTCTGCCTACCTCCACCCAATGCGACAGGTATATCATGTTGCGTTGCACGATAAACAGTCGCGAGGACTGGATCGCGACTGTTTGACGAGCAGGTGACGCGCCGGTTTGCAAGGCGCGGGCATTTCCGCTAACGAAGCGGCACGCTGCCCGCGCTCGATATGATTTCGGCGCTGCACCTTGGTCTGTTGTCTGCAAGCACGATGGCGAAATTTGCATGAGAGCCTTCACGCCGCGCAAGAAGATTGCCCGCATCGCGCTCTACGCCGGTGCCGGCCTGCTCGCGCTGACCATGCTGTTTCGGATGACAGCTCCCATTCTGGTGTCCTCGACGCTTGTGCGCGAGCGCATGGAAGATGCCGTGGAAAACTGGCTCGGCCATGACGTGACCATCGAGGGCGCGCCGGAGCTGGAATTCTGGCCACGTCCGGTCGTGACCCTGACGGGCATCACCATCCGGCAGGAGAACCGGCCCGATGCGCCGGTGCTTGGCCGCATCGCCACGCTTTCGGCCGGCTTCAGCGTGCTGCAGGCGCTGCGCGGCGAGCCGGTTTTCCAGGATTTCAAGCTTGTCAGCCCCGATATCACCCTAACCGCCGATGCCGCCGGCACGCTCGACTGGAGTAGCGACGGCATTCTGGGGGCTGCCGTACAAAAGGCTATCGCTCCGCAGGAGAGCGCAGACGTCTCGCTGCCGGATGTGCGCGATACCGTGATGGGCGATGTGACGATCTCGGGCGGCAAGCTGTCGATCCGGGGCCGCAACGGACAGGCCCTGCTGATTGAAGACATCAACGGCACCATCGACTGGCCAAAGCTTTCGGCCGGCGCCGACATGCAGATGCGCGCGACCATTCGCGGCAAGCCGCTCGATCTCGAGCTTTCCTCGCCGCAACCGCTGCTGCTTCTGGGCGGTCGCGGCACGGATATCGATGCCACCATCAAATCGCAGATGCTGTCCGGGCGTTTTGCCGGACGCGCGGACCTTGCCAGCTACGCCTTCTTTTCCGGTGACCTGGAGCTTTCGATCCCCAGCGTCAGCGATGTCGTCAACTGGGCGGATCTGCCGATCCACACGGCCGATGGCCTGAGCAATCTGCAGCTTTCGGCACGGCTGGTGACCTTGAGCAATGTGCTGCGCTTCGACCAGCTTTCGATCGAGGCAAACGGCACGCGCGGCACCGGCGTGATGGATCTGAGCATGCAAAGCGCCACATCCAGCCCGCGCGTGACAGGAACGCTTGCCTTCGACACCATTGATCTTGGCGCGCTGGTCAAGGCAATTTCCGATGACCGCCAGACAGGCAGCGCCAAGCCCAATGCCACCGCCGAACCGCCGTTTGAACGCCAGTTGGGATTTGACGTGCGTTTTTCGGTAAAGACGGCAAAGCTTGGCGGCCTGACACTTGCCAACAGTGCCGTCAGCATCATCTCGGATGCCCAGCGCGCGGAGATCGAAATCCTCGACAGCGACCTTCCGAACGGCAGCCTGACCGGCCAGATCCGCATGCGGCTGCAGCCAAAACCTTCGACGCGGGTGGTCATGTCCGCCCGCAACGTCGATTTCGAGGCGCTGGCGCGGGATCTTTCGCTGCCGGGGCCGGTGCTGGCGGCAACCGGATCCGTCGATCTTGACCTGCAGCTTGAAAAACCACTGGCCGAAGCACATCCGGCCGACGTGACCGGCACATTCCGCCTCTCCACCGGGGCGGGCCGCATTGCCGGGCTGGACCTTGCAGCCCTGCGGCGGCTGGCCACCGGTTCCACCTATTTTTCCCTGAACCAGACGACGGGGGGAACCACGAGCTTCGACAGCCTTGTGCTTTCCGCAGAGCTTGCCTCCGGCAGCGCTGAAATTCAGGAGGCGGTGCTCGCCGGCCAGCCATATTCCCTGCGCCTGTCCGGTGTCGTGCCCTATGAGACGCAAAGCCTGTCGCTCGCCGCCACCATCATGGATGCAGCGCTGCCCGATCAGCCGCGCACGGTCTTCATCGGCGGGGCCTGGCCGAACCCGGTGATCTGGCCGGCACCGACAGCGCAGGCACCCGCCATAGGACCGTAAATTTTACGGTGAACAGAGGCGCTCGAAACCGCTTCTGCCGAACAAAGCCTTGCCCCCCTGCTCGGTCATCGGAGCAGCAGGCGACGGTTACCCCTTACCGGCCGACAGCGTAATGCTATGGGGCCCGGGCAAATTCAGGTGCCGCGAATGGCGTCGTGTTCATCCCGGATGCGGCGCAGCTCGGCACGCTTGGTGGTGATCGAGGTTGCGATGACGCCAAGCGTGACGAGCCCGATCAGGATGGTGCAGATGGCGTTGATTTCCGGCGTCACGCCGAGCCGCACCTGGCTGTAGATCTTGATCGGCAGCGTGGTGGCGCCGGGGCCGGTGGTAAAACTTGCAATCACCAGATCGTCCAGCGACAGCGTAAACGCCAACATCCAGCCCGATACGATGGCCGGCAGGATGAGCGGCAGCGTGATGGTGAAAAACGTGCGCACCGGCGGGCAACCGAGATCCTGCGCCGCTTCTTCAAGGCTGCGATCAAATGTCAGCAGCCGCGACTGCACGACGATGGCCACATAACACATGGTAAAGGTGGTGTGGGCGATGGTGACGGTCCAGAAACCGCGGTCGATGTTCATCGCGACGAAGAGCAGCAGCATAGAAAGCCCGGTGATAACTTCAGGCATCACGAGCGGCGCATAAACCATGCCTGTAAAGGCGATGCGGCCGGGAAACCGCGGGAACCGTACCAGTGTCAGCGCCGCCAGCGTGCCGAGCACGGTGCCGAGCGTGGCGCTCAACACACCGACGCGGGCCGTCACCCAGGCCGCATCCATCAAGCCCTCGTTCGACCACATCACCTGATACCAGTGGAGCGAAAATCCACCCCAGACGGTGACGAGACGCGAGGCGTTGAAGGAATAAACGACGAGAATGATGATGGGGATATAGAGAAAGGCAAAGCAGAGGGTGAGGATGGTGGCGTCAAAGCGCGCTGGTTTCATGGTTCAGCCCACCTTCTTCTGCTGGTTCTGGAAGATGACGATGGGCACCACGAGCGCCAGCAGCAGCAGCACCGCCACCGCAGAAGCGAGCGGCCAGTCTCGGTTGCCAAAAAATTCCGTCCACAGCGTCTTGCCGATCATCAGCGTTTCAGCACCGCCCAAGAGGTCGGGGATGACGAATTCGCCGGTGATCGGGATGAAGCAGATGAGCGCGCCGGCAATGACACCGGGCAGAGACAGCGGAAAGGTGATCTTCCAGAAGGCCTTCCATGGCGGGCAACCGAGATCGCTTGCCGCTTCCAGAAGCGTGCCATCCATCTTTTCGAGCGCTGCATAAAGCGGCAGCACCATGAACGGCAGGTAGGAATAAACGATGCCGATAAAGACCGCATAATCGGTGCGGAAGATGTTGACCTGCTCGTCCGGCCCCAGCACGCCGATCGCCTGAAACAGAAGCGTCAGCAGGCCCTCCGGTTTCAGGATGCCGATCCAGGCGTAAACGCGGATGAGGAAGGAGGTCCAGAACGGCAGGATCACCATCATCATCAGCGTCGGGCGGATGGTGGCGCGCGCGCGCGCCATGGCAAGCGCCATGGGATAGCCGATCAGCAGAAGCAACAGCGTGGAAATGAACGCGATGCGCAGGGATGACAGGTAGGCGTTGATATAAAGCGGGTCTTCCGTCAGGAACTGATAATTCTCGAAATCCAGCTGCGCGAAGAAATCGCCGATGGTGCCGAAACCGTCAAAGGTCGGCGCATAGGGCGGCATGGCAATGGCCGTGTCCGCCAGCGAAATCTTGAAGATGATGAAGAAGGGTGCGGCAAAGAACAGAAAAAGCCACAGATAGGGCACGGCCACGACCAGCCAGCGCAGCGGGTTGGTTTGCGAGGATGCTCCGGTTTCGGCCATGTCGCTTCCCTCCCCCGCTATCGCGTAAGAACCAGGCCCGCATCGAGCGGCCAGGTCAGCCACACGATGTCTCCAAAGGTGATCGGCCGGTCGACGAGGCGCGAGACATTCGCCTGCGCCGCGCGTAAAATGCGGCCGTCGTCGAGCTTGACCAGAAACACCGAGAAATCGCCGAGATAACCGATGTCCCAGACCTCGCCATGGGCGGTGTTGAAGCCGGTCTTTTCCGGCTCATCCAGGGAGATGCGGACCTTTTCCGGCCGGACGGCAAAGCCGACTGTGTCGCCAACGGCAACCTTGCAATCCTGCTCCACCGCAATCTGGAGACCGTCGCTCAGCAGCCGAACGGCAGGTGGATGGCCGTCACGCAGGCAATCGCCAGCATTGTCGGTAACGGTGCATTCCAGGATGTTGATATCCCCGATGAAATCGGCGACGTAGCGGCTGTTCGGCGCCTCGTAGATTTCAGCCGGCGTTGCCACTTGCATGATGAGGCCCTTGTCCATGACGGCAATGCGGTCGGACACCGTCATCGCCTCTTCCTGATCGTGGGTGACGATCAGAAACGTCAGCCCCAGCGTGTGCTGGATATCCATCAGCTCGAACTGGGTTTCCTCGCGCAGCTTGCGGTCCAGCGCGCCGAGCGGTTCATCGAGCAGCAGCACCCTGGGTCGCTTGGCAAGCGAGCGGGCCAATGCAACGCGCTGGCGCTGGCCGCCGGAAAGCTGCGCCGGCTTGCGTTTGGCAAAACTTTCGAGCTTGACGAGTTTCAACATTTCCTCGACGCGGGCCGCGATATCGGCTTTCGGCAACCCGTCCTGCTGAAGGCCGAAGGCGATGTTCTTTTCCACCGTCATATGCGGAAACAGCGCATAACTCTGGAACATCATATTGGTCGGGCGCCGGTAGGGCGGCACGCCCGAGAGATCCTTGCCCTGCAGGAGAATGCGCCCCTCGCTCGGCTCCTCGAAGCCTGCCAGCATGCGCATCAGCGTGGTCTTGCCACAGCCGGATGGCCCGAGCAGCGAGAAGAATTCTCGCTCGTAGATATCGAGCGTCAGGTTATCGACGGCAACGAAATCGCCATAGCGTTTGGTGATGTTTTCAAAGCGGATGAAGGGCACCGCCGCCGGATCGGTCCAGGGTGAAAATTTGCGTTTAACCGGTCCGAGAGATTTTGCCATGCCCGCCCCACCTCGTTCATCCAACCGTCTCTTTGAAACCCGGTGGCGCAACCGCCACCGGCAGGACTTGCAGAATCGACCCTGAAGGATCGGCCGGGCGTTTACTGGCCCGTCTTGATCGCCGTCCATTCGCGGTTGAGGACGCGCTGGGCCTTCGGGTCATAGGGCGAGATGGTGAACAGCTTGGCAAGCGTCGCCTCATCCGGATAGACGGACGGGTTCTTTGCAACCGCTTCGTCCATCAGCTTCTGTGCCGGAAGATTGCCATTGGCGTACTGCACGTAGTTGGAGGCCTTGGCGATCACCTCCGGCTTCATCAGGTAATTGATGAAGGCATGGGCTTCCTCGACATTCTTGGCATCCGCGGGGATCGCCAGGTTGTCGAACCACATATAGGTGCCTTCCTTGGGGATGACGTAGTTGATCTCGACGCCGTTCTTGGCCTCTTCCGCGCGGGTTTTGGCCTGCAGGATATCGCCGGACCAGCCGATGGTGATGCAGGTATCGCCATTGGCCAGTTCCTCGATATAGGCGGAGGAATTGAACGTCTTCACGCTGGGGCGGATCGCCTTGTAGACGGCGCCGCCAGCCTGCAGGTCGGCGGTTACCTTGCTGTCGGGATCCTTGCCGAGATAGTTCATGGCAATGGCAAAGGTCTCGTCGGACGCATCGAGAATGTTGATGCCGCAGCTCTTCAGCTTCGCGGCATTTTCCGGCTTGAACAGCACGTCAAAGCTGTCGATCGGCACATCGCCAAGGGCTGCCTTCACCTTGGCGACATTATAGCCGATGCCTGTCGTGCCCCACATGTAGTTGACGGCATACTGGTTGCCGGGATCGTATTTCGCCAGGCGCTCCGACACGACCGGCCAGAGGTTCACAAGGTTCGGCAGCTTGGACTTGTCAAGCTTCTGGAACACGCCGGCCTGGATCTGGCGGGCGAGGAACGGCCCGGTCGGCACCACCACGTCGTAACCGGAACCACCGGCCAGAAGCTTGGTTTCCACCAGTTCATTGCTGTCGAACACGTCGTAGACGACCTTGATGCCGGTTTCCTTGGTGAAATCGGTGAGGATGCTCTCATCGATGTAATCGGACCAGTTGTAGACATGCACCACACGCTCCTGAGACAGGGCGGTTGTCGCAGCAAAGGCGACCGTAGCGAAAGCTGCAAGCGAAATCGTCGTCAAGCGCATGATGTTCTCCTGTTCCCGCTCATCCGGACTGAAGCACATCACCGTGCCCCCGGATGATTATCTGTTTTATCGGGAGAGTAGAAAGGAAACCGACAGCCCACAAGCGGAAATGTTCGGCATTGCACAAAAGAGCGCCACTCTTTCGAAACATCATTGAAAATCAAAGGCGCTGAGGCCGGTGACCATCTCGTCGAGCCCCAGCGGCCGGGTGACCGGAGGCTCGGCGCGGGAGAGACAGCCCTGCCGCTCGCAGAGCCTACAGGCAGTGCCGGCAGACACGTGCGCGGCCGGAAGGTCCGCTGCCGGGCCATAAACGGTTTCGCCGGCAAGGCTCATGTCGCAGCCCACCAGCAGGGCCGTACGGCGCACCCGTTCGCCAAACCCCGCCTTCGGCCCCTCGATGGTGCGGCAGACGGTGAGGAAGGCGCCGCCATCGGGCATATCGACGCGCTCCGCCAGCACCTGCCCCGGCTGGGCAAAGGCGGCATGAAGCCCGAGCTTGGGACAAAGGCCGCCGAAACGGGCCTTTGGGAACCCTTGCGCGCCGGCGCGGCGAAGGACGGTGCCGGCATGATCGGCCTCCATCAGGAAAAACGCCGGCGCGGCGTTTCCCGTCCGCTGCAGCGTGACAAGCCGATGCGCCGCCTGCTCGAAGGAGACATCGAAGCGCGAGGCGAGCACCTCGATATCGTAGCGGCAGCGTTCGGCAGCGGCAAGAAAGGTGGAGAGCGGCATCATCAGCGCATGGGCGCCGTAGCGCGCCAGTTCGAACCGCGCGATGCGCCGCGCCTCGCTGCTGGACAGACCGAGATCGTCAAGCTCCTGCGCAATCTCGTCCTTCAGCGCCAAAAGCGCCACCTCCTGCGCAATCTCGCGGGCACGATCGAACCCTGACAACCGCTCGGAAAGAAAAAGCCGCATGGAATGGCGGTCGAAGCGGCGGCGCAAGGTCGGCATCACATGCACCGGAAGCTGGCGCACCACGATGCCGTGGGTGCTGCGTAAAAAGGTTTTGAGCGCGCCGATGAGATCATCGCCGGGGGTGAGTTGTGTAAGAAAGGCTTCGGCGGCCGTATCGATGCGGGGAAATACGAATGGGCGCGCCTCCAGCGTCTGGCGCACCTCGTCCATCGGCAGATGGGCGCGGCCAAGCGAGGTCTCATGCCCCTCGCGCGCCAGAAGATCGGCGAGATCAGACAGGCGCGACGCCTGCTCCTTGTAGGCGCGAAACAGCTTGATGACGCCGATGGCGGCATTCGGTGCGCCCTCCGCCATTTCGATCAGCTCCTGGTCGCCGGGGATTTCGCCGGCCAGCAGCGGATCGGCAAACACCTCGCGCAACTGCCCCGCCAGCCCGCCGCCCTCGCCCTGCAGCTGGTCGAGATCGACCTTGTAGACGGAGGAAAGCCGCAGCAGCAGCTGGACGGTCAGCGGCCGCTGGTTGCGCTCGATGAGGTTCAAATAGGAGGGCGAGATGCCAAGCCCCTCGGCCATCGCCGTCTGGGTGAGGCCAAGGGTTAGCCGCACCCGCCGCACGCGCGGCCCGGCAAAGATCTTGCGTTCGGCCATGTGACATCCTTTGACAGATTGCTCGCCCCGTCGCTTGTGACAGGATTTACATCTTCACAAACTCATCCGTCAAAAGCAAGACAACCTAACCTCTTTCAGGGCGCTGAATACACTTATTTTCTGGCGGCTTTTTGCAGCGCACTGTAAATTCTGTCTCAGACGTCGGGGCTACTCAAGAACAGTCCCGAACGACCACATGAGCAGGGAGAGAGCATCATGACAGAATTTTACAACCTCGTTCCGTCCGCCCCCAAGGGCCGTTATGACGGCATCACGCGCCCTTATACGGCGGCCGATGTGAAGCGCCTGCGCGGTTCGGTGGAACTCAAGTATTCGCTGGCGGAGATGGGGGCGAACCGGCTCTGGCAGCTGCTCGACCAGGAAGATTTCGTCAATGCGCTCGGCGCGCTCTCCGGCAACCAGGCCATGCAGATGGTCCGCGCCGGGTTGAAGGCGATCTATCTCTCCGGCTGGCAGGTGGCAGCCGACGCCAACACGGCGTCCGCCATGTATCCCGACCAGTCGCTCTATCCGGCAAACGCTGCACCGGAACTGGCCAAGCGCATCAACAGGACGCTGCAGCGCGCCGACCAGATCGAGACCTCGGAGGGCAATGGCCTTTCCGTCGATACCGGGCCTGCACCCATCGTTGCCGATGCCGAGGCCGGTTTTGGCGGGCCGCTGAATTCCTTCGAGATCATGAAGGCCTTCATCGAGGCCGGTGCGGCCGGGGTCCACTACGAGGACCAGTTGGCGTCTGAAAAGAAATGCGGCCATCTCGGCGGCAAGGTGCTGATCCCGACGGCGGCCCATATCCGCAACCTGACGGCCGCCCGTCTCGCAGCCGACGTCATGGGCACGCCGACGCTGGTCGTTGCCCGCACCGATGCGGAAGCGGCAAAGCTTCTGACGTCAGACATTGACGAGCGCGACCAGCCTTTCGTCGATTACGACAAGGGCCGCACGGTCGAGGGTTTTTATCAGGTGAAGAACGGCCTTGAGCCGTGCATCGCCCGTGCGGTCGCCTATGCGCCCTATTGCGATCTCATCTGGTGCGAAACGTCGAAGCCAGACCTGGAACAGGCGCGAAAATTTGCCGAAGGCGTCCACAAGGTGCATCCGGGCAAGAAGCTCGCCTACAATTGCTCGCCCTCGTTCAACTGGAAGAAGAACCTGGATGATGCGACGATTGCCAAATTCCAGCGTGAGCTTGGCGCCATGGGCTACAAGTTCCAGTTCATCACGCTTGCCGGTTTCCACCAGCTGAACTTTGGCATGTTCGAACTGGCCCGTGGTTACAAGGCTCGCCAGATGGCCGCCTATTCGGAGCTGCAGGAGGCCGAATTTGCCGCCGAAATCAACGGCTACACCGCAACCAAACACCAGCGCGAAGTCGGCACCGGTTATTTCGATGCCGTGTCGGTGGCGATCTCCGGCGGCCAGTCATCGACCACGGCAATGAAAGAATCCACCGAGCATGACCAGTTCCGCCCCGCGGCGGAATGAAGACCCGAAAAAGGCCCTCTCTCACCTGCCGGCCATCTCCCCCACAAGGGGGAAGAAGCCGCGCGGCAACCCTTCGCCTCCCTCATTCAAGGGCGCGTCCGGGTTAAGCCCCCCTTGTGGGGAGGGTTGGGAGAGGCCTTCAGCCCAGCATGACAAGTCAAGAACCCCTGAATCCAAGAGGAGAAATGCCATGAACGTCCAGACCCGCGTCAAGGAACGCGCCGAAGAACAATCGACCACCATGACGACAGACCAGCAGTCGGCCATCCGCATGCTCGCAAACGACCTGCACCGGCTGAACCATGCCGTGATGAAGGCGGTCGATGCCGGTGTCTCCGTCGAACTCGTCCGCTCCGCCCGCCACCACGGCGGCGAGGGCAACTGGGGCGACCTGCTGATCCCCGTCATCGTCGCCACGCCGCGGTGAGGATGCTCCTCCGGCAAACGTAGAAAGGGCGCCCTGAACGGCGCCCTTTTCCATGAGATCGACAATGTCGAAAACGGTCAGTTAAGCCGCCCGGCGAGAGCCAGCATTGCCCATCTCTATGCGGAACTGCTCCACCAGTTGCATCAGCACGTCGGCCTCGGAGGCAAGCCTTGCGCTCGCCTGGCTGGTGTCTGCCACCATCGCGCCGTTCTGCTGGGTCAGCTGGTCCATCTTGTTGACGGTGCCGTTGATTTCCTTCAGCGCCGAGGACTGGTCCTGGCTGGCGGTGGCAATCGATTCCACGTGGCGGCTGGCGCCGGAAATCTGCTCGCTGATGGCGGCGAGAACCTTGCCGGCCTGCTGCACCAGTTCAGACCCATTGCGCACTTCGTTGCTCGACTGGTTGATGAGATCCTTGATCTCGCGGGCGGCACTTGCGGAGCGTTGGGCAAGTTCCCGCACTTCCTGGGCGACCACTGCAAAACCCTTACCGGCCTCACCGGCACGCGCCGCTTCGATGCCGGCATTCAGCGCCAGAAGGTTCGTCTGGAAGGCGATATCGTCGATGACCTCGATGATCAGCTCGATCTTCTGCGAGGCTTCCTCGATACGGCCCATGGCATCCACGGCGCTGGAAACGACCGTGGAGGAACTGTCGGCGGTCTTGCGGGTGGTGGCGACGGCCTGGTTTGCCTCGCGTGCCCGTTCGGCCGAATTGGTCACCGTCACCGTGATTTCATCAACGGCGGCTGCGGTTTCTTCAAGTGAGGCGGCCTGCGATTCGGTGCGGCGTGCCAGATCGTCGGAGGAGGCGCTAAGCTCTGCCGTGCCCTTCTGGATCGACAACGTGCTGTGGCGGATGCGCCCCATCGTATCGCGAAGATTGGTGATGGAGCGGTTGAAATCCACCCGCAACTGTTCGAGGCGGCCAGAAAAGGTCGTTTCGATGGTGCGCGAAAGATCGCCCTGCGACAGGTGTGCGAGCGCGGTGCCAAGTTCGGCCACGGCGAAATCGATATCCTGGTCGACGCGCTGCTTTTCCGCGTCGCGGTGACGGCGGTCTGCATCGGCTTCGGCGCGTTCGCGTGCGGCAGAATTTTCCACGGCCTGCTTTTCGCGCGCATTGCTGCGGAACACTTCAAGCGCCCTTGCAATATTGCCAAATTCGTTGCGGCGGTCGGCATAAGGCACCGCCACATCTTCCCCGGAGGAGATCTTCAAGACGGTGCCGGTCAGCACCGTCAGCGGCCGCACGAGGCGGCGGATCATCACGAAGCCCATCAGGCCGACGGCTGCAATGGCAATCAGGCCGGTGACGATCATCACCCAGGCAGTGGACGAAATCTGGGCGAAATAGACTTCTAGCGGAATGCCGATGAACAGCACGCCGCTGACGGCGCCGGCGGCATCCTTCACCGGGAAATAACCGGTGACGAAGCTGCGGCCGAAGAGGACCGCCGGCCCGTAATAGGCCTCGCCCCGGGCGAGAAATGCCTGGGCCGGGTGGTCGGCGGCAAGCTTGGTGCCGGTGGCCCGGTCGCCATTTTCCTTCTTCACATTGGTGGAGATGCGGACGAAATCGCTGCCCTGCTTCTGGAAGACGGTGGCAACGCCGTTGATCGACTGGGCCGTGCGGTCCACTAGCGAATGATCGGGCAATTGAAGGACACCCTGCTGGCGCACGCCCTTAACGACCGCATCAGTCACCTGGATGTCGGAGCCTTCCACCGAGGCATCGTAAAGCGTTGCCATGGCCCGCATCGCCGCACGCGCGTCGGTCGCCGTCTGCTCCATGATGTCGGCGCGCATATAGACGTAGGTCATCCCCCCAACCGCTGCGACGGCGACGACAACAAGTGAAAGACAGAGAAGAAGAATGCGCGACGTAACGGACGCAGGCAAGATTTTGGACATGAGGTCCCCTTCATGAAACCGATCACTGCTCAGTAAAAGGCATCTTACATCAGTAAAGTAAAAGAGACCTAAACTTGCGCATCGTCAATTAAGGGGATCGTTTTGAGACAGGAGTCGCACCAACAGAGGCACCCTTAGCGCAACGCATTGGTGCGCAGGCAGATAAGACGACGCTCTCTTGCATCAGCCGTGGAGATGAAACCGGACAACGGCGATCAGGCCGCCGGCGGTGCGAACCGGCGTATCGCTTGAGGCCTGAGGATGGCTCAGAAAATACCCGGAAGCGCCAGCAGCGCTGCGGTGGCGCACACGGCCAACACGAACAGGGAAAGACGAAGGCTGGCCTTGGTACGGGCTTCAGCAATGGCAATGGCACGCGCGCGGTGTTTATGCATGGTACAATCCCCAGAACAACAGATTTTCTGCCGCGAAACGACAGACAGGCGCGACAATTCCTTCATCGGTCAGAACTGTGTGCGCATTGCGGCACCCGGTGCAAAAAACACGCATTGGATGCCACCACAGACCTTTCCCGCATAAGACGCCGAGAGGCTGAGCCATCGGGATACAGAAGCGAGGCCCTCAGAATGCGACACGTTACTTAAGAAGTACTGAATAGAGACAGTGCCATGCATGCCGGGCAGCTGTCGAGCCCGTTTATGGTAAAAAGCCTGCCGGCAGGTGCTGCCGACAGGCTTTTCCTGCGCCATAATCAGGCAGCGCTGCGCTGCGCATGGCCGCCCTGACCCTGCTGTTCGAGACGGAACTCCTCAAGCAGCATCACCAGCTGGTCCGCCTCTTCGGCAAGCTGACGGCTTGCGGCGCTGGTTTCCTCCACCATCGCGGCATTCTGCTGGGTCAGCTGGTCCATCTGGCCGACCGCGCCGTTCACCTCGTGCAGCGCCGAAGACTGATCGCGCGAGGCCGTGGCAATATCCTCGACATGGGCACTGATGCTGGAAATCTGCGCGCCGATCATGGCCAGTGCCTCGCCGGTCTGCTGGACGAGATGCGAACCGGTGGCAACCTCTTGCGTGGAGGCATTGATCAGGCCCTTGATCTCCTTGGCAGCGCCTGCTGAGCGCTGAGCAAGCTCGCGCACTTCCTGCGCCACCACCGCAAAACCCTTGCCGGCATCACCTGCACGGGCAGCCTCGACGCCTGCATTCAGCGCCAGAAGATTGGTCTGGAAGGCGATGGAATCAATGACCTCGGTGATCTGGGCGATCTTCTGCGAGGCACCCTCGATGCGCTGCATGGCCGAAATGGCATTGCCAACCACCGTCAGCGAGCTATCGGCGCTGCGGCGTGTCTCGGCAACGATGGTGTTTGCCTCACGCGCCTTGTCGGCAGCAGCGCGTACATTCACCGTCACTTCGCTGACGGCAGCGGCCGTCTGTTCGAGCGAGGCTGCCTGGGTTTCGGTCCGCCGCGACAGGTCATCCGTCGATTGCGACATCTGGCGGACATTGCCCTGGATGGCCACGACATTGCCCTTGATCAGCGACATCGTCTCCTGAAGGCGGGTCATCGAGCGGTTGAAATCGGTGCGCAGCTGTTCAAGGCGGCCGACGAAGGGCGTATCGATGGTGGCGGAGACATCGCCTTCCGCCAGACGCTCAAGGCCTGAGGCAAGCGTTGCGACGGCAAACTGGATCTGGCGGTCGATGTCCTGCTTCTCCCGTTCGTTGCGCGCCCGCTCGGCCTCCGCTGCGGCGCGCTCCTCTTCGCTTTCCGCCTCGATGCGCACTTTTTCCCGCGCATTTTCCTTGAAGATGCCAAGTGCGCGCGCCATGTCGCCGATCTCGTCGTGACGGGCTTCGCCATCGATGGCGGTTTCCAGATCACCTGAGGCCAGCCGGCGCATGGCAGCGGCGATCTGCAGGATCGGCCCCTTGAAGGTGAAGACCAGGCCGATGCCGGCAAAAATCGCCACCAGAATGCCAAGCGCCATGGCGCCGACGGAAATCTGCTCGGCCTTTTCCCGTTCGCTTCCGGCCGCATCGCGCTGATGGGCGGCAAACTGCGTCAGGTTGTTCCAGATGCCGTTGATTTCCTGCTGGGCGGCCGTAAAGGCATCGAGGCGCTTCTTCGACAGGTCGAGCAGCGCGATCGACTTGTCCTCAAGGGTGAGGATGACCGGCAGGATGGCTGCCGCCAGATTGCGCGCTTCCCGCGGAAAGGCTGCATCCGCCTGCATGGTACCGGCCGAAACGTCGAGTGACATCAGGGCGCCCTGCAGATCGTTCAGCCCTTGCGCATCCGGATCTGCCGTATAGCGAATGGCCTTCAGTTCAAGCACCTTCACCGCATCCAGAACCTGGCGGGCGGCATTGAGGAAGCTCGTCGCCGTCGCAATCGGCTGGTCGAGCTGGCCGAACACTTCGGTTGCCTGGCGCGCCTTGGTGGTGGCGGCCCCCTGCAGGCGGATCGAGGCCGGCCGCATGAGATTGACCGCCCGCTCCGCAGCCCCGATCGTCGCATCGTTGACGACACCGATCTCCAGCTGTTTTTCCACCTGTTCCAGACCGCTCTGAAGCTGATCGGCAAGCACTTTCTGGTCGAGCGGAAGCGCGGGGCCGATGTCGGCTACGGCGTCCTTCAGCCCGTCGATCTGTGCCTTAGCCACCGCCATCTTCTGTTCCGGTGTTGCTTGTGCGTTGAAATCCGTCACCAGCTTTGCCAGAACGCCTGAACCGCGCGTCAACTTTTCCGCATCGCGCAGCAATGCCTTCGCCTTTGCTTCGTCGAGCGCCAGATTGTCACGCGTGACGGTCGCATAGTTCAGAATATCCGCCTGGTGCTTGACGATGCCACCGAGGTCCTGGTCGATGCCCTGGCGTACCGTTACCTCGTCCTGATAGCGCAGCCACAACTGGCCGATCTGCGCGCCGATGGCCTCCGTGCCGCTGATTGCCACGCCGATTTCATCGCGGCCGTCCGTATTGTTGGCGCCTTCCCGTACGGCCTTCAATAGCTCGGCCTGGGTGGCAATCTGCTGGTTCAGCGCAACGCGGCTTTCCTCGCTCGGATGGCTGAGAAACGTCGCCATGCCGGAATAGACCTGCTTGAAGCCGCTCAGCGACTGCATCACCGTGTTCGAAATATCCATCCGCGCCTGCAGAAGGTTCGAAGCATACAATCCGGAAAGACCCACAGCCGAAATGCTGAGAACGAAGGGGACGATGAAAGCAATAACCTTCGTCTGGATCTTGAAGCGTGCAAGCAGGCGATCGACGACCATGGGAAACCTCTGAAATATCCAAACCGGAATATTGGAAACACCCCAAAACCCGGGGCTTCAGCTGTTCTGCCACCCGCCGCTAAATAAATGCTGAAGAATCACGTGAAAATAGTATAAGTGAACATCCTACTATCCTAAAACGCGAATATACATATCTGTCAGTTTTGGCGTTTGTAAACCCTCAAAGCCCGGCCAGCGCCTCGCCGCAGACGTGGCCGGAGGCCCAGGCCCACTGGAAATTATAGCCGCCGAGCCAGCCCGTGACATCGACGCATTCGCCGATGAAATAAAGACCGGGAACGGATTTCGCCTGCATGGTGCGGGAATCGAGCGCTGCCGTATCGATGCCGCCGAGCGTGACTTCCGCCGTGCGATAACCTTCCGACCCGGCCGGCTTCAATGCCCAGGCCTGCACGGCTGAAGCGACCGCGGACAGATGCCGGTCGGACTGGTCTGCCATGGCGCCGGACAGGCCCATTTCGTCTGCAAAGAACTGCGCAAGACGTCGCGGCAGGATCTCGCCAAGTGCGGTCTGCAAAGCCTGACGGCCATTGGCCTTGCGCGCCGCCTTCAGCCGTTCCAGCACATCGATTTCAGGTTCCAGCTTCAGCAGAACCTCCTCGCCCTCGCGCCAGTAGCAGGATATCTGCAGGATGGACGGGCCGCTGAGGCCCCGATGGGTAAACAGCAGCGCCTCGCGAAACGACGTCTTGCCGTGGCTGACCTGCGCCTCCACCGCCACGCCTGACAGCGCCGACAGCTTTTGCAAAAGCTGCGGATCAAGCGTCAGCGGCACCAGTCCCGGCCGGGTCTCGGTCACGGCCAGGCCAAACTGTTCGGCGAGCCGGTATGCAAGGCCGGTCGCGCCCATTTTCGGGATGGATTTTCCGCCGGTTGCCACCACGAGTGCATCCGCCTCCACCGTGCCGCCGTCGAGCAGGATGCGAAAGCCGCTGTCGGTCTTTTCCACCGCGTTTACGGCCTGCTGCAGTTCCAGTGTCACGCCACCGGTGCGCATTTCCTCCAGCAGCAGGCGCACGATGTCGCGGGCGCTGTCATCGCAAAACAGCTGGCCGAGCGTCTTTTCATGCCAGGCGATGCGGTGTTTTTCGACAAGCGCCAGAAAATCACGCGGCGTGTAGCGAGCAAGCGCGGACTTGGCAAAATGCCGGTTTGTGGAGATGTAATTGGCCGGCGATGCGTGGAGATTGGTGAAATTGCACCGCCCGCCGCCGGAAATGCGGATCTTCTCCCCCGGTGCCTTGGCATGGTCAAGCACCAGCACGGAGCGTCCAAGCCCGCCGGCGCGCAGGGCGCACATCATGCCGGCCGCCCCCGCCCCCAGCACCACCACATCATATTTGCGCTTCACCGGGCCTGCCCCTGTCATCGATCGTCTCCTCCTGTTTGCGATCCCAAAGGCAAAGTCAATTGGTTCGCCTTGCCATCCCCCCTCGCCAATTGCTGTGTTCCCGCTATGATAGGAACATCGTCAACGAGATACGGTGACCCATGCCGCCTAAAAAGAAGCCGTCTGCCCCAGCACCCGGAAGCGCGCGCAAGGCTGCCGCAGTCCACCCCACCCTCACCTCGCTGCGCGGGGTGGAGAACTGGCGCGAGGCCGCTGCATGGCTTAAGGCGCGCGGCATCGAGGACGTCGAATGCATTACGCCGGACCTTGCCGGCGTTCCCCGCGGCAAGATGATGCCGACCTCGAAATTCACCTCCAACACCTCGCTGGCGCTGCCCTCGGCAATCTACCGCCACACGATTTCAGGCGAATATCCGGAAGAAACCGGCGAATTCCGCTATGACAGCCGCGACAGCGACATCAAGCTGGTGCCCGATCTCTCCACCCTTTCGGTCGTTCCCTGGGAAAG
>JAIXTO010000045.1 GCA_027483885.1 Rhizobiaceae bacterium
CGAGAAGAAGCTCTGCAGGAGCAAAGCCAGGAGCGAGCCGACATAGATGATGCCGAGCCAGAGCAGGGGCGGCACCAGCATCAGCACCAGCAGCAGGTTGGGTCGCCGCCAGAAGAGATCCGAGAGCCGCCCCATCAGGCCCTGACGGCCATCCAGAATGACGGAGGAAGCGGACGCGCTCATGCGCCGTCCTCCATGATGTGGGCATCAGTCGCACCCCAGGTGAGGCCGATGGTGGCGCCGGGTTTCGGCACGGGATGTCCGGCCGGAATTGTCACCGAAAGCGGCGTCGCGCCGGCATTAACGAAGAGGCGGGTGGCAGCACCGAGGAAACTGGTCGAGCGGACGAGAGCCGGCACACCTCCGTCACTTGCGATGCGGATGGCTTCGGGGCGTAGGCTCGTCCAGCGCGCCTCGCCGCCCAGCGCCTTCATGTCAGCCGGCGCAATCCCGTTCGAGGAGCCGACGAAATCAGCGCCGAAACGGGTTTTCGGGCGGTTGTAGATGTCCTCAGGTGTGCCTGCCTGAACAATCTTGCCATCGTTGAAGACGGCGACCCGGTCGGCCATGGACAGCGCTTCGCCCTGGTCATGGGTGACGAAGACGAAGGTGATGCCGAGCGAACGTTGCAGGCTTTTCAGCTCCTCCTGCATCTGTTCGCGCAGCTTGAGATCCAGCGCGCCGAGCGGCTCGTCGAGCAGCAGCACCTTCGGCTTGTTGACGAGGGCGCGGGCGAGCGCCACACGCTGACGCTGGCCGCCGGAGAGCTGGCCGGGCTTGCGGGCGCCGTAGCCAGGCAGCTTCACCAGTTCGAGGGCTTTTTCGGCCTCGCGGTGGCGCTCCGCCTTGGCCACGCCTTTGACCATCAGGCCATAGGCGACGTTGTCGAGAATGTTGAGGTGCGGGAAGAGGGCGTAATCCTGGAACACCGTGTTGACGTTGCGGCGATAGGGCGGCACGCCCTCGGCCGTCTCGCCGAAGATCTCGATATGGCCTGATGTCGGCTGTTCGAAGCCGGCGATCAGGCGCAGGCAGGTCGTCTTGCCGGATCCGGATGGGCCGAGCATGGCGAAGAACTCGCCCGGTGCGACGGTCAGATCGACGCTGTCGACGGCTTTGACGCTGCCGAAATGGCGCGAGACCTTCGAGAAGGAGACAGCTGCGGTCATCAAGGACTCCAGAGGTATGTGGGATGTGCCGCCGACAGGCGACCTCTTCTCCCCCAGCGGGGAGAAGTGCCGAGCGTCGCGAGGCGATGAGGGGGCCGAAGGCCACTTCGGCCTTGTGAGAGGCTAGAGGCTTCGCCTCCCCCTCATCCGGTCCTGCGGACCACCTTCTCCCCGCTGGGGAGAAGGGGAAGAAATCACCGTCCGCCGATCACGCCGATATAGTCCGAAACCCAGCGGTGGTAGGGCACGCATTCGCCTGTGCTGCACTTGGACGTCGGGGTGCGCCAGAACTTGATCTTGTCGAAGTTCTCAAAGCCGTTGGTCTTGCAGCCTTCGTCGCCATAGAGCGCATTGCCCTTGCAGGCGGCGGGGACGGAGGGAACCGTGCCGAACCAGGCAGAAACGTCACCCTGGACTTTTGGCGAGAGCGAGTGCTCCATCCACATATAGGCGCAGTTCGGGTGTTCGCTTTCGGCATGCAGCATGGTCGTGTCGGCCCAGCCGGTCACGCCTTCCTCGGGGAAGGTAGACGCGATCTTGGCGCCTTCGGCCTGCATCAGGTTGACCTGGAAGGGCCAGGAGCCGGAGGCGACGACACCTTCATTCTTGAAGTCGTCGATCTGGATCATCGCATCGTGCCAGTAGCGGCCGACGAGCTGGCGCTGGCCGCGCAGCAGGTCGAGGGCTGCCTTGTACTGGTCTTCATTCAGCTCGTAGGGATCCTTGATGCCGAGTTCCGGCTTGTGCGCCATCAGGTAGAGGGCGGCGTCGGCCACATAGATCGGACCGTCATAGGCCTGAACACGGCCCTTGTTGGACTTGCCGTCTGGCAGGGTCATTTCCTCGAAGACCACCTTCCAGCTCTTCGGGGCTTCGCCCTTGAAGGCGTCGGTGTTGTACATCAGCACGTTGGCGCCCCAGACGTAAGGCGTGCCATAGTGGACGCCGCCCTTGGTGTGCCAGGGGGCGTTCTGCAGGCGCTCGTCGATGGTGCTCCAGGAGGGGATAAGGGCCGTGTTGATCGGCTGGACGCGCTTGCCAGCGACAAGGCGCAGCGACGCATCGCCCGAGGCGGTGACAAGGTCAAAGCCGCCTTCGTTCATCAGGGCGACCATTTCATCCGAGGTGGCGGCGGTCTTTACCGAGACCTTGCAGCCTGTGCTCTTTTCAAAATCGGTGACCCAGTCGTAATTCTTGTCGGTCTCGCCGCGCTCGATATAGCCAGCCCAGGCGACAATGGAGAGGGCGCCTTCACCAGGGCCAAGCGTCTTCAAAGGTTCTTGTGCAACGGCTGCGGTGGCAAGGCTGAGTACGCAGGCAAGGACGGTGCAGGATTTCAATATCGACTTCATCGTGAAATCTCCCGGTTGTGAGCGGCCGCGTTTTCGCAGCCTTATGTTCCCGGCTGGAAAGGTGCCGCGAATGAACTGCCTTCGCAAATTCATTCGCCAGAATGCCGATATCGGTTTTTCCGATGGCAGGGTGTGAGCGGTAGGTGTCGAGGGTGAGGATTACCGCACCCGCCCGCTTCGGCTTGCCTCGGCAATGCCCACAAAATCCCGCGCCGCTTGCGGCAGGCTGGAACCCTTGCGCCAGACCATTCCGACCTGAACCACCGGAAGTGCGCCCGACACGTCACGGCTCTCGATCCGGTCGCCTTCGAGCGACCAGGGGCGATAGACGAGATCGGGCAGCAAGGCCACGCCGGCGCCGGTGGCAACCAGGCTGCGCACCGCTTCCACCGAGCGGGTGCGGAAGGCAACATGCGGGCGCGCGCCCAGCGCCGAGAGGAGCTTGCCGGTGTTTTCCTCGATTTCGTCCACCGTCAGCATGATCAGCGGCTCTTTTGCGATGTCTGCAATCGAGATGATGTCGGCCGAGACCAGTGGATGCCCGATCGGCAGCCAGAGCCGATAGGGCGAGGTTTCCAAGATCTCTGCCTGCAGCGCCATGCGGTCGCGCAGGTTAGATATGACCATGACTGCCACGTCCAGTTCGCCGCCGATCAGCAGATGTTCGAGATAGGACCCGTTGTCCTCGATGGCGGACACCTCGACGCCGGGGCAGGCGCGGCGGTAACGCGCGAGCAGGTCGGAGAGCACATAGCCGGCAACGAGCGAGGTGACGCCGATGTTGAGCGTGCCGCCGGTATTGCTCTTCGTTTCGGCAAAGACATGGCGGGCATCGGAGACGGTAGCGAGGATTTTTGTCGCGTGGCGCAGGAACTGGTGGCCGTTATGGGTGATCGAAAGGCCGCGCGGGTGGCGCTCGAACAGCTCGACGCCAAGATCGCCCTCCAGCTCCTTGATCGCTTCGGTCACGGAGGACTGGGAAATGGACAGGTTCTGCGCCGCGCGGGTCACCGAACCCTGCTCGGCAACGGCGACGAAATATTGCAACTGACGGAATGTGAAGGCCATGCGCTACTCAAAGCACGGACGGGCGTCGACAGGCAAGGCAGCTTCGCCCCGTTGTCAGACGACAGGCGAAGTCCCCAACGCAACGAGACCGACCGTTCATGCGACGGGTCACGCCACTGATGCACACCCGCGTTGAGGCGGCATTCTCGGCAAACATAGGATCGGGCAAGGCCGGACTTGTTGCTGGCTGATGCTCGACGAACGGACCGAAACAGTTTTTGCGCGGGCCGTCTTGCCCCTGCCGATAACCTCCCTCGGGCGGCGCGTTGCTGATCTAGCGTTCGAAGACCGCCAGAACCGACTGAACATCGACGACCTGGCGTCACGTGCCGCGACCTCGGTCCGGACCGTAAGCCGACTTTTTCCATTAGAAACGGGGTTCACGCTGAAGGCCTGGCGACAGCGCGTAAGGATCGTGCAGGCGATGAACAGGCTGGCAAGAGGAGATGCATTGCCCGCATTGCTTCCGAGATCGGTTTTGCCAGGACAGCTTCGTTCTCGTGCGCGTTTCACCAGGATACAGCCACGACACCGTCAATGTTTCTTGCTGAGGTGTGAGCGATACAAACGCCTACCGCACGCCGACTTCGGGAATGGCAGGTTTGTCTGCGCCTAGAAACGCAAAAACCGCCCCTGAGGTACAGAGGCGATGGGGGGCGCTTAAGCCTTTGTTATATCCTCGCGATGAGCGTCGAATACGCCGCCTCGCAGAATTCGACTCTTGGTCTTCCCAAAATGCGATGGATCAGAATCTCTGGTGCAAACCGGAGGTTTCCCATGGCAGCAGCGATTTCATTGCGGGCGGATTTTGACGCAGAAGGTCTTCGGCGTCTGGCCCGCCAGAGCAAGCATGCGGCTCAGGCGCGTCGCCTTTTGGCGCTCGCCTTGATCTATGACGGAGGCTCGCGCTCGGATGCGGCACGGCTCGGCAACGTCACCCTTCAGATCGGGCGGGACTGGGTCTTGCGGTTCAATGCGAATGGCCCAGACGGACTGGTTGATGGCAAGGCTCCCGGACCCAAATCGCAGTTGAACGATGCTCAGCGGGCCGCACTGGCAAAGGCCATGGAACAGGGGCCGACGCCTTATCTTGACGGTGTCGTGCGGTGGCGTCTGTGCGATCTGGCCCAGTGGCTCTGGGAGGAGTTTCGTGTCTCGGTGAGCGAGCAGACGCTAAGCCGGGAGGTGCGTGCCATGGGTTACCGCAAGCTGGCTGCTCGCCCGAAGCATCATGCGCAGGATCCTCAAGCCATTGAGGAGTTTAAAAAACTTTCCCGCCGCACTGGCGGAAATTGCCGCCGGGGCGGCACGCGGAAACGAATAGAGATTTGGTTTCAAGACGAGGCCCGGATCGGTCAGAAGAACAAGATCACGCGCGGTTGGGCAAAGCGAGGAACGCGCCCGTCAGCCCCGCATGACCAGCGAACCCGGTCCGCCTACATCTTCGGTGCTATCTGCCCAAAGCTCGGCAAGGCGGCGGCGCTGGTCATGCCCTGGTGCGATACTCACGTCATGACGCAGCATCTGGCCGAAATCTCTCGTCGTGTGGCCGCTGACGCGCATGCCATCCTCATCATGGATCAGGCGGGATGGCACATGTCGAACAACCTTGTCGTGCCTGCCAACATCTCGATAATGCCGCTACCGCCGAAGTCGCCAGAGCTCAACCCAGTTGAGAACCTCTGGCTCTTCATACGCGAGAACTGGCTGTCAAACCGCATCTTCAAGTACTACGACGACATCGTCGCCCATTGCTGCGATGCCTGGCGCAAGCTCGAAAGCCAGCCGTGGCGCATAATGTCCATCGGACGCAGAGAATGGGCATATGGGTTCTGATCATTGAAGACGCGTATAATCCCGGAACTGGTTGCGGGGGCGCGCAGCCAACGATTCCTACGATTGGTTGAAAAGCCTCTCCCGAGGAGAGCGGCATAGGCTCTCGACATATGCCAAGTTCGAATCCCTGCCGGCCCGCCAACCCCGCCGATTATACGCTATGGCGCGATGGCTACGCGAACGCCGCCGATTTCCGTACGATCTGAGGGCTTCAGTATGCCCTCTGCTCGACGATTGCCGGACGGGTTTCGCGGCGCGGTGATGTGCCGCCTTGTTGAAGCGAAGCTGCAGTCATGGGGCTCGGCGATGGGGTCGAGAAATTGCGCGAACGGCCGGCCTGCCAGCGATCACCCCGGCCGCTCCGGTGAACTTCACGCTGACCGTGCCGGCTGTATTAAACAACTGAGGCAGGACATCCGGCTGGCCGATGGGCCTGCATCGAGCACTGCTTCACGATCTTGATTTTCGTCCATTCCAACGCAACCAGAACGAACCGGCTCACACACGGATTACTCACCTGGTCGTCGGAATGCGTTGAGCCAGCCAAGCGCCCCAGAACAAGCTGGCGAAGAACTGAACAGGTTCCTCAAAGCCTGCTTCGGTCAGCAGGGAGATCACCGCTTCCTCTGACTGAGGCGGCTCTGCGACTTGCAGAATCTTGCGCATCTTGGCCCGGACCTCTTCCGGCCCTGAACCGTTCATTCGCCAGCGGGTCGCCCAAGCAGCCATGAACAAAGGCTGCGAAGCGTAGGCCCGGTAATTTCCGGCGACGACCAAGGGGGCGCCCGGCTGCAACCGCATTGCGATCTGCGTCAGAATATTTTGCTTCGCCGCATCACCCTGCAGATGGTGCAACACACCGATCATGATCACAACGTCGAAAGACGGGGATGAATCCAGATCGGCAACCGCGCCCAGAACAGTTTCCACCCGATCGGATACGCCGGCCTCAATCAAAAGTGTGCGTGCAAGGTCCAGCATCGGTGGCGACGGATCGACGGCGACGAAGGACCATTCTGGCTCCAGCCGTGCGGCGGCAATGATTTCGCCCGCTGTGCCTCCGGCTCAGACCACCAGCACCCGCGCCGGCTTTCCCGCGCCCAAGGTTGCCGACAACATACAAGCAGAAAGCTCATGGCAGGCGTCATATCCAGCCAGTGCGATCCGGCTTTGGCGTGCATATTCCCCGGCGCGGGAGGCGTCGAATTTGGCGGCGGAATCCCGTGTCATGCGGTCTCTTGTCAGTTATTTCGGCAGCGGACTGGTGCGCCCTTCTACGATAGAATAGAGGATTTACGATCAGGAGACAGAAGGAATGCATGATCGAAAGTTCAAATATCCAGCGAAAGCATGATCGGCTGGCGGCTTTTCTGAAAGCCTTTGCTCTCAGCGCAACGCATTGCGACTCAGCCGAGGCGGCGAATCTGCTGATCGTCGACACCGATCGGTCTGGTAGACCGACCCATCTACTTTACCGGGCGCGATGCACTGCAGCGCTACCGGATGGGATGGCTCTATGCGCTGCGGCCAAGGTGGATTTTGGTGGCAGCGCTAATCCGTTGGTAGGCGCGTTGCCCGAGGAACTGTGCTTCTCATTAACTGACGAGCGGCAATTGCTCGGACTATCCGAACTGATTGTGGCCGAGATCAAGGTGACTCGTTGCGGTAGAGGCACCATTCAGGCGCGACTAAGCGAAATCGTCGTCGTGCTGGCGATCCGGAAGGCTATCGCGATCGGCACCGTCAATGCCGGATTGCTGGCAGGGCTTGCCCATCCCAAACTCCATGCAAGCCTTGTCGCCATGCATGACGATCCCATACGGAATTGGCAGATTGTGGACTTGGCTGCTATTGCAGGGATGTCACGCGGGCAGTTTATTGCAGCATTCAAGCAGACCATTGGGCAGCCGCCGGGAGCCTATCTGAATGGTTGGCGCCTGGCGCTGGGCCGTGCCGAACTGCACTCGGGAAGGAGCGTCAAATCGGTTGCCGCTATGGTCGGCTTTGGCAGCGCCGCAGCATTTTCTCGCGCGTTTTCACGAAAGTTCGGTTGCCCGCCGATACAGAGCAAGGTGCAACGATGAGGCGCCGATGATCGCATCCATCCAGCGCAACTCAGCAAGCGACCGATTATACGGCGCCTTGGAGTGCTATAACGTAGACGTAGTGGTCATCATCGTCGGGCGCGGCCCGCCACCCCGCCGATTCTACACCATGGTGCGATATCCTGCGCGATAGCTACGCAACGCCCCGAACGCCAAAGGACTGCGCATTCGTTCTGATAGATCGCTATCTTATCTCCGCGCCAGTTCGATCAACAGATTTGCAGCCCGCGAACGCTTGCGCTCCGGTGATGCTACCAAGCCAAAGCGGCGGCATAGCGATAAATCGAGTCGTGCGGTCCGCAAGCCTTTCCGTCTCTCGGGCAGCGTCGATTCCGGCACGAGGCTGACGCCCACACCTTCCCTGACCAGCGCAATCGCACTAGGCAGTGTCCCCATAAACGGGGTTCATCTTGTGTATGGTGTGTGATTCAATCTCCTTGAAAGGAGATAGCTATGCGCCGTCATGAATTGAGCGAC
>JAIXTO010000139.1 GCA_027483885.1 Rhizobiaceae bacterium
CTCGAGAACATCAATATCTGGGTCGACCGGGTGAATGCCGATCCGACGGTGGACCTCAAAAACCTGCTCTCCGAGATGGACCTGCTCGGCTGCCGCATCGGCGTGGAATATGACACACATGGCATGACCGGCCGCGTCGCCCGTCTCCTTGAAAACCAGTTGTCCACCTTCGGTGACATCATCGATGCCTCCCATGTGGTGAGCCGGCTGCGCCTCGTAAAAAGTGCAGCCGAGATCGCCTATGTGGAGCGGGCAGCCGTGCTGGCTGACGATGCGCTGGATGCTGCTCTTCCCCTGATCACAGCCGGCGGCAGCGAGGCGGATATCCTGGCGGCCATGCAGGGTGCGGTGTTTGCCGGCGGCGGAGATTATCCCGCCAACGAATTCATCGTCGGTTCCGGCGCCGACGCGCTGCTCTGCCGCTACAAGGCCGGACGCCGGACCCTGGACGCCCAGGATCAACTGACCCTGGAATGGGCGGGAGCCAGCGCGCATTACCACGCCGCCATGATGCGCACCGTGCTGATCGGCGAACCAACCACCCGCCATCGCGAATTGTACAATGCCTGCCGCGAAACGATCCTCGCCATCGAGGAAGTACTTCGACCGGGCCACACATTCGGCGACGTCTTCGACACCCATGCCCGCATCATCGACGAGCGTGGCCTGACGAGACACCGCCTCAACGCCTGCGGTTATTCGCTCGGTGCGCGCTTCTCGCCTTCCTGGATGGAACACCAGATGTTCCACCTCGGCAATCCGCAGGAAATCCTGCCGGACATGTCGCTCTTCGTGCACATGATCATCATGGATTCCGACAGTGGTGCCGCCATGACCCTCGGGCACACTTACCTCACCACGCAAGAAGCGCCGCGAACACTCTCCCGGCATAGTCTTGACATGCTTGCCCGTTAAATAAAAATCCACAGAATTACAGTAATACAAAGAGTATAATGTAAGAAAATATTGACTCCTCCGAAACAGCCCCCCTAAAGATGATCATTCAGTACACGGAATGGGGGCACGGGCATGGGGCAATTGCAACGGATTGGACCGCGGCTTGTCGCGGTAACGATGACGTTGCTATGCGCCAGTTGCAGCGATTCCTACCGTATGGCGCCACGCGCCGATGTGGGACAGCAGTCCTATGGACGCTATACCTACACGCGGGGGAGCAGCGCCGACCGGCGCGCCACCCCGACCTATCGCAATGGAACCCGCCCGACCTATTCCAGCCAGGCCTATCGCAATCCCCGCACCTATAGCCGCTACGACGGCGTCGCGACCGGAGGTGTTCCAGCCTATAATGGTTACGCGCCGAACTGGAACGCGCCGGCCAATGCGGGACCTTACAACGCGCCAAACAGCTATGTGGCGCCAAACGGGTATGGGGCGCCCAACGGCTACACGAATGGCTGGAACGCCGTGCCGGCCCAGCCCTATCCTCCTCAGGCCTATCCGCCGCAAACCTATCAGCAGCCCGCCTATCCGCCGCAAGTCTATCCGCAGCCGGTCTACCCTCAGCAGGCCTATCCGCAGCCTGTTTATCCGGGACAGGCCTATCCGGCACCGGCCTATCCGGCCTCAATCTACCAGCCTTTTCCGGCTCCGGCCTATCCGCCCTACCCGCAACCAACCTATCCGCCGCGGCCGGCCTCCTACGCCAACCCGCCCTATGGCGCCGTCACCCCCTCCTATGACGGCCGATCCGCCTATCCAAACAGCGGCGACAATGGCGGATATAGCAGCCGGCCACTCTCGCAGGCGACGCCCCTGGAGGATGGAGGCAGCAGATTGGACGAAGGAAGGCTGTCAACCTCGAGCACACCTGCCTTGCGCACTGCCGGCAACAGAACAGCGCCGCGCACCGTGCAGAGCGCCCCCCTGCTGCCGCCTGCCCAGAGGAGGAGTTATGCTGCGCCCACCCCGGCGCGGGCAGCGCCTCAAACGCTGGAAGCACAGGCCCGTGCCATCGACCAGGGCCGGCGTTCGCCGGTTGCGTCCGCACCGCTCCCCCAAAGACGTCCGTCGGTTGCCGCCAGCAAGCGCGCGACCACTCCGGAAAAACCGAAGGCGGCGCCCACCCGGCAATCGACCTCTCGGCCGGTCAATGAGGCGGCCTCACTTAGGCCCGTCAGGGGCGATACGATCCGTTTCCTGCCGATCATTGGGGCACCTGCAACGATTGTCACGCCATTGTCGCGCCACCTGGCAAATGCGGCGCGTGCCAGTGGCATCGTCATCAAGGCGGCAAATGTCGACAATGGCAGCCATTTCCTCAAAGGTTATCTTGCGACCTTTCGCAGTGGCGACGGCGTGACCGTCTCCTATGTCTGGGACGTGCTGGACAAGACCGGAGAGCGCCTGCACCGCATCCAGGGAAAACAGGACATTGCCTATGCCGGCGGCGATCTCTGGGCTGCCGTACCCGGCAGAACCCTCCAGACGATTGCGCAGGACACCATCGCCGCCTACCGGCGATGGCAGGGTGCGCAAACAAGCTGAATGGAACAGGATCCGGCCCCAACTTCACGCACCGTTCACAAAAAATGGGTGATGGCGGTCGTTCAGTCTTGCATTCGAGTGCAGCAACGGTAAAAGGCCCGCATCCAGCGTGACAACAGGCGGACCCCAATGAAGGTTTTCGCAGGGAATTCGAACCGGCATCTTGCCGACGCGATCTGTTCCTACCTTAATGTGCCTCTTGGCAAAGCCACCGTCAAACGGTTCGCAGACCAGGAAATTTTCGTCGAGATCCAGGAGAACGTGCGTGGCGAAGATGTGTTCGTCGTGCAGTCCACCTCGTTCCCGGCCAATGACCATCTGATGGAACTGCTCATCATGATCGACGCCTTTCGCCGGTCGTCGGCGCGGCGCATCACCGCAGTGCTTCCCTATTTCGGTTATGCCCGCCAGGACCGCAAGGCCGGCCCGCGCACGCCGATCTCGGCCAAGCTGGTGGCTAATCTCATCACCGAAGCCGGTGCTGACCGCGTGCTGACACTTGACCTGCATGCCGGCCAGATCCAGGGTTTTTTCGATATCCCCACGGATAACCTCTATGCCGTGCCGATCCTTGCCCGAGACGTGAAGGAAAACTACGACCTCAACAACGTGATGGTCGTTTCGCCCGATGTCGGCGGCGTGGTGCGCGCCCGTTCGCTGGCCAAGCGCCTCGACACGCAGCTTGCCATCGTCGACAAGCGGCGCGAACGCGCCGGTGAATCCGAAGTGATGAACGTTATCGGCGACGTTACCGGCAAGGACTGTCTGCTGATCGACGATATCGTCGATTCCGGCGGCACGCTCTGCAATGCCGCCGAAGCGCTTCTGAAGAACGGCGCAACCAGCGTCACCGCCTATATCACGCACGGCGTGCTCTCAGGCGGCGCTGTGGCCCGCGTCGCCTCCTCCAAGCTGCGCGAACTCGTCATCACCGACAGTATCCAGCCGACAACGGCGGTCCAGTCCGCCCCCAATATCCGCGTGGTCTCCACCGCCGGCCTGCTTGGCGAAGCGATCAACCGCACGGCGCTTGAGGAATCGGTCTCCAGCCTGTTCGATTGATCGGACGCCGCGCAATCCTGACGACCGACGCCGTCCCCTGGGGCGGCGTTTTCGTTTGTATAAGACGCGGATCGCCGCGGAAATGGCCGCAGGACAAGGCTTTTGCTTGCCAGCCTGCCCCACTTGGTCTATAGGCCCCTCGTCCGCGTAGACACCCTTGGAGGCAACGCGGATGAAGCGCATCGGACGATGCCCTTCTGACCCGCTGTGTAGCGAAAGCGCCGACTGCGGGTTCTCCAAATAACCTCGAAAGGATATGCCATGAGCCACGCATCTTACGAGCTCAAGGCCGAGGCGCGCGAACGGGTTGGTAAGGGGTCCTCCCGTGAACTTCGCCGCAACGGTTTGATTCCCGCTGTCATCTATGGTGACAAGCAGGCCCCGATTTCCATCGCTCTGTCCACCAATGAGGTGACGAAGCGCATCCACGCCGGCGGTTTCATGACCACCGTCGCTTCCATCGTGCTCAACGGCGAAAAGATCTCCGTTCTGCCGAAGGATTACCAGCTTGATCCGGTGCGCGACTTCACCATGCACGTGGACTTCCTGCGCGTTTCCGCAGACAGCCAGGTCACCGTTGAAGTTCCGGTCCACTTCATCAATGAAGAAAAGTCCGGCATCAAGATCGGCGGCGTTCTGAACATCGTTCGCCACGCGGTTGAAATGGAATGCCCGGCCAACGACATTCCGGAATTCATCACCGTCGACCTCGACGGCTTCCAGATCGGCGACAGCATCCACATCTCGGCCGTCAAGCTGCCGAAGGGCGCAACGCCGACGATCACCGATCGCGATTTCACCATCGCCACGATCGTTGCTCCGGCTGGTGGCACGACCGAAGAAGAAGGCGCTGCCGAATAAGCTTTTTGCTGATCGGCATCAATTGCGAGCCCGCCCCCGGCAACGGAGGCGGGCTTTTGCGTCCAAGCCTTGGGCGCCTGCCGCAAAAACCCATCATCGGGTGCTGATTCTCTGTCGGAAACCGTGTATCGTGACGCCCGGCACAGATATACCGTTAGAACAAGCAACGCGCGCAAAAAGCTGCAGTGCAGTTTCTGGCAGTTTGACTTCAAGATTGCTTAATCAGTGGATGCAACGATGAGGACGCGACAGGCAGAAGCCGGCGTTAACGCAAGCAACGGGAGCCCGAATCCGACCTGATGCGTCACTCCGTCGAAAGTCGTTTCATTGCGATTATATCCGGCGCTCTCCTGATCGTCGTCGCACCGCTGTTTACGCTTTTCCTCGCCCTGTCTTCGCAGCAGGCGACGCAGAGCCTGAAGGACCGTATCGACATTCGCCTGCACGCCAATGCCCAGGCGCTCAGCAAGCCCCTCTGGGATCTGGATCTCGACAGCATTCGCCTGATCACGGCAACGCTGATTGGCGAACCCGGCGTTCGGGTCGTGCAGGTCAGCGACACCCTGGGCAAGCTCGACGTCACCGAAAGCAATCTGCGGGGCGGCGGCGAACGCCTCGACAAGACGACGCAGGCCATCCAGTACCGCTCGACAGACGGGCTGCACGACGTCGGCAAACTCACCATCTATTACAACAAGGTTGGGCTTTTTTCCGCGCTCAACGCCATGGAACTGGCCTTCATTTCCATCTTCATGCTGGCAATTTTGACCGTCTTCGTCTCAGCGATCTTCGGCAACCGCATCATGGTCATCCGTCCGCTGATGCGACTGACGGCGGCCATCGAGGCCACGCGCCGGCTTGGTTCGCGCCACCATGTCGACTGGCGCTCCACCGACGAGATGGGGCGGCTCGCGCAAAGCTTCAACGAAATGCAGACCCAGCTGGAACGCGAGGAGCGCGAGTTGAAACGCGCCCACCAGCAGACCACCGAAACCTATAACCTGACGCCTGCCATGCTGTTTTCGCTCAACAGCGACGACATGATCTGGGCCGTCAGCGATTACTGGCTGCTGGCCACAGACTATGCGCGCAAGGACGTTCTGGGCCATCCCTTCATCGACCTCATCGTACCAGCTGACCGCATGCGCTACCGGGCGCGCAAACAGCAGGTGCGCACGAGCGGCAGCGCATGCGAGATAACAGTGGGCTTCCTGTGTGCTGACGGACGCGTCATGGATGTTCTGATCCTCGAGACGGAACTACACGCCTCCGGCAGCGATCAGCCGACCTCGCTCAGCGTCATGACTGACGTGACCGAACTGAAACAATCGGAACAGCGCAACAAGCGCCAGGCGATATCCGATCACCTGACCGGACTTTTGAACCGCCAGGGGTTCGAGGCCGTTCTGGACGAGAAGATTGCCGAAGCCGACACCGCCGGATCGCAGATCGCCTGCCTGTTCATCGACCTCGACCGCTTCAAGTCGATCAACGACACGCTCGGCCATACGGCGGGCGATAGCGTTCTGTGCCAGTTTGCCAGGCGCATCACGCCGCTGATCCAGGTGGACGACGTCGCCTCGCGTCTTGGCGGCGACGAATTTGCGCTGCTGATCACCGGCCACGGTGCCGAAGAGCGCGCAAACGCGATATGCCAGACGATCGTTGACCTGTTCGACGTGCCGTTTCAGGCAGACGGCACGGCCGTGCGCCTCAGCGCCAGTATCGGCCTCGCTTTTTATCCGCGCCATGCCCAGTTTGCCGCAGAACTGCTGCAGAAGGCCGACATGGCCATGTATACCCGCAAACGCGACGGCAAGAACGGTGCCGTCATCTATAACGAAGCCATTCTGGATCGGGCGCGCGAACGCGCCGAGATCGAAAGCGACATTACGGTTGCACTGGCTGCCAACTGGTTCGAATCGCATTTCCAGCCGATTGTCGAGGTCTCGACCCGCCGCATTGTCGGCTTCGAGGCGCTGATGCGTCTTCGCCATCCGCGCAAGGGCCTGCTGCCCCCCTCCAGCATTATCGAAGTGGCCGAGGAAACCGGTTCGATCAACCAGATCGGCAATCTGGTGCTTGAAGACGCGCTGTCCAATCTGGCGCGCATTTCCGCCCTGCCGGGGATGGATAAAACCTATGTGGCGGTGAATTTTTCGCCGCTGCAGTTTGAGCCCAGCCTGCCTGCACGCCTTGCAGCCCTGGTTGCCCGCCACAAGATCATGCCGCAGCGGCTGGTGGTGGAAATCACCGAGGCCGTGCTGATGCATGACGACCCGAAGGTGCGCAAGATCCTCGATGAAATCCACGCCTTTGGCTGCCGCATCGCGCTCGATGATTTCGGCACCGGTTATTCATCGCTGAGCTACATGAGCCGCTTCCCGGTCGATATCGTCAAGATCGACCAGTCCTTCATCCGCTCCATCGGCGCCGATGCCACCGAAGTCGGGCAGAAGAACCGCATGCTGGTGGAAGGTATCAGCGCCATATCGCACAAGATGAACTGTACGGTGATTGCAGAAGGCGTGGAAACACGCCGGCAGCACGCACTTTTGAAGCAGATCGGCGTCGATTGCGCGCAAGGATTTCTGTTTTCCCTGCCCCGCAGCATCGAGGACCTGATGGCCGATCTTTCAAGCTCTGCAGCACCACTGGAAAGCCTGACAGGATGAGTTCATACTGAAAGATCAAGGTGCAATCCCGGGGGGAAGCGGCATGAAGTGTCTGGTTGCTATCTTGTGCATGCTGGCCGGACCGGCCTCGGCCGCAAGCCTGACCTTTACCACCGAATCCTATCCGCCCTTCAGTTTTCTCGGCCCGGACGACGTGCCGCGCGGTGCAGGCGTTGAACAGGTCAACGGCATCATGAAGGGCATCGGCTCCGATATGTCCTACACGATCGAGGTTCTGCCCTGGGCGCGGGCGCTGGCGCTGGCCGAAACGCAGCCGGATCATTGCGTCTTTGCCACGGCGCGCACGGCGGAGCGGGAAAACCGGTTCAAATGGGTAGGCCCCCTGCATGTCGACCGCAACACACTGGTGAAACGCGCCGGCAGCCCCGTTCATGCGCCAACCCTTGAGGCGGCCAAGGCCTACCGCATCGGAACCCAGCGCGACGACTATACGCAGGATATCCTGCGCCGGAAGGGTTTTACAGACATCGACCTCAGCGCGAGCTTTGACCTGACCCTTGCAAAATTGCTCGGAGGACGCATCGACATGATGCCGATGTCAGACGGCGTGGTGCGCAAGTTGCTGAAGGAGGGACAGCCGATCGAGCCGGTTGTCGCTCTGTCACTGCAGCAGTTGTCTATTGCCTGCAACAAAAGTGTTTCGGGCACGCTGATCGAGCGCATGCAGGCATCACTCGACCGCCTGAACGCCAATGGCACGCGCGACAAGATCTACCGGGCCTATGGACTAACGCCCGTGCGGTGATCCCCGCCAAACCATCTGACGACGCAGGGACTGAAGCCGGGGCCAGGATTTTGCCAAAAATACTTGACTCCAGGCCCGTTTCGCGGTCCCAGACGCGCAGTGCAATGGCCACCTGTTTCAACGGCCACCCTGTTCAACGGCCAGCGCGTCGAGGAAACGTTCCATGTTCATCATCGCCGGCCTCGGCAATCCGGGGGCCAAATATTCCGCCAATCGCCACAATATCGGGTTCATGGCGGTCGATGCCATCCAGCGCCGTCAGGGATTTGCCCCGTGGTCGAAGAAGTTCAAGGCAGAAATTTCCGAAGGTGAACTGGGCGCGGAAAAGGTGCTGCTGATCAAGCCGCAGACCTTCATGAACCTGTCCGGCGAGGCCGTCGGCGAAGCCATGCGCTTCTACAAGCTTCAGCCACAGGACATCATTGCCATCTATGACGAGCTGGATCTCGTGCCGGGCAAGGCCCGGATAAAGACGGGCGGCGGCCATGGCGGGCACAATGGCGTGAAATCGCTCGATGCCCATTGCGGGCGCGAGTATCGCCGTCTGCGGCTCGGCATCGGCCATCCCGGTTCCAAAGAGCAGGTGCAGAACCATGTGCTCGGCGATTTCGCCAAGGTCGACCGCGTCTGGCTCGATCCGCTGCTCGAAGCACTCGCCGACAACGCCGACATGCTGGTGAAGGGCGAGGATTCGCAGCTGATGAACAAGCTGGCGCTGACCGTCGGCGCCAAACCGGACGACGAGCCCAAAAAGGCAAAGACGCCGGAAAAACCGGGTGGCGGCCAGTCGCATATTCGCGCTGCTCGCAATTTTGCCCAGCCAAAAGCGCTTCCGACATCAGGTCCCATGGCCGACATGCTGAAGAAGATGTTTGGCCCGAAGGACAAGGATTGATGACGGGAGGCGCGCATTTGACGATCCGCCCCGCCGGTCCGCACGACCTTGCATCGCTGCTTGCCCTTTACCGTGAGCTTAACCCCGCAGATCCCCTGGTCTCGCCAGAGACCGCGCACGCGCGTTACCATGCGATGCTGTCGCATCCGGGCCTCCACGTCTTTCTCGGGCTTTCGGCGGATGGTCCCGTATCAACGGCAACGCTGCTGGTGATCCCCAATCTCACCCGTAACGCCCGTCCGTATGGGCTGATCGAAAATGTCGTGACGCTTTCTGCCTCTCGCGGCAAGGGTTATGCCCGCGCCGTCATCCGTCACGCGGTGGCGCATGCTTTTGCCGCAGACTGCTACAAGGTCATGCTGCTGACCGGGCGCCAGAGACCCGAGGTGCATCGTTTCTACGAAAGCTGCGGTTTTGCGCAGAACAAGGCCGGCTTCCAGATCCGCAACGACTGACCGATAGCCGGCTTGCTGTAGCCGCCGGGCCGCAGAAAACGACGGGGTATGAAAAACACCCCACAAACGCAGGCTTTGCGTAAACTTCATGCGTATAAATTGCTGCCATGCAGCATCCTGTCGCGATAATCCTTGAAGTCTCGCCAATATAGCTTATGTTGAAGGCATACGTTTACAGCCTTTTCGGCTACCTGATCATCCTTGCCTCCTAGGCTGCTTGGCGACCCACAGATTTTGCGAACGTTCCCGAACTTCAGCCCGAGCGGCTGGAGTGCGCCAGCAAATGCATTTCTCGCGCGCCACACCCGGATTTCAAGGATACTATCATGATGCAATCACCCCGTACCGCAGCCACACTTCTGTTTGCTCGCCCTCAGGCCGATGCCGGCTCCAATGCCGCCAAGCTTGAGGCCCTGCGCAACAGCCAGGCGCTTCGGCTGCGCGAACGCAAGATTACCGAAAAGCAGGAACGCCTGGACAAGCGGGCGTCGCACCTGCAACCCGCCGGCTGACCCGTTTCGCCGGTTTTCAAGAAGACGACCCAACCCCGATTGAAGGCCCTTTGACGGCCGCAGGATATATTGACGTGGCAAACATCGACTACAACGCAAGCGCCGGACTTTATCCGTGCAAGACCAACAAGCGCACCACCCGCGTGCGCTACAGACGTTTCGACACCGTGGCCGAAGCCGTGCGCTTTGCCATCGAGGACATGCCCGACGTGCAGTTGCGCGGTTGCGTGCTGGAAGTGGACGAGATCCGTTTTGACGGCAACGGCATCCGCAAGCTCTATGATGCGCAGGACTATCCGCTGCTGCGCCGGGCTTGAGACCTTTCGTCAGGGGTGCGGCGATCGTCGACGCATCCGCACCCTGGCGCTGCGTGGTCTCGAAGCGCCTTGCGGATGAGTGCGAGGCGATGACCGAATGACGATATTTTCCGTCCGCCACATCACAGAATACACCTACAAGCAGCCGGTCGCCTTCGGGCAGCACCGTCTGATGTTCCGGCCACGCGACAGTTTTGACCAGACCCTCCTCAGTTCGAGCCTGACCGTCCATCCCGCGCCGCAATCGGTACGCTGGATGCACGACGTCTTCGGCAACTGCGTGGCGCTGGTCGAGTTTTCCGGCAAAGCTGAAAAGCTTCGGTTCGAAACCAATATCCGGCTGGAGCATGCGGCCCAGGTGGCGCTCGATCTGCAGATCGACGAAGAGGCGCTGACCTACCCGTTCTCCTACGATCCCGAAGAGGCACCGGACCTGGAACCAGTCATTGCACGCCATTTTCCCGATCCCGACGATGTGCTGGGCCGCTGGACGCGCCAGTTCGTGCGCCAGGGCCAGCCGACGGAGACCGGCCGCCTGCTGATGACGCTTTGTTACGGCATCCATGAAAGCTTCACCTATGCACGGCGGCTGGAACACGGCACACAGACACCGCTTGTGACGCTGTCGCTGCGCCGCGGCACCTGCCGCGATTTCGCCCTCCTGATGATGGAGGCGGCACGCGCGCTCGGCTTGGCGGCGCGTTTCGTCACCGGCTACATCTACGTGCCGGATCGCGATGGATCAAAGACTCTTGGCGGCGGATCGACCCATGCGTGGTGTCAGGTTTACCTGCCCGGCGCTGGCTGGGTGGAGTTCGATCCGACCAATGGCATCGTCGGGAACCGGGATCTCATCCGCGTCGGTGTGGCGCGCGACCCGCGTCAAGCCGTGCCGCTTTCCGGCAGTTACGACGGCGAAGCCTCCGATTTCGACGACATGGTGGTGCAGATCAACGTGACGACTGAACAAAATGACAAACGGCAGACCGGCTGAAGGGAACAACCAGCACCGTGCGCCGTTGCCCGCATGACTTTCTTCTCTCCTCGCTCAAGGATATCGATCCATGAAAATTCGCGCGGGCTTTCGCCTGAGCTACGAATGCCCGCAAGACACCGCCATGCTGCTGGTTCTCAACATCCACCCCTCGCGCCGGGCCGACCTTTTTGGCGAGCAGACGCTGAGTTTCGACCCGCCCATCGAGGCGCGGGGTTATCTTGACGGGTTCGGCAATGCCTGCAGCCGCATCGTGGCGCCAGCCGGCGTGACGACCATCACCACCGATTTCGAGATCTATGACGGCGGCCTTGCCGACCCGATTCCGGACAATGCCTACCAGCACGAGATCAAGGATCTGCCGGACGATGTTCTGGTCTTTCTTCTCGGCAGCCGCTACTGCGATACCGATCGCCTGGCCGATTTTGCCTGGAAGACCTTTTCCAACACGCCGATGGGCTGGCCGCGCGTGAAGGCGATCCTCGATTTCACCCACAATCACATCACCTTCGATTACCAGAAGGCCGATCCGCTGCGCTCTGCGTTCGGTGGTTTTACCGACCGCACCGGCGTGTGCCGGGACTTTGCCCATCTCGCCATCACGCTCTGCCGATGCATGAACATTCCGGCGCGTTACTGCACCGGTTATCTCGGTGATATCGGCGTGCCCACGGATGTGAACCCGATGGATTTCAGCGCCTGGTTCCAGGTTTATCTCGGCGGCAGCTGGCACACGGTGGATGCCCGCCACAACAAGCCGCGCATCGGCCGCATCCTGATGGCAACCGGCCGTGACGCGACCGACGTTGCGTTGACGACGGCGTTTGGCCCGGCCATCCTCAAGCATTTCGAAGTGATCACGGACGAAATCCCGGCACAGACGATGTGACGGCACTGTTTCGGATGCTTGTCGCAGGCGGGAACGATTTTTCCGCTTGCGACGGCTTTCCGGATCACTCTTCCGGCTCGGCCTTGAACATCAGCGGAAAACCCGCCTCTTTGGCCAGATCCATCGCCTCGGAGACTTTTGTCTCGGCAATATCCTTGGCGCAAACCACAACGACGCAGGAACCGAGCTTGTGCGCCGTCATCATCACCCGATGGCCGGCATCTTCCCCGATACGGAAAACAACCTTCAGCACCAGCGTGACGAATTCGCGCGGCGTATAATCATCGTTGAAGAGAATGACCTTGTAGAGCTTGGGCCGCTCCAGCTTCGTTGTGCTCTTCGGCTTGAGTGTGGTTCCGTTCGCCATGGCGGCGGGCCTCCTGTGTCACCTGAGGCGGTGCAGCCGGGATTTCTTTTGAAGCATCATTCGAGCGCGTGCAACGGTATTGCAGCGCGTCATTCTTGAAAATAGGAAGAGTCTCGGCCCGCAGCAAGTGGCCAGGTGCTTTCAGCGGCCGGAAACACGGCGGAATGGCAAGGCGCCCTTGACCCCATGCCGCGTTTCCCCCATAGCCAGACTAAATCGAAATCAAGGACAGGTGGAACCCTTATGGGCTTCAAGTGCGGTATCGTGGGCCTGCCGAATGTCGGCAAATCCACCCTCTTCAACGCGCTGACCAAAACGGCGGCAGCGCAGGCGGCAAACTATCCCTTCTGCACCATCGAGCCGAACACCGGCGAAGTGGCGGTTCCGGATCCGCGCATGCAGAAGCTTGCATCCGTTGCCGGCTCCAAGGAAATCATCCCGACCCGCATTTCCTTCGTGGATATCGCGGGCCTGGTGCGCGGCGCCTCAAAAGGCGAAGGTCTTGGCAACAAGTTCCTCGCCAACATCCGCGAAGTGGATGCCGTGGTACATGTGCTGCGCTGCTTCGAGGATGACGACATCACCCATGTCGAGGGCCGCATCAACCCGGTCGGCGATGCCGAGACGATCGAGACCGAGCTGATGCTCGCCGACCTCGAAAGCCTCGAGCGCCGCGTCGAGCAGACCCGCAAGCGCGCCGCCTCCAAGGACAAGGATTCGGTTGCCCAGCTGCCGATCATGGAAGCGGTCGTCAAGCTCTTGAACGAGGGCAAGCCGGCCCGCCTGCTGCTGCAGACGCTGGCGGCCGAC
>JAIXTO010000052.1 GCA_027483885.1 Rhizobiaceae bacterium
TTCCTCACCTCCGGCTTCCTCGGCATGATGTATTACTACCTGCCGATCCGGGCCGGACGACCGATCTTTTCCTACCGCATGTCGATCATCAGCTTCTGGGGCATCACCTTCATGTATATGTGGGTGGGCTCGCACCATCTGCATCACACGGCACTGCCGCAATGGGTGCAGACGCTGGGCATGACCTTCTCTCTGGTTCTTCTGGTCCCGTCCTGGGGCTCGGCAGCCAATGCGCTGCTGACGCTGAACGGCGCCTGGCACAAGGTGCGGGACGACGCGACGCTGCGCTTCATGATGATCGCCGCCGTCTTTTATGGGCTGACCACCTTCGAGGGTTCGTTCATGGCGATCCGCTCCGTCAATGCGCTCTCCCATTACACGGACTGGACGGTCGGCCATGTGCATGCCGGCGCGCTCGGCTGGGTGGCCATGATCACCTTCGGCGCGCTTTATGCCTCGATCCCCTGGCTGTGGAAGCGCGAGCGCATGTATTCCCCGGCCCTCGTGGAGCTGCACTTCTGGCTCGCGCTGTCGGGCACGGCGGTCTACGTCTTCGCGCTCTGGAATGCCGGCATCATCCAGGGGCTGATGTGGCGCACCTATACCGAAAACGGCAATCTGGCCTACACCTTCCTCGACTCGGTCGTCGCCATGCGGCCCTATTACATCGCACGCGCCATTGGCGGGCTGCTGTACCTGCTCGGCGCGCTGGCGGGCTGTCTCAACCTCTATCTCACCATCCGCTTTGCCGCACCGGCGACGGAGACGGCTTCGCTGAAGCCGCTCCGCGACGGGCTGGACGATGCGGCCACGCAGCCGGCGGAGTAGGCCATGTTCACACTGCACTACAGGCTGGAACGGCGGGCAATTGGCATGACGCTTGGCATCATCGTCGCCGCCAGCATCGGCGGTTTCGTGGAGATCGCGCCGCTCTTCACCATCGACCAGACCGTGGAGGCGGCACCGGATATGCGGGTCTATACGCCGCTGGAGCTTGCCGGCCGCAACATCTACATGCGCGAGGGCTGTTATGCCTGCCATTCGCAGATGATCCGCACGCTGCGCGACGAGGTGGAGCGTTACGGTCCCTACAGTCTGGCGGTGGAATCGAAATACGATCATCCGATGCTGTGGGGTTCCAAGCGCACGGGGCCGGACATTGCCCGCCTTGGCGGCAAATATTCCGACGAATGGCATATGCGCCACCTTCTCAATCCGCGCGACGTCGTGCCCGTCTCGATCATGCCTTCTTATGCATGGCTGCTGGACAATGATCTGCGCACCGACGACCTGTCCGATCAGCTGGCGGCCCAGCGCGCCGTGGGCGTGCCTTACACGCAGGCGATGATCCGCAATGCCGCCGATGACGCCTATGCGCAGGCCAATCCTGACGGCAGCGGGGTGAAAGACATGACGTCGCGCTATGGCGAGGCGACGACCATTCGCGCCTTCGACAGCACACCCGGCCGGCTGACCGAGATGGACGCTCTGGTCGCCTACCTGCAGATTCTCGGCCGGCTGACCGATGCGGCCAGCCGCGACACCGTTGCCAAGGACCTGGAGTGATCATGGACATCCCCCACGAAACGCTGGTCTGGGCTGCCAAGACTTTCGGCCTCATCTATCTGGTGATCCTGTCGGTGGTGGTGGTCGCCTATGCCTTCTGGCCGTCGCGCCAGAAGGAGTTCCGCGATGCATCCGCCGCGATATTGAACCGGGAGGACCGGCCATGGCGCTAGGCGAACGCGATCCGTTAACCGGTTACCTCACCACCGGGCACGAATGGAACGGCATCAAGGAACTCAACACGCCGGTGCCGCGCATCGTCTACGTGTTCCTGATCCTCACCACCGCCTTCGGGCTGATCTACTGGCTGCTGATGCCGGCCCTGCCGCTCGGCACCACCTATACGAAGGGCTTGCTTGGTTATGACGAGCGCAAGGTTGTCCATAATGATCTCGCCCGCGCTGCCGCAGCGCGGGCGCCGTGGCGTGACGCCCTGGATCGGCAGGATTTCGCCACGCTTGCCGCCAATGAGGCCGTGATGCAGGAGGTTCGCGAGACCGGCCGCCTGCTCTTCGGCCAGAACTGCGCCGCTTGCCACGGCATCCATGCAACGGGAAATGCCGGATTTCCCAATCTCGCCGCCGGCACGCTGAACTGGGGAGACAGCCCCGAGGCCATGCGGGAAACCATCCGCACCGGCGTCAATTCCGTCCATCCGGAATCGCGCACCGCACAGATGCCGGCCTTCGGCCAGGACGGCATTCTCAGCCGCCGCGAGGTGAATGCTGTCATCGCCTATGTTCAAGATCTCGGCCGAGACGGGATTGTCGCCGCGAACCGTGCCCATCCCGATGGCGTAAAGATCTTCGGCGCGCAGTGTTCCGCCTGCCATGGCGCCGATGCCCGCGGCAATGCCGAGCTTGGCGCACCGAACCTCACCGACACCACCTGGCTCTATGGCGGCGATCTGCAAACGATCTTCAAGACCGTGTGGTACGGGCGGCAGGGGCACATGCCCAGTTGGGAGGCGCGTCTGGGGGCGCGCAATGTCAAGCTGCTGGCCGCCTATCTCGCCGACCTCAGGGCGCGGCGGCCATGAGCGCGCCGGCCGAAGCGGCAGGCCGCCGCGCTGGGGTGATCGTCACCGTGGCGGCGCTGCTTGCGCTCGTCATCGGCGCCAATGTGCATCTCGTCTATGTCGCGTTCGCCTCGCAGCCGGACTGCGTGCCGCACCGGCGGATCGGCGAGCGCCACAACAGCGAAACCTTTGCTGCGGCCGCATCCTCCTGCAGCCCGTCCATGCCGTCAGACCACCCGCGGAGCAACCAATGAACGATGCCCTTCCGGAAATCCTGCCGGCCGAACCCATAACCGATCGCTGGGCCCGCAACCTGCCCGCCGACGAGGCCTTGCGGTGGCTGCGCTGCGGCTGGCGCGATCTCATGCGCGCGCCCCATTTCAGCCTGTGCTACGGGCTTTTCGTCTCAAGCCTGCTTGCCGCCGCCCTCTGGTCGCTGATCGTCCACGGCGCCGATTACATCCTGTTTCCGGCGCTGTCGGGCATCATGGTGATCGGCCCGGTGCTCGCCATGGGCCTTTACGAGAAGAGCAAACGCCTGGAGATCGGCCTGCCCGTGCGTCTCCGGGACATGATCTTCGTGCGACCGGCCTCCGGCTATCAGGTGGTGTTTGCCGGCGCGCTGCTTTGCCTGCTGATGATGGTATGGCTCAGGGCAGCCGTCATCGTCTATGCGCTGTTCTTCGGCCTGCTGCCCTTTCCGGGTCTCGACCATCTGCTGCCGATGCTCATCCTGTCGCCAACCGGCTGGGCGATGCTGATTGTCGGCGGCGCGGTCGGCGGCCTGTTCGCCGCCCTCGCGTTTGCCCTCGGCGCGGTGTCGCTTCCCCTGCTGCTGCAGGAGCATTCCGATGCGCTGACAGCAATGGGCACCAGCCTGGTGCTCGTCTGGCACAATCTGAGGGTCATGCTGGCCTGGGCGGCGATCGTCTCGGCGCTTTTTGCCGTCAGCGTCGCGCTTGGCCTGCTGCCGCTGATCATCGTCTTTCCCGTGCTTGGACACGGGACATGGCACAGCTACCGCGCGCTGAGGCCGAAGGCCTGAACCCTGCTTGAGGACGTCATCATGGCTTTTTCCCCGGATCGTGCCCCGTCGAGCGCGGAGCGCGCGCGCGATCTTGCCTTCTTCAGCAACAGAATGGCCGGAGACGGACCCACCCGGCGGGCGGAGCTGATGGTCCCGTCCATGCAGTGCGGTGCCTGCATGCGACGGGTGGAAACAGCGCTGTCCGCCCTGCCCGGCGTGCGGCAGGCGCGCGTCAACCTCTCGACAAAGCGGGTCATCGTCGAGTGGACAGAGACGGACCATCCGCCGGCGCTGATCGAGACGCTGGACAGGATCGGTTTTCCCGCCCATGCCGCCGAACTCGCCGAAAAGGAGGAGCATGACACAGAGTTCAGCACGCTGCTACGGGCCCTTGCGGTGGCCGCCTTCGCCTCCAGCAACATCATGCTCCTCTCCTTTGCCGTCTGGTTCGGGGCAGATCCGCAGACGCGGCAGTATTTTCACGCGCTGTCCGGCCTGATCGCCCTGCCGGCCGTCCTCTATGCGGGACAGGTCTTTTATCGCTCCGCCTGGACGGCCCTGCGGCACGGCCGCACCAACATGGACGTGCCGATTTCCATCGGCGTGACGTTGACCTTCGGGCTTAGCCTCTGGGAAACGATGCGGCACGGTCCCCATGCCTATTTCGACGCGGCCGTCTCGCTGCTCTTTTTCCTGCTGATCGGCCGCACGCTGGATCACATGATGCGAGCCCGCGCGCGCAGCGCCGTCGCCGGTATCGCCCGCCTGGCGTCGCCCTGTGCCACCGTGGTCGCGCCGGACGGCACGCGCCGCACCGTTCCCCTTGCAGAGGTGATGCCGGGCATGGTGCTGGCCGTGACCGCCGGGCAGCGGGTGCCCGTCGATGCGCGGATCATCGACGGCAGGTCCGAGGCGGACTTCTCACTCGTCAGCGGCGAAAGCGCGCCGGTGGTGATTTCGACCGGTCATGAACTGCAAGCGGGCGTTCTCAATCTCGCCGCCCCGCTGACCATGCAGGCGATCAGACCCTCCAGCCAGTCCTTCCTCGCCGAGATGACACGGATGATGGAGGCCGCCGAATCCGGTCGGGGCCTCTATCGCAGGATCGCGGACCGGGCGGCGGCGCTTTACGCACCCGTCGTTCATGCCGCAGCAGCGCTGACGCTCTTCGGCTGGCTTGCGATCGGCTCCGACCTGCATCAGGCTCTCACCACGGCGATTGCCGTGCTGATCATCACCTGCCCCTGCGCGCTCGGCCTTGCCGTGCCCATGGTGCAGGTCGTGGCCGCCGGACGACTGTTTCGCAACGGCATCCTGATCAAGGATGGCAGTTGCCTGGAACGCTTATGCGATATCGACACGGTGGTGTTCGACAAGACCGGTACGCTGACGGTTGGCGTCCCGGAAATCGTCTGGCCGGAGGCAGAAAAACCGGATGAGGAGAGCGCTCTTGCGGTCGCCGCCGGCATGGCGTCGCATTCCAGCCATCCCTATTCCCGCGCCATCGCAGCCGCCTGTTCGCAACCCGTTGCAATCGGCGCAGAGGCCGTGACGGAGAAGGCCGGTTACGGTCTCGAAGCGCGGATCGACGGCACCGTCTTTCGCCTCGGCCGGCCCGGCTGGGCGGCACCCTCCCATGCCGTTGCCGCGGAGGTGAGCGTCATTCTGAGCCGCAACGGAGAACCGCTGGCGCGCTTCCGGTTCCGCGATCGCCTGCGCGAAGGGGCCGCAGACGCGATAAGAGACCTCAAGGCGCGCGGGCTCGCCGTCGAGATGTTGTCCGGCGATCGAGCATCCGCCGTGGCGGACCTGGCAGGGCGTCTGGGACTTGCCTACAGAGCAGAGGCGACACCGGCAGACAAGGTCGGACGTCTGGAAAAACTGAAGCGGCAGGGGCGCACAGTGCTGATGGTCGGTGACGGGCTGAACGATGCCGCAGCCCTTGCCAGCGCCCATGTCTCGATTGCACCGGCGTCCGCCTCCGATGTCGGGCGCACCGCCGCCGATCTGATCTTCCTGCACGAAAGCCTCGCCGCCATTCCTCTGGCGCATCACATCGCCCTGAGCAGTGGCCGCCTGATCCGACAGAATTTCGTACTCTCGCTTGCCTATAATGCGCTGGCCGTGCCGGTGGCGGTCGCAGGTTTCCTGACGCCGTTGCTCGCCGCCATCGCGATGTCTTCATCCTCCCTTGTCGTTGTCCTGAATGCGCTGCGGCTGGCGGCGGCTCCTCAAAAGGAGGCATCACGTGGCTGACGCATTGTTTCTAGTGCCGCTGGCCGTCATCCTCAGTGCCGCCGCTCTCGCCGCCTTCCTGTGGAGCCTTTCAAACGGCCAGTACGAGGATCTCGCTGGCGCGGCCCAACGGGTGCTTCATGAGGATCGCGAGCGCCCCCTGCCGGGCGGAAAACCCAGGGACGCCCTCTCGTGCAAAGACGGCGGATGACCGATCGGCCGATCCGGAGAGCCGATTGCCGCAAGCGCCGGCGCGCCAGGGACGGTGACGACCGCCTCGGCTGACACGCCCTATTCTCCAGCAGCCTGCCGCACAGCCTTTGGGCGGTTCTGTTGTTGCAGCAGACATCAAGAATTTCCAGAGGGCACCGCCGTCCTCATCGACAGCAGCCCGCGAGCGAGCACCTGTGCCTGCGCCACGTCTCATCCCCACCGCGTGCCTCTGCCATACCTCCCTGCGGGCGCGGCGCCTTTCGCCGAAGCTGACGGAGATTGCCCGTTGATACGCCGAACCTCGTCACACAACCGCTCACAGTGAGCCAGGAGCCGTCTCACTCCCGGCTGCACAGGTGGGGCCGTTAAACATCGATGCGTCCACCCCGCGCGTTTCGCATCGCTGCGGATCGGCACTGCTCAACCCGCCCTCGCGAGACGAGAGGCGCCAGTCTTCTGACGGGAATGACCTCGCCGGCAACGCAGGGAACGCCCGTTGAAATGTAATGTCGGGCGGGCAAGGACGCCGCCCACAGCGTAGCTGGGGAGATCGACGCGCGCTACGGCAAAGGCACCGCAATCGGCGTCGGCATGGACGTGACCAGCGAAACGCAGGTGGACGCAGGCGTGGAAACCACTGTCGCACACTTCGGCCAGCTGGATATTCTGGTCAGCAATGCCGGTATCCAGATCGTGGCGCCGGTCGATGACTATGATTTCGCCAAATGGAAGCAAATGCTGGCGATCCACCTCGACGGCGCCTTCCTGACGACCCGGGCGGCGCTCAGGTACATGTATCGGCAGGGTCACGGCGGCAGCATCATCTACATGGGATCGGTGCATTCCAAGGAAGCCTCCCTCCTCAAGGCACCCTATGTCACCGCCAAGCATGGTCTATCGGGCCTCGCCAAGGTGGTGGCGAAGGAAGGCGCGAAGCACAAGGTGCGCGCCAACGTCATCTGCCCGGGCTTCGTGCGCACGCCGCTCGTCGACAAGCAGATCCCCGAACAGGCGAAAACGCTGGGGATCACCGAGGAGGAGGTCGTCCGGAGCATCATGCTCAAGGACACGGTGGATGGCGAATTCACCACTGCGCAGGATGTTGCCGAAGCGGCGCTGTTTTTCGCCGGTTTCGAAAGCAACGCGCTGACCGGCCAGTCCCTCATCGTCAGCCACGGCTGGTTCATGCAGTAATGTCAGGGGGGCACATGAAATCCCGCAGCGCATCACCTTCAATCGGCCGCCCGCCTGTTGATTTCCACTGAGAGCTGAACCGGTTGCGCTTCTGGGTGAGCACGGACGTGCGCGACCGTGCCCTCCAGGCGTTCTGGGCGATGCATGCAGAAGCGAAGAACTGCAGCGGCATGGGTGTTTGTGAATATGCCGCTGCATCGCAACTCTTGCCGTATTCGCTGCGCCGCTGGCGCGACCGACTGGACGAGGACGAGGTTGAAATCGACTGGCGCGCCCATCTTCATCCCTCCGCCCGTCCGGTCGTTGGCCCTGGCCTAGTCTCCTATTCGTTCAATTAACCATGATTGATCATCACGTGGCGCACGGCCGTGTAGTCCTCCAGAGCGTAGACCGACATGTCCTTGCCGTAACCCGATTGCTTCATGCCGCCATGGGGCATTTCGTTGCAGAGCATGAAGTGGGTGTTGATCCAGGTGCAGCCGTAGCGCAGCTTGGCTGCTGTCTGCATGGCGCGGGAGATGTCCTTCGTCCAGACGGAGGAGGCAAGGCCGTAATCGCTGTCGTTCGCCCAGGTGACGGCATCGCTGACATCCTTGAAGCGGGTGACCGAGACGACGGGGCCAAAGACCTCGCGGCGGACGATTTCGTCATCCTGGGTGGCGCCGGCAATGACGGTCGGGGTGTAGAAAAAACCCTTGTCGGAGCCGATCTTGCCGCCGGCGACAATCTCCATGTGCTTGTGTTCGGCAGCGCGGGTGACGAAGCTTTCGACGCGGTCGCGCTGGCGCTTGGAAATCAGCGGGCCGATCTCGTTTTCTGTGTCGTCGGCCTGGTTGAACTTGATGGTCGAGACGGCGGAGGCAAGGTCGGCGACGAAGCGGTCATAGACCTTGTCGGCGGCGTAGATGCGGCAGGCGGCCGTGCAGTCCTGGCCGGCATTGTAATAACCGAAGGTGCGGATTGCCTGGACGACCGCGTCGACATCGGCATCGTCATAGATGATCACAGGGGCCTTGCCGCCGAGTTCCAGATGGGTGCGCTTGACGGTCTTGGCCGCGGCCGTCAGCACCTTCTTGCCGGTCGCGATATCGCCGGTGATCGAGACCATCGCGATCTTCGGATGGTTGATCAGCGCATTGCCGACGCTTTCGCCGCGACCGAGCACGACATTGACCACGCCTTCCGGCAGGATTTCCGCCATGGTGCGGACGAGCTTCAGGGCCGAAAGCGGCGTCTGTTCCGAGGGCTTGAAGACGACGGTGTTGCCGCCGGCGAGTGCCGGGGCCAGCTTCCAGGCCATCATCATCAGGGGGTAGTTCCACGGCGCAATCGAGCCGATGATGCCGACAGCGTCGCGGCGGATCATCGAGGTGAAGCCGGGCAGGTATTCGCCGGACGCAGGCGCCTGCAGCGTGCGGATGGCACCGGCAAAGAAGCGGTAGCAGTCGACGATCGCCGGGATCTCGTCATTCAGCACGGCATTGATCGGCTTGCCGCAGTTCAGGCTTTCCAGCGCTGCGAAACCGGCCGCATCCTTCTCGATCGCATCGGCGATGGCGAGCAGATAGGCAGAGCGCTGGCCAGGTGTGGTCGAGGACCAGCCGTCGAAAGCCTTGTCGGCGGCGTCGACCGCAGCATCGACCTGGGCGAGCGAGGCTTCCGGCAGCTCGACGATCATCTCGCCTGTCTTCGGGTTGAGGATCTTCTCGTCCGTCTCGGTGCCGGCTTCGAATTTCGAGCCGATCAGCATCTGGGTGTCCATGTCGTTCTCCCTTATTGTTCTCGATGGTCTATTTGCCGCTGCCGGCCATCTGGTCGGTATCGCGGGTCAGATAATAGGCGGCCAGGATTGGCAGGAATGTCACGATGACCACGACCATGGCCACGACATTGGTGACCGGTCGCTGGCGCGGGCGGATCAGTTCTTCGAGCATCCAGATCGGCAGTGTGGTCTGCTGACCAGCGGTGAAGGTCGTGACGATGACCTCGTCGAAGGACAGCGCGAAGGCGAGCATGCCGCCGGCGAGAAGCGCCGTTGCGATGTTCGGCAGGATGATATGACGGAAGGTCTGGAAGCCATCGGCGCCGAGATCCATGGATGCCTCGATCAGCGAGCCCGAGGAGCGGCGGAAGCGGGCGACGGCGTTGTTGTAGACCACCACGACGCAGAAGGTGGCGTGGCCGAGAATGATCGTCCAGACCGAAAACGGGATCTCGGCGAGCGAGAAGGCGGAGCGCAGCGCAATACCGGTGATGATGCCGGGGAGCGCAATCGGCAGGATGACGAGCAGCGAGACCACCTCGCGGCCAAAGAATTTCGTTCGGGCGACGGCGGCGGCGGCCAGCGTGCCGAGCACAAGCGCGATCAGGGTGGCGATGCTTGCGACGCGGACCGAGAGGCCGAGCGCTTCCCAGATGTCCGGGCGGTTCCAAGCAACGGCGAACCATTTGGTGGTGAAGCCCGGCGGCGGCCACTGAAAGCTCTTTTCCTCCGTCGTGAAGGCATAAACGAAGATCAGGAGGATGGGCAGGTGCAGAAAGGCAAGGCCGAGGCCGGCGGCGAGTTTCAGCGGCAGGCCGGCGGATTGGGGACGGTCAGAGCGCATGTTTGTCCCACCCAGTCTTTGGGTTGCCGGAGGCAACTTTCTCGGCAAACTCAGTTTTGTATCCGGCAACCATTTCGTCCAGTTGCTCATCATTGGGTAGCGGCATGCCCAATCTACTGCATAGGGCAGAGAAACCCACATTCAGCAAATTCTCAAGTGCAAGGGTTCTTGATCGGACATCGGCTATTTTCTCTAGCAAAAACCAACATCCGTCATCGGTACTAAGGTAGCCTGATTCATCGCGCATGAAATGATGGGCGAAGTAGTCTCTGAGTGACTTAATCTCTTGCAGCTCTGTTTTTATGGAACCGAATTCGACAATTTCAGAAGCGTGTTTGGCCAAATTCCCGAATGTTTTCTTGGTCGCCTCCGCATATGACTCATCGAACGATTTTTCCCAATCGGCTTTCGATTTTATCTTCCCTTCGGCGACTTCCCGGCCGACGCAGGAAAAAACGTAAACGTTGACGAGTGAGTGCTCCACCAGTGCAAACTTGAAGAACGCAAGGCCGAAATGTGCGTAGACCTCCTTCTGTAGGACAACATCGTCTGCAGTGAGTTCGGGAAACTCTTCGACAAGTTTCTTTCGTGCCTCACAGCGCATCGAAGGCCCCCAGACGTTTGACGATGGTGAGATAGATGCCCATGATGACGATCGGAACGACCGAGAAGGCAGCGGCGAGCGGAATGTTTCCGGCCGTGCCCTGCTGGGCATAGACGGCCTGACCGATGAAGAGGCGCGAGGTGCCGACAATCTGCGGGATGATGTAGTCTCCGAGCGTCAGCGAAAATGTGAAGATCGAGCCCGCGACGATGCCGGGCAGCGACAGCGGCAGAAGCACGTGGCGAAAAGTCTGGCGCGCATCGGCGCCGAGATCGCCCGAGGCTTCGATCAGGTTGCCGGGCACGCGCTCAAGCGAGGCCTGGATCGGCAGGATCATGAAGGGCAGCCACACATAAACGAAGACGATGAAGGTGCCGATATAACTGATCGACAGCGAGCTTCCGCCGATCACGGGGATGGCGAGGACGGCATCAAGCAACCAGGTCAGGTGGAGCTTGGCAAAAACCCAGGTGAGAATGCCTTCCTTGGCGAGGATCAGCTTCCAGGCATAGACCTTGACGAGATAGCTCGACCAGAGCGGTAGCATGATGCCGAGATAGAAGACCGCTTTCCATTTTCCCTGGGCGTAGCGGGCGGCGTAATAGGCAATGGGGAAAGCCAGCGCCACCGAGGCGACCGTGACGGTGGCGGCCATCAGAAGCGTCCGCAGGATGATGTCGAAATTCGCCGGCTGCAGCAGCTGACCATAGGTCGAGAGCGTGAACTCGTAATTGATCAGGCCGGAGAATTCGTCGATCGAGAA
>JAIXTO010000006.1 GCA_027483885.1 Rhizobiaceae bacterium
AGAATGCCGCCATGGTGGAGGAAATGAATGCCGCCACCCATTCGTTGACCGAGGAGGTGGGGGACATGGTGCATCTGGTTGGCCAGTTCATTCGCAATGACCGGCAGGGATCAGAAACCAGCCGCGCCGCCTGAGGCCTGCCGGAGGGCCTCGACGCGTGACCGCCTCGACAGGCGATGAGACCAAAAGCCCGCTCGTGCGTTGTCGTTCCCAGAACGGCACGAGGAGCGGGTGGAATGATACAGCGAATACTGGTGCTTGCGGCAGCAAGCCTGATCCTGATGGGCATGGACCTGCCGGAAAACGGTCCGCGCCCCGACGTGAAGCCGCCCGTGTCCGAACAGACAGACGTTCAGGCGAAAAACCCTGCCGTCGACACACCAAAGGCGGCGGTGGAAACACCAAGCCAGCCCTCGGACATTCCCGTTCCAGCGGCAAAGCCCGATGAGATCAAAGGCGACCAGCCCGAAAGCGACGCCGCCCGCTCTAGATCCGATACTGGCAAACCCGATACTGACAAACCCGCAGCGGAGAAGCCGGATGATGCCTCCGGCACGGCCAAGGACGCCACGCGGGACGACGCCAAGGAAGACGAGAAGAAACAAGACGACAAGAAAGACGAGGCATCCCCTGCCCCGCCGCCTATCGTCAAGGAAGATCCGCAAAAGCTCGAAGCCTGCCTGAGAGACCTGAAGGCGATCGGGGCTGAATTCGAAATCTTGCCCCCGGTCACCGACGAGCAGAACGGCTGCGGTATCGAAAAGCCGATTGCGCTATCGCAGGTGCTGCCGGGCATTCCGCTTTCCGACAAGACGCCGATGCGCTGCGAGGCGGCTCTGTCTCTTGCCCGCTGGATGAAGGACCTGGTGGAACCCAGCCTCAAGACCGCGCTGCCGGAGCGGCGTATTGTCGGGATCAGCAACGCATCAAGCTATGTCTGCCGGCTGCGCAACCACGCCGAAACCGGCAAGATTTCCGAGCACGCCCGCGGCAACGCCATCGATATCGCCGGGTTCAAACTGGACAATGAGGAAACCATTGCCATGACGCCGAAGGAGGAGGATTCCACGATGACCGGCGCCTTCCAGCGCACGGCAACCGCCGGCGCCTGCCTTTACTTCACCACCGTGCTCTCCCCCGGCAGCGATTCCACCCACCAGGACCACCTGCATCTCGACGTGATGGAGCGCAAGGGTGGCTATCGCTACTGCCGGTAAATGCGGGGGCTAGAACAGCCCCTCGATATAGCCTGCCTCGTTCAGGGCAATACGCTCGGCCGAGGGTGAGCGCGGCAGGCCGGGCATGGTGCGGATTTCGCCGGTGATGGCCACCACGAAACCGGCGCCGGCTGACAGGCGCACTTCGCGCACGCTGACCGTATGGCCTGTGGGCGCGCCGAGGCGTTCCGGATCGGTGGAGAAGGAATACTGCGTCTTGGCGATGCAGACCGGCAGGTGGCCGTAACCTTCCTCCTCGAAGCGGCGCAATTGCTCGCGCACGGCAGGTTCAGCCGTCACGTCGCCGGCGCGATAGATTTCGCGTGCCACCGTTTCGATCTTGTCCATCAGCGGCAGTGCATCGGCGTAGAGCGGCTTGAAATCGGCCGTGCCGGCATCGGCAATGTCCACCACGCGCCGCGCCAGATCCTCGATGCCGGCGGAACCATCGGCCCAGTGGCGGCAGAGGATGGCCTCGACGCCATGCGTGGCGGCATAGGCCTTGACGGCGGCCACTTCGCTCTCGCTGTCAGAGGAGAAATGGTTGATGGCGACAACCACAGGCACGCCGAATTTCTTGATGTTTTCAATATGGCGGCCAAGGTTGACACAACCGCGCTGCAAGGCATCGACGTTTTCTGCCCCGAGATCCGATTTCGCTACGCCGCCGTTCATTTTCAAGGCGCGCACCGTTGCAACGATAACGGCGGCAGCGGGTTGAAGACCGGCCTTGCGGCACTTGATGTCGAAGAATTTTTCGGCCCCGAGATCGGCACCGAAGCCGGCTTCCGTCACGACGTAATCGGCAAGCTTCAGCGCGGTGCGCGTCGCCACGACCGAATTGCAGCCATGGGCGATGTTGGCAAATGGGCCGCCATGCACGAAGGCCGGATTGTTTTCGAGCGTCTGCACGAGGTTCGGCTGCATGGCGTCCTTCAGCAGCACCGCCATGGCGCCATCGGCCTTCAGGTCGCGCGCAAACACCGGTGTGCGGTCGCGGCGATACCCGACGATGATCGCACCAAGACGCTGTTCCAGATCATGCAGATCGGAGGCTAAGCAGAGGATCGCCATGATTTCAGAGGCGACGGTGATGTCAAAACCGCTTTCGCGCGGAAAACCGTTGGAGACACCGCCGAGCGGGCCAACGATCTGGCGCAGCGCCCGGTCGTTCATATCAATCACGCGCCGCCAGGTGATGCGACGCAGATCAAGATCCAGCGCATTGCCCCAGTAGATGTGATTGTCGAGCATGGCGGCAAGCAGGTTATGCGCCGAGGTGATGGCGTGGAAATCGCCGGTGAAATGGAGGTTGATATCCTCCATCGGCACGACTTGCGCATAACCGCCGCCGGCCGCGCCACCCTTTACCCCGAAACAGGGGCCGAGCGAGGGTTCGCGCACGCAGATGATGGCGCGTTTGCCGATGCGGTTGAGGCCATCGCCAAGGCCGACAGTGGTCGTCGTCTTGCCTTCGCCCGCCGGCGTCGGGTTGATGGCGGTGACGAGGATCAGCTTGCCATCCGGTCTGCCAGCCTGCGCGGCAATAAAAGAGGCGGAAAGCTTTGCCTTGTCATGGCCGTAGGGAACCAGATCCTCCGCCGGAATGCCAAGCTTTGCGCCGATCTCAAAGATCGGCTTCTTGGTGGCGGCTCTGGCGATATCGATATCGGACGGCACGGTTCCCATTCATTCCTCGCTCTTACACCTTGCAGGATGGCGCCTTCATTAGCGCATCGCGATGCCGGCTGGAATGGCCAGAACCACGTGATCGAAGGTGACAAACAGAA
>JAIXTO010000229.1 GCA_027483885.1 Rhizobiaceae bacterium
AGCGTAAAGAAAGGCGCTGAGCAGAACGAACAGGAGGACACGGTTCAGCAACCGCAGCACCTTGCGGTTCTGGAAGAAAATCCAGTTCGCGACACCGAACAGCACGACCATGCCCGCAAACTGGGCCACCGCATTGTTTGCCAGATCGATCAGGGTCACTGCTTCCCTTTCGTGGAGCGATAAAAGCCACAGCACCTGTGACGGTTTCGGCCGGGCCACCGCAAGCAGATCAACGCAAGCGCGTGTCCGCGCAGGCTCTGGCTTCGAGCAAAACCGCCAGCCCGCAATACAGAACGGCAAGGATTAAAAGCGTCAGCACATGCGGACCCACATCCTGCAGGCTTGCCCCCAATTGCCCCAGATTGACCAGGGCATTGATGGCGCTCGTGCTGGGGATGGCAAGGGCTGCCTTCCTCAACATCTCCGGCATGGCGTCGGCGGGCCAGGCAAAGCCCGCCAGAAAGATAAAGGGCATGCCAAGGCCCGCGGCAACCAGTTGCACGAGCACCGGATTGCGCAACACACGGGCCATCAGCATTCCGAGGCCGCACACGGCCAGGATGAAGGGAAAGGCAACGGCGGTGATCGGCCCGATGGAGCCGAGACGCGGGATGCCGTAGAGATAAGGCAGGACAATCAGGTAGAAAGCGACGGTGAAAGTCTGCACCACGAGATAGGCCAGCAGGCGACCGATGACGCAGTCGAAGGCGCCGATCTTCCTGTCGCGCGCCCCCTTCTCCCAGTCGCTCGGGTAAGTGCCGAGCAGGCTCACGCCGATCAGCAGGGTTTGCTGCAGCAAGAGCACGAAGGCTGCCGGCAGAATATAGGTCGCATAGCCGCCCTGCGGGTTGAAGAGCGGAATCGCCGTCAGCGGCATCGGATCCGTGGCGGCCTGCGCAATGGCAGGGTCGATATGCGCCGCCACGAGGCGTTTCGCTTCGATTTCGGCCCCCATCGTCCTGGCAAGTGCCGTGACGGCACCGGAAATGCGGCTGTAGAGCAGGAAATAGCTGGCATCGGCATAGAGCGCGAGAGGTGCTGGCCGGCCATGCAGAAGGTCTCGCTCGAAGAATTTCGGAATGACCAGAATGCCATGGAGACTTCGCGCCAGGACCTCGCGCTCAGCCGTCGCCACATCGGGCAATGCCGCCACGATCGCCACATCGGCGGAGGCGTCGAGCCTGCGGGCGAATGTGCGGCTGCTGTCGCTGCCATCGAGATCAACGAGCGCGATCGGCACGTTCCGAAGGGCTTCGGTGCGGTAGGGCTGTGGATAGAAGGCGGCATAGATCACGACGGCGAGGATCATCACCGAAAACACTGGTCGCAGCGTCAGGATCCGCCGCAACTCCATCTGGCAGATGAACAGCACGGGGCTCACGATGCAGCCTCCAGGGCACGGTACGCCCTTTGCCGTTGGGCGCCAGGGCGTTGCAGGCAGAGGGCAGTCAATGTGGCAAGAAGCACGACCATGAACAGCAAGACCGCCAGCGGCCGCAGCGACAGATCCGCCGGCGTGCCGCGCAGCGTCTGGTCGATGCGCGCCGTCAGATACCAGGTGCCCGGCAGCGCCTCTCCCCAGTAGAAGGCAAAGGGCGTCATGCCGAACCGCGGAAATCCGATGCCCATGAAACCGAAGGCCGGCGCCGTGACCAGCGAGGCGATGCTGATTGCGGTAGCCGTCGAGCGAAAGACGACGGCCAGAAGCGCGCCAAAAAGCTGGTTTGCCAGAATGAAAAGCGTGCCTGCCAAAAGCAGCAGCATCCGGTCGCCTCTGAGCGGCATCTTGAACCACAGGAAGAGAACGAGGTCGGCGATGCCCAGGACAAACAGGAATACCAGCGTATAGGGCAACAGCTTGCCGAACATCGCCGGCCACAGACCACCGCCCAGCCGGCGCAGCACGCGCAGGCGATGGCGGGTTTCCACATCGCGCCCCACGGCATAGGCGCTCGATGTGGCGACAATGATCTGCAGCACGCTCGGCAAAAGCGCCGCCAGCAGGAAATGGCTGTAGTTGAGCGTCGGGTTGAACAGCGGATTGATCTGGACGGGGATGGGAGACAGCGAGGCCTGCGCGACATCGACGGGTTGGCCGCGCACGGTGCGCAGAGACAGCCGGATGCCGCCTTCGACACCGGCGAGAGCGGCATTGACGCCGCGCAAGGTGAGGAGGCCGGGGGTCATCGTCTGGGTGTTGTAGAAGAACACCACTTCGGGACGCCGGCCGGCAAAGACGTCACGCTCGAGATTGGCGGGGATCATCAGCAGACCATGCACCCGGCCGGACAGGATGAGGCGTCGCCCCTCGGCAAGGTCGCTGACAGTCAGGGTGACCGCCGTGTCCGGTGTCGCATCGACAGTGCGGATGATGGTGCGGGAGAGATCGCCGCCATCCAGATTGAGAACCGCGATCGGAAGCCGGGTCGCAAGGCCCTGGCTGAACACGGCAGACAGGATGCCCATCAGGAAGAGCGGCAGCACCACCGTCAGGACCAGCAGAACGGGATATTTGCGGAACTGTCCGAGTTCCCGCATGAAAACGAGCAGGAGACCGGGCCGCAGACTGGCTTTTCCGTGCATGTCATCGCTCCGGTCGGGGCCAGGAGAGAATGGCGCTCATGCCCGGCCGCAAGCCGTCCACCGGCTCCGCCGGCTGGGCGCGCACCTCGAAGGTCCGCAGGTCGAAATCACCGGTGGCGCGCGTTGCCCGCCAGGTCGCATACTGGCCCTGGGCGTTGATCACTGTCACCCGCGCACTCACGCTCGTATTCTTAAGTGCCGGCACCATGACGGAGAGGCCGTCACCGACCTTCAGACCCTTCAGCAGATCCTCGCGCAGATTGAAGGTAAACCAGGGATGGGCGATGTCGACGATCGAATACAGCGGAGCACCGGCGCTGAAATTCTCGCCCAGTTCGGCAACCCGCGTGGTCACCTGTCCTTCGATGGGCGCCAAAAGCGTCAGCTCCTTCACGTCGGTCTTTTGCTGGTTCAGCGTTGCTTCGGCCTGCTCGACCTTTGTCAGTGCCAGCGCCCGCTCTTCCTTGCTGGCACCGGCAACCGCGAGATCGAGATTGGCTTGCGCTGCCTCGCGTGCCCGCAGCGCCGACTCCAGATTGCGGCTGGACTGCTCGAGCCGCGCCTGCGAGGCCGCATTGGTTTCCGCCAGCTTGGTCTGGCGCTCCTTGTCGGAGAGGTAGAGCACCACGTCCGCATCGGCGGCGCGCACTTCCGCCTGGCGCGCCCCGATCACCTCGGGACGCGTGCTGGTGACACGATCCAGATCCGCCCTTGCCACCGCGATCGCCGCCTGCGTCGCCAGCATGGCCGCCACCAGCTGCGGGCTTTCAAGCTGCGCAATCACCGCCCCCGGCTTTACCGTATCGCCCACATCGGCATTCAGTTTTGCGACACGACCGGAAACGCGCGGGCTGACATCGACGCGATCCGCCGAGACCTCTCCCTGCACGATAAGCTCCGGTGGGCGGGTGGCGAACCACAACAGCCCGGCAAGCCCTGCGATGCTTGCGACGCCGAGTGCCGCGCCGAATTTACTGAACATTTTCAAGGACCTTTCAGAGGAAGCTCGACCGCGTGTTTGTCACCGGGACAAGCGTCTGCGGCGGTGGCACCGGAAAGCGGCGCCGATACTCTGGCACAGAGGGAAAGGCTCGGCTCCAGTCGGGGCCGGATCGACCGGATCCGTTTTGGCTGGCGCCACATCCAGAAACGAGGTTGTGCCGAGTTCTTCCAAGATTGCGCTACACCACCTGATGTTGAAGTTGGCGCAAAAGTAATATTTAATTGCATGAACGGAAGTTAGCTTGTCGTGAGTTTGCAGGAACTCACATCGTTCGACGGGAGAAAGCTTGGGGGTGGACCGCCCGGAGCAGCGCCCCGGCCGACAGCGAACTCTCCGCGGGCGCTATACCTAAACCACTGATCGAACGAGTATTTCATGGAAACCGACCTTCCTGCTTCGGCGATACGGGAGCAGATGAACCTGCTGCGCAAAAGCCCGGCGTTTTCGGGGTCAGAGCGCCTGATCGAACTGCTCGGTTACGTGGTGGAAGAAACACTCAATGGTCGCGCGAGCGATCTGAAGGAAGCGGTTATCGGCAACGCGGTCTATCAGCGCGATCCGCCATACGATCCGCGCATCGATTCCACCGTTCGCGTGGAAGCAAGGCGGTTGCGCAAGAAGCTGGAGGAACACAGCCGCCTCTATGGGCAATCGGACCCGATCAGTATCGTGGTTCCCACGGGCACCTATGTCCCGGCTTTTGTCATAAAATCCAGCGGGCGCGATGCTTTGTCCCCGGAATCAGACAGGGACATCTTTCGACATGGGCCGGGCGCGGTGATCGCCATCCTGCCCTTCCGTCCGGTGTCTGGTGAAGCGGCCACCCAGGAATTTGCCGACATCATCACGGACGAATTGATCTTTGCATTCGGTTCCGAACCCGGGATGAACATTCTGTCGCGCGCGACGACCTTCGCCTACAGGGATAGGCAGCCGCCCATACGGGATCTGGCGGCGGAACTCGGGTTCGATGCGGTCGTCCAGGGCACGGTGCGCGAGCATGCGGGGATCATCCGCGTCACGGTCGAAGTGTCCGATCCCCGCGGCGTGGTCGTCAGCTCTGATCGGTTCGAAGGCTCTGTCGATCAACACGCAGACCTGCCGGAACGCATTGCCACAACCTTTGTCAGCCGCCACAGGTTTGATACATCCAGACTGCGGGCACGCCTTTTTAAACCCGGGCCGGCGGCCATTCAGGCTCACGGTCAGTCATACAGGGCGCGCCAGCTGCTTGACCGCCAGGTGCCGGAGAGTCTGCGCGAATCCCTTTCCATCTTTTCGAAGATTGCGGAAGAGGCCGCCGATTATGCGCGGGGCCATTCCGGCATTGCGGATTGCTACTGCGACATGTTCCGGATCGGGATGGTCGATGTCGCCACGGCTCGTTCCTTTGCGCGTCCTGCTGTCGAAAAGGCGCTGGAAATCGATCCGCAATCCGCAGAAGCCTTGACTGCTCTGGGTGTGGTCCAGGCATGGCTGGAGCGGGACTGGGCGGCAGCGGAAACCAGTTTCAATGCCGCGATGAACTACGGCTACCATGCCAGAACCGCCCGCGTTTTCGGCACCTACCTTGCAGCGCGCGGCCGGGAGGATGAATCCGAGCGGCTTTTTATCGAGGCAAGACGGATCGAGCCGTTTTCCCAGCAACAGGATATCGCCGAGGCGCTGAGCCGTTTCCAATCGCGAAATTTCTCCAAACTCTCGGAGGCGGCCTCCTCCGTGACTTTGCGCAACGCGCCGATGGAAGCCCTTTTCTATCTGGCGCTCGGCGCCCACTTTGCCGGCAATCCGGAGTTTGCCCGCCACTGTCTGCAGCCGCTCGGCAAGATGATGATGACGCATCCGCTGCTGGTCTTTGCCAATGCCGAACTGGAGGCCTGGCTGGGATCGTCCGACCGCGCCGTCACCCTTCTGAAGACCGGCAACCCGAAGGCCAGCTATTTCGCCCATGCCACCCTCGCCTGCTCGGTCGGCGATACCGACGCGAGCATAAGATATCTCGATCTTGCCCTGCAGCATCGCGAACTGTCGACGGTGTGGGTGCGCATGGATCGGCGGTTCGATGCGATCCGCAATCTCGACCGGTTCAGGGTGCTGACCGGCGAGGCAAGCCCTGTCAGTGCGCTCTCCGCCTGATCCGCCCTCACCGCAACTTACAGTAAGCTGGCGGTGATCTCACTTCCGGTGGACCGGGTGCCTCGATAGGACATTGCTCGTCCACCCTCGCATATCCAGCATGAATGCCGGACCCGGCGTGGAACAGCCAGAGGCCTCCCGCCCCTTGGCTGTTGCGCGTTCCGGGCACGGATGAGGCTGCCTGCGGTTCTCGGAACCCGCAGGCAGCGATGCGATCCTGACGGAGCAAAGCCGTTCGGGACAGTCAGATGCGCAAGGACTGGACGGACGGCAGGCTCGGCAAATTTCTGCGGTGAACGGAACTCTTTGCGGCCAAACGGAAGGACGTGGACGTGATCTCGAATTTGACGACGGACGAGCGCCGCAGGGCACTGCTCATCCTGCTCGTGCTGGCGCTTGTCGGGCTGTTCTTTGCTGCGGCAGGACACGGTGATCCGATCGCGGTGCATGGCGCCCTTATCATGGTTCTGGCCCTTGCCCTCGCCTTCCCTGTCATGGGGCATCTCTATGACCCCGAGCCGTCTGCCGACCGGCTCGACACCTACTATGACGATCCGAGCAAGGTCGGTGTCATCCTGACCTTCGCATGGGCAGCATTCGCCATGTTCATCGGCGATTGGGTGGCCTGGCTGATGGTCGAGCCGACCTGGACGACGGGCAGCGCCTGGTCGAGCTTCGGCCGCATCCGGCCCGTCCATACCACCGGCGTGATCTTCGGCTTCGGCGGCAACGGGCTGATCGCCACCTCCTTCTATGTGATGCAGCGCACCTGCCGCGTGCGTCTGCCGGACCAGCTGAGCCCCTGGTTCGTGCTCCTCGGATACAACCTTTTCTGCATTCTCGCGGTCACCGGCTACATGCTCGGCATCACCCAGTCCAAGGAATATGCCGAGCCGGAATGGTATGCCGACCTGTGGCTGGTCGTCGTCTGGATCGTCTATTTTATCCTCTACATGCGCACTCTGGCGCGTCGCGAGGAGCCGCACATCTATGTGGCCAACTGGTATTATATGGCCTTCGTGCTGGTCGTGGCGATGCTGCATATCGTCAACAACCTCGCCGTGCCGGTTTCCTTTCTGAGCGCCAAGAGCCATTCGCTGTTTTCCGGCGTGCAGGATGCGCTGACGGAATGGTGGTACGGGCACAATGCGGTGGCTTTCTTCCTCACCTCCGGCTTCCTCGGCATGATG
>JAIXTO010000014.1 GCA_027483885.1 Rhizobiaceae bacterium
GGGCGGGAAAGCGGGAATTCTCGACACGGTTTTGACGGATAAAGGGAAGCCGCAGGAGGCTTAGCATAGCGCCGCGAAGCGGAAGCCGGGACCGACTTCCCCCGCCAAAACCGTTCCGTATCATATTCAAAACCGCTCAACAGGACGACTTGCTTTTCTCACGCCATCTCCTTGAGCGGATCGCGAAGATGCAGGTTTCGGCGGACCGAAGATGGAAAGAGCTTCAGCGTCATTGGGTGGACGACAAGGCGACCTGGGAGGGCTTTGAACATCTTCTCGATACACCAAGTATTTATTGAAGCGAGCGCGTCGGCTCCGGCAGCAGCTTTACCATCTGCTTCACGACCGTTCGCAATTTTCTCCAGTCTCGTAGATCGCCTTCGTTTACGCGCTCCTGGACAGCCGTTAGGACCCATCCCACGCAGGCGATATCGTCTGCAGCGCGGTACTCGTCCGAGCGATGGAAGCAAGCGACGATGCGAGGCCGCGCGCCTTCCTCGGTCTTCGGAATCTGCGAAACCAGATCCTGCGCTTCTCAATAGGCATTTGCCACACGTTTGAGGTCGTCTGGCCCGGCTTGAGTGATCATGCCGACGGTCCACATCAGCGTATTTGACAGGTGTTCCACTTCGTCAGTCATGGCGATCCTCATTCCTCTCCATTGTAGGCTTCGAACGACACGTTCGATTTGATCCGGGCAGCTTAAAGCGCTGCGCGCAAGATCTTCAGGGACGGCCATCGCTATGCGAAAGCCGGCATCACCATAAATGATCTGGTGAGAGCGCGGTCACAGCCGCGGCCCCTGTTCGACGCGCGGGACCGTGACCAGTCGGAACGGCAGATAACGGCCCTAATGGGGCGGCTCGTCGCTGATCAGCGCTTCGAAAGCAGCATCCTCTTCGGCAAGCTTCGCTTCGGCTGACGCCAGCTCGGCTGCGATCTGCTGGCGCTCGGCCTGGTCGACGGACGCTGCAAGTTCAGCGCGCAGTTCGTTGATGTGGTCGTAAGTGGTCATCGTCAGCTCCTCTGAATGAAAACAAAGGTGCCGGACCGACAAGGGAGGGCTTGGGTCAATGACCGCCGAAGGCGGCCTACGGGGCGTGGGGGAGCCGATTTCGTTGCGCAGCGGCGAAATTGGGGGGACCACGTATCGTTGACGCAACCCCTCCCTTGTCGGTGTAATTGGCTAATGTTGAGAGAGAATATACCTCTCCGTATGGCACCTCTTTTGCTCCTTCGGAGCAGCTACGCGCGGCAGACGTTGTGGGCTCGAAGGGATCGCCGAACGACTGATAATCCAGTGTTATTCAGAGAGCGTGCCTGGAGCATCATGGTTCGCAATGCGCTGCAGAACCATGCGAAACATCGGCCCGCCGGGCGAATGATGGGTTCATCGCGCCGGAATGACATGGCGCTGCGCCCTTGCGACGGTCGCGGGCACGCGCACATATTGCGCGACCCCAAGATCATGGTCGTAGTCGCCGAGGTGGAACTGTAGTCCGTTCAGGATACGCTCACAGGAGTCGACAATCTTTTTGCGATCCTTGATCGGGTTACTGTGAAACAGCTCGTTGCGTGTCTCCTTGATGACCCGCATCGTGTCGTTAAACATGGTTTTCGTGAAGGTGAAGCCTAGGACAGAGTCCGGGGCAAACATGTCGCGGATCAGGGGCCAGTCCGCCTGCATAATTGTCCATAGATCACCCAGGGTAAGGCAATAGTAGAACTCGTCGGTTTTGTTGTTTCCCGTAACATTGTTGATATGCTGCTGGCTGACCATATTGTCGAAAACTCGCCAGACAGCTTTCACGAAAGCTGGATTGACAGGCGTACCCAGAATGTTGGGAAAGGCCGTGTAGGTCTGCCCGTTCTGCCGCGCATTGCGGATCAGCGTCCACCAGTCCATCCGCCCAAAGCGTTCTTCTAGGTAGTCGGCAAGCACCGAACGCAGAGCGTTCTCCACCGCAAACACGAAGGGGTAGATCGACGAAAATTCTTTCACCTTGCGGGTATAGATCCTGTGGAGCACGAGCCTCTGCTCAGGTGTCGGTATCTGCTGTAGGGCTTGGACCTGAACCGCTTCGCGAATACTATCGCGTAACAGCGTGGGGTTGAGGGTTCGCATGTCAGCCTTGAAGTGATCCACCTGCTGCGGTGTAGGGACGAATGTCAGGTATTCACCCAGTAGCTGCGATGTCGGCACATGCCGCTTGGTGATGCTGGACACTTGCTCCCCCTTGCAATGCGAGTCTCTTTTCCCTATAACATAGCTACTCGCTGAGTGGTGGCACAATGGTGTTGCGAGCCCATGGCCTTACCATGGCACTTGGAGAGTCTAAACGGAATTTGGCTAGGCGTGGTCTTCACAGACTGCGCCTTTAGTCATTTTGGGGTGCTTTTCGGCTCTGGTGTCCAACGATTGGGTTCAGATAATGTCCGTCGCCTTGATGAGATACGAACCACTGTTCTCCATTTACTGGACTCGACTCAAATGGCTTAGAGTGTTTCACTCCGCTCGGAGGGCTGGACATGGCATACGAGTGGGACGAAGGCCGCGCACGAAAAATGCGCCTGATTAAGCTAGCATCCGTGTGTGCATTGACGGCAACAGCACTCAGTGTTCCTGTAGCCTTGCTTTTGAGCGCGTCCCCTCTGTAGCCGCCCACCGCACTCACTGAAAATTCCGGCTTTTCACCTTCAGCGTGTCTATATGCAAGTCAGGCACGTAAATTTCCCGCGCCTTGACGCCCATCGGCGGCCGCTCGCGACTGTCGGGGCTGCCCGGTGAGCCATGCGCGAACTCGTCGCCACGGCCTGTCGGCACCCTGAAGGTGTCCCGCTCGCCAAGGCTTGCGAGATCACTGGTCAGATCGAACATCCGTTGCGCCACCAGATGCACGACGCCGCCTTCGCGCTGGATCTTGCCGTTGATCGCCATCATTGAGGATCCGAGCACAACGCGGCGCTGTTTTTCAAATAGGCTCGGCCAGACAACGATATTGGCAACGCCCGTCTCATCCTCGATGGTCATGAACATGACGCCCTTGGCGCTTCCCGGCTTCTGACGAACGAGAACCAGACCCGCCGTCATCAGCCAGCGCCCGTCGCGCGCCGATGTCGCCTCGGCGCAGGTGACGATGTTTCGCCGAGTGAGATCCTCTCGCAGGAAGCTGACCGGATGCGCGCGCAGTGTCACGCCGGTATGGCCATAGTCCTCGACGACATTGGCGCCCTCGGTCATCTGCCGAAGCGTCACGTCCGGTTCCTGCTGTTCGGCGATCACCGCCCGCTCGCGATCGGCAGCTGCCGCGAAGAGTGGAAGTGGTTCGTCGCGCAGGGCTTTGATCGCCCAGAGCGCATCGCGCCTTTCAAGGTTCAAAGACGGCCGGAACGCATCGGCTTCGGCGAGCTTGACCAGGGAGGCCGACGACACGCCGGCTCGCCGCCACATGTCGTCGATGGAGACGAAGGGCTCCTCGCCCCGCGCCACCGCGATTTTTGCCGCATCTTGCTCGGGCAGCCCCTTTACCAGGCGCATACCGAGACGCACGGCATGGTCGTCGCTCCCCCTGATATCTTCGAGCGTGCAATCCCATCGCGAACGGTTGATGCAGACCGGCCGGATAGCCACTCCGTGGGCCCGGGCATCCGTGACGATCTGCGCCGGCGCGTAGAAGCCCATCGGTTGCGCATTGATGAGAGCGGCACAGAACACATCTGGATAATGGCATTTCAGATAGGAGGAGGCGTAGGCGATGAGGGCAAAGGAAGCCGCATGGCTTTCCGGAAAGCCATAGGAGCCAAAGCCCTCGAGCTGGGAAAAGGTCTTTTCGGCAAATTCCTCGGTGTAGCCGTTCTTCACCATGCCCTGGACAAGCTTGTCCTTGAACTTGCTGACCCCGCCGGTGAACTTGAATGTCGCCATCGAGCGCCGGAGCGCATCGGCCTCCCCGGCGGTAAAACCGGCACAGACGATCGCGACTTTCATGGCGCTCTCCTGAAACAACGGCACGCCCAGCGTCTTGCCGAGAACAGCCTCCAGTTCCGGCTTCGGATAGACAACAGCCTCCTTGCCCTCGCGCCGTCTCAGATAAGGATGCACCATGTCGCCCTGGATCGGACCGGGGCGAACGATCGCCACCTGGATGACCAGGTCGTAATAGGTCTGGGGTTTCAGCCGCGGCAGCATCGACATCTGCGCCCGCGATTCAATCTGGAAGGTCCCGAGCGTGTCGGCCTTGCGGATCATCGCGTAAGTGGCCGGATCCTCCTGCTCTATGGTGGCAAGATCAAGCTTCACGCCCTTGTGCTCTTCCAGCAACGCAAAGCCCTTGGCCATGCAGGTCAACATTCCCAAGGCCAGCACGTCCACCTTCATGAACTTGAGCGCCTCAATATCGTCCTTGTCCCATTCGATCGTTTGGCGATCCTCCATCCGGGCCTGCTCGATTGGCACCAGTTCGTCGAGGCGGTCATTGGTCAGGACAAAACCGCCGGGGTGTTGGCCGAGATGACGCGGAGCCCCCATCAACTGCTGCGCCAGCTCCAATGTCAGCCGCAGGCGCCGGTCGGACATGTTCATGTTCAGCTCGTTGACCTGCTTTTCGCCGACGCCCTCCTTGCTCCAGCCCCAGACACCTGAAGACAGTGCGGTGATCATGTCTTCAGGCAAACCGAGCACCTTGCCGACATCTCGAAGCGCACCCTTGGCGCGGTAACGGGTGACGGTCGCGCAAAGCGCGGCCTTCTGCCGGCCATAGGTCTTGTAGATCCACTGGATCACCTCTTCGCGTCTGGCATGTTCGAAATCTACGTCGATGTCGGGCGGCTCGTTGCGCTCTTCTGAGATAAAGCGCTCAAACAGCAGATCGTTTGCGGCCGGATCGATTGCCGTGATCCCCAGCACATAACAGACGGCCGAATTGGCAGCACTTCCGCGACCCTGGCAGAGGATATCCTGAGATCGCGCAAAGCGGACAATGCTATAGACGGTGAGGAAGTAAGGCGCGTAGTCGAGTTTGCGGATCAGATCGAGTTCGTGATTGAGGGTCCTCACCACATCATCCGGGACACCCTCGGGGTAGCGATCACGCACGCCCTCCCACGTGAATTTTTCCAGCGACTGCTGCGCCGTCAATCCGGGGATGATCGCTTCCTCAGGATATTGGTATGTCAGCTCGCTCATGTCGAAGCGACAGCGGTCGACAATTTCTCGGGTACGGGCGAGCGCCTCCGGGTACCGGCCGAATAGCCGGTGCATTTCCTCGGGCGGTTTTAGAAAGCGATCGGCATGCCGTTCACGCAAGAATCCGGCCTGATCGATGGTGGTGCGATGGCGAATACAGGTGACGACATCCTGCAGCTGCCGCCTGCCCGGCTCGTGAAACAGCACGTCATTGGTGACAACAGGTCGGACCTTGTGCCGGATCGCCAACGTGTTGAGCTCGTGCAGTCGCAGCTGATCATTGGGCCGCCGGCGCAGCGTCAGTGCCATGTAGGCGCGGTCGCCAAATATCTCCTTCACCTTGCGCAGCTGGACAGCGCAGGCATCATCGGCCTCGTCGGGGATTAGAACGGCGAGCAGTCCCTCTGCATAAAGGGCGACATCCGACAGATCGAGGATGCAATTGCCCTTGCCGCCCCGCTCCTTGCCGAGTGACAGCAGCCGGCAGAGCCTCGAATAGGCGGCCCGGTCCGTCGGATAGACCAGCATCGACATGCCGTCCGCCAGATCGAGCCTGCAGCCAACGACGAGCCGGACACCGGTTTCCTTGGCTGCCTCCCAGGCGCGCACAATGCCGGCCAAGCTGTTGCGATCGACGATGCCCAGCGCCTCGATGCCCAGTGACTTGGCAGTCGTGAACAGCTCATCGCAACCTGACGCGCCGCGCAGGAATGAAAAATGACTGGTGACCTGGAGTTCGGCGTAGCGCATCAGCCATAGATCCCGTGCAGAAACCATTTGGCGGTTCCGGTCGCAGGATCCACGCCATCGCCGGAGCGATAGACCCAGAAGCGATTGCCGTCCTCATCCTCGACAGAATAGTAGTCCCTGACCGCCTCCATCTCGGAGGAACGGACCCACCACTCGCCGAATACCCGTTCCGGCCCATCGCCGCGCTTGATGCGCCGGCGTTTGCCGCGCCAGGTTATCGACGCCGGCGGGTGGTCGGGTGTAAGCGCAATCACCTCGATCCGTTCCGGGTACGCCAACATGCGGCTCGGCCGCGGCCAGCGGGTCGGCCATGCCTGACCGAGTTTTGCGGCAATGGGAGAAACACGCCCGACATTGCGCTCGGGAACGTCGCTTTCGACGGGCGCCAGCCGGTACATGCGCTGGCCACGGTTTCCGAGACTGTCGAGCAGCGGCGTGACATCGACGATGGTTTCTTCGACCAGCGAGGAGATGGACTGCTTATCCTCGAGCGCCTCGATCATGGTTGCAGCAAGAGACAGTTTATCGATACCGAAGCCGGGATCGATCTTCTCGATGCTGGAACAGAGAAGCTTTGTCAGATGCGCAATATCCCGTACGGGTTTGGCCGTACCGGCACGCAGGGACTGCAAGGTATTATCGACGCGGTAGATGATCAGATCGGCGCGGCGAACGCCCTGCCCTCGCGTCTCCAAGGCGGCACAGAGTTCGACCACGAGCTTGCCGATATATCTGGCGATGGTCTCGGCCGCGCCGATCGGCTCAGAGAACGACCGGGAAACCTCGACGAACTCGGCGGTGCGAATGGGATCGATCGGTTCAGCAAGGCGTCCGAACATCTGATCGAGCCTGCGGCCCACCTCCGGCCCGAAACGCAATGTCAAAGGCGCCCGCGACGTTGCCGAGACTTCGCCGACGTTCCGGAACCCAAGTTCGGTCAAGCCGCTGACGATGTCGGAAGGAAGACGAAGGCTGGAAACGGGCAGATTGACGACGGCTTTGGCCGTCTCACCAACTGGGATGATGATCACCTCGCGCCGCGTAGCGCGGGCGATCGCATGGGCGCAGCCCCACGTGTCGGCGACGGCACCACGGGCTTGAAGGCCGCGACCTCTCAAAGAGTTGACGAGGCCGGTGAGCATAAGCAACTCTCCGCCGCGCAGATGGTCCGCACCCTCGGTATCCATAACGATGCCGTCGAGACTGTCCATTGCCACCACCGGCGTATATTGACGCAGCATCCACAGCGCCAGGCGCTCGATCGCCAAGGCGTCGCCGGCCGGATCGGCATCGACCAGATGCAGGCCGGATATCATGGCCTGGGCTTTGGCGGCGGGCATGCCGATCCGGACGCCAGCCTTGAAGGCTGCTGCGTCGACTGCGGCTACGGTGCGTTTCGCTCCACTGCGGGAAACGACTACGACCGGTGTTTCAGGCAAAATTCCGGGATCCGCGCGTCTGATCCTGTCCGTCGCGAGCGTGGGGAGAAAGACTGATACGACCCGTGGCATCGCAGGCACCTATTTCAAATTCCGCGGCTTCTCCCGCTCTTGCTCTGATCAGTTCCGCCAGCCACCGCGCCCGACCGATGCCTGGCACGGGAAGTGGCTCGGAAGGCAGGACGCTGATGCGCCATCGTGTGGTAGCCGCCGTCGGCTGCCCGAAATCGGCGGCCTCCGTCGGGCGCCGCCATCGTCTAAGAGCGATCCCCATCGTGCCCGAAGCCTCTGCCGCCAGTTGCAGTCGCCGCGAGGCGGTCATAGGGAGACGCACGAGCTCGGCGACCACAGCCCCAAGCCCGCCAAACCGCAGACCTTCCTCGAAATTGGTCAGTACATCCTCCTCCCGATCGGCTTCGACATAGATCACCCGGTCATGATGGAGCCCCGCCTGTGCCAAGGCCGGCCCGAACAGGTCGGGGCGTGTCAGGCACCAGAGCACGTCGCCCTTTGTGCGTGCGACGATGCCGGCGACAAACAGAGCGGCGGCCGCACCATGCACGGCGTCAGCACCACCACCGGCCACTTCATGCAGGGCTCCCAGTGCAAGCCCGCCGCCGGGCAATCTGGCATCGATTTCGGCAAGACCGAATGACAGAACCTCGCCCTTGCGCACAGCTCTCCCTTCGAGGCGCTGAATGCGCTCGCGAAGATCTGCAATGGTTGGATTGGCGGCAGAGTTAAGCATGGGCTGCGGATGTCTTTTCGATGCCGTTCAGGGCTTTCCAGCGGAGATCACCACTGATATGTTCATTATTTGTTCTCATCCTCAAAATGAGTCAATGCTGATTCTGGCAGAGGCTAAGGCACGGATGCTGGAACACGGCGCTTAAACGACGGGCATCCAAGCCAAAACGACCAGAACAGACAGGCACTTATCGGGGATCATGGCATGACGGTTGCCTATCTGGAAAAACTGAACGAGCAGCAGCGCCAGGCTGTGGAATACGGCGTCGGCCTCGCTGAAGGCGGAATTGCCGGCCCACTGCTGATCATAGCTGGCGCCGGGTCTGGCAAAACCAACACGCTTGCTCACCGCGTAGCCCACCTGATCGTCAACGGGGCCGATCCGCGACGAATTCTGCTGATGACGTTTTCAAGGCGTGCCGCATCTGAGATGGCACGCCGTGTGGAGCGGATCTGCAAACAGGTGCTGGGCGCCAATTCCGGGGTGCTCACTGACGCGCTTTCCTGGTCAGGCACGTTTCACGGGATCGGCGCCCGATTGCTGCGGATCTATGCCGAGCAGATCGGACTGAACGTGGATTTTACCATCCATGACCGCGAAGACAGCGCCGACCTGCTGAACCTTGCCCGCCACGAGCTTGGGTTTTCCAAGACGGAAACCCGGTTTCCAACCAAAGGCACCTGCCTGTCGATCTATTCGCGTGCAGTCAATTCGCAGTCACCGCTGAACGAGATCCTGCGCCAGCATTATCCTTGGGTCGCGAGCTGGGAGGAAGAGCTCAAGCAACTGTTTGCAGCCTATGTCGAGGCCAAACAGGCTCAGAACGTGCTCGATTATGATGATCTTCTGCTTTACTGGGCCCAGATGGTCAGCGATCCGGATCTGGCCGACGATATTGGCCATCGCTTCGACCATGTGATGGTCGACGAATACCAGGATACCAACAGACTGCAGGCCTCGGTGCTGATGGCGCTCAAACCCGACGGCCGTGGCCTGACGGTGGTCGGCGACGATGCGCAGTCGATCTATTCGTTCCGCGCAGCGACGGTTCGCAACATCCTCGACTTTCCGACCTCCTTCAGCCCGGCCGCCGACATCATCACGCTCGATCGCAATTACCGCTCGACGCAGCCGATCCTGGCCGCCGCCAATGGCGTCATCGATCTGGCCCGCGAACGCTTCACCAAGAACCTTTGGACCGATCGGCAATCGCTTGAGCGACCGAAACTCGTGACCGTCAAGGATGAAACCGAGCAGGCAAACTTCATCGTCGACCAGGTGCTTGCCAATCGCGAGACCGGCATGACGCTGAAGAACCAGGCTGTGCTGTTTCGCACATCCAGCCATAGTGGTCCGCTCGAGGTCGAGTTGACCCGCCGCAACATTCCCTTCGTCAAGTTCGGCGGCCTGAAGTTTCTCGACAGTGCCCATGTGAAAGACATGCTGGCGGTGCTGCGGTTCGCGCAGAACCCGCGCGACCGTGTCGCAGGCTTCCGGCTGCTGCAGATGCTGCCGGGCATCGGGCCGAAGACAGCCAGCAATATTCTCGAGACGATCGCAACCGACCCCGAGCCACTGCTTGCGCTTGCCGAAATCCCAGCCCCGCCAAAGACCGGCGAGGACTGGACATCCTTCGTCCAGTTGCTCGCAAAGCTGCGCAAGGTCGAAGATGGCTGGCCGTCCGATATCGGGCAGGCGCGCCTGTGGTACGAACCGCATCTCGATCGCATTCACGAGGATGCTGATACCCGCAAGGCTGATCTGTTGCAGCTGGAACAGATCGCCAGCGGCTATCCTTCGCGCGAGCGTTTTCTGACTGAGCTGACACTCGATCCGCCTGACGCCACCAGCGATCAGGCCGGCGTGCCGCTGCTTGACGAGGACTATCTGATCCTCTCGACCATTCATTCGGCCAAGGGGCAGGAATGGCGCGCGGTCTTCATACTCAACGTCGTCGACGGCTGCATGCCCTCAGATCTTGGAACCGGCACGACACAGGAACTCGAGGAAGAGCGCCGGCTGCTCTATGTCGCCATGACCCGCGCCCGAGACAGTCTTTCGCTAATCACGCCGCAGCGTTTTTTTACCCACGGGCAGAACGCTCAAGGGGATCGGCACGTTTATGCAGCAAGGACGCGGTTCATTCCGGCAACGCTGTTGCAATTCTTCGAGACGACCACCTGGCCGAAGGTATCGGCAGTTGCATCTGAGCGCAGCGCCCAGCAGATCCGCATAGATGTCGGCGCGCGCATGCGGGCCATGTGGAAATAGGAAGGGGATCGAATGTGCAATCTCTACAATGTGACCACCACCCGTGACGCGGTTCTGCAGTTCACGAAAGCTTTTAGGGATCGCGCTGGCTGGAACGAAGCGAGCTTCGATGTCTATCCAGGCTATCAGGCGCCCGTTGTCCGTATGGGTGACGACGGAAACCGAGAGATTGCGCGCGCCACCTGGGGCATGCCGTCGCCACCAGCCTATGTGAAAAACTACGATCCCGGCGTCACCAATATCCGCAATGTGGGCTCCCCGCACTGGCGACGCTGGCTTGGCACCACCAGCCGATGCGTCGTGCCCTTCACATCCTTTGCCGAACCTGATCCGGCGAGCAAGGTGGAAGGTGGACGTGTGCCGAATGCCTGGTTTGCCGGCAATGAAGACCGGCCGCTGATGTTCTTTGCGGGCTTCTGGACGCCATGGAAGGGGGTACGCAAAGTCAGGGACGGCGAGCAGGAATACGAACTCTTCGGGTTTCTGACCACATCGCCGAATGAGATCGTCTCGCCCATCCATGAAAAGGCTATGCCGGCCATTCTCACGACGCCGGAGGAAGTCGATATCTGGCTGACCGCCCCTTGGGATGAGGCCCGGCATCTGCAACGCCCCCTTGCTGCCAATATGCTGGTCATCGTGCCGCCTCAGCCCAAGGGAACTGCAGATCATGAAGGTCTGTTGCTGTGATCATCGGCCACCGCCGCAACCAACACAACCAAGCGCCCCAACGCGACGCGCCGACTTGGCCGCGCTACTTCGTGAGCCGAACCGATGGATAGCGCACCTATGCGCAAAATCATCCATGTCGATATGGATGCCTTTTATGCCTCGGTGGAGCAGCGCGACAATCCCGACTTGCGCGGGCGACCACTGGCCGTTGGCGGATCCGCCGCCCGTGGCGTCGTTGCAGCAGCAAGCTACGAGGCAAGGACCTTCGGCGTGCATTCGGCCATGCCATCGGTGACAGCGAAGCGCAAATGCCCTGATCTGATTTTCGTGCCCCCGCGCTTCGAGGTTTATCGGCAGGTCTCGCAGCAGATCCGGGAGATCTTTGCGGACTATACACCGCTGATCGAGCCGCTTTCACTCGATGAGGCTTATCTCGATGTGACCGAGAACCTGAAGGGCATGGAGATCGCAACCGAGATTGCGTTGGAGATCAGGGCGAAGATCAAGGCGGTCACTGGCCTCAATGCGTCGGCGGGTATTTCCTACAACAAATTCCTGGCCAAGATGGCAAGCGACCTGAACAAGCCAAACGGCCAGGCAGTCATCACGCCGAAGAACGGCCCAGGCTTTGTCGAGGCCCTCCCCGTCAAGAAATTCCATGGTGTGGGACCGGCGACAGCCGAGCGGATGAAACGGCATGGCATCGAGACCGGGCTTGATCTGAAATCGAAGTCGCTTGCCTTCCTCCAGCAGCATTTTGGCAAGTCCGGTCCGTATTTCTACGGCATCGCGCGCGGCATAGACGAGCGGCAGGTCAGGCCCGACCGGATCCGCAAGTCCGTTGGCGCCGAAGACACGTTTGTCGACGACATCGATGATCTCGATCTCGCCAAAGCCGA
>JAIXTO010000085.1 GCA_027483885.1 Rhizobiaceae bacterium
CAAGAACGAAGGACTTCGTCGCTAGCAGCGCCGCCGCCCTCGTCAGTGATGTGGCTTATAGATCCCACTCCCCGAACCGTCAACACACAAGTTTCGCGAAAACAAGAAAATCGAGGAAGTTATTGAAATCATGAGGGAAATTTCGTCATGGCAATGACATGACATGCAATCGGCGCAAAAGCGGGTCGTCCTGCGGCACGGATGCGCCTTCAAAAGGTGGCCATCAGAAGAAATTGCTGGGGAGAACGCGCGCTCGTGTGCGTATACGCGTGAGGCGCCCTGCGAGCGCCCACACAAATCCACATTCCAGGCTTATCTCAGGGTCGGGGACGGGGTTTGAGAGCCTTGGGGGCTGGCGAAGCTGCCGGATAATTTGACTCTCGGGCTCTAATTCGGCACATCCTTGCGCCAATGTGCCACGATGCAAGGGAACAGGGGAGAGAACGACAGGAATGACAACGACGCGCAGCATGTTGTCCTCTCTCGGGAACGAGGCGCCGATCCTTGCGGATGGCCGTCGTGCGCCCGATCGGCGGGAAATTTCGCTGCGCTGGCTGTCAGGCACCTTCCTCACCGGCATCACCTCGTCAATCCTGATGGGGGTCGCGCTGTTTGCAGCGCTTGACGGTCGCCAGCAGCTAGCCATTCCCGCCGAAGCCTTTGCCGCCTTGCCGTCCACTTCCAAAACCGACGGCGTTTCCCGCGGCGGCCGGTTGCTGACCAACAACGTCATTGCGATGCCGACGGACCGCAAGGTTCTGGAAGTGGCAACCGTGGTCAAGGAAGGCGCCAAGGAAGTGGTGCGCCGCCAGCCTTTTTCGCATGTGAAGATGACGCTGGCCGCAAACCATGTCGCGACCGAAAATTACCCCCCCTTCGATCCGCTGACGATCTTTTCCAGCGGCGACAGCGATAACGACGCCCCCTCCAATACCGGCATGATCTACGGCTCCGAAGTGGAATCCGATGTCAGCCTGCAGACGATGCCGTTTCCCGTCTCCTCCGCCAAACTGCCCTTCGCGCCGGGCATGTCGCTCGACGAGGTGGAAGAGAATGTGCGCACCAACGGTTCTATCCTCACCGATGGCACGGCGCAGATTTCGGCGCTGACCTATGTGGACCCTCAGCGGTTCGATGGGGACGAAGATGGCCTTCCCTCCATCGGCGGCCCTTTGTCGGCCCGCGTCGTGGAGGAAAACATGTCGGTTTCGGCGCCGGAACCGACGACATCCAAAACACGAGACTATGCCGAGGATGTAATCCCGCTGCGCCAGCCGTCCGGCATTATCGATGCGATGGCAGCCGTCGGTTATCCCAAGGAACAGGCCGGCGATATCGCCACGCATCTTAGCGAGAAACTTGGCACTGCGGATCTGCAGCAGGGTGACGTGCTGCGCATCGGCCTGATCCAGGAGGGCGAAATGGTGTCGATCATTCGCGCCAGCCTGTATCGCAAGGGTCAGCACGTCGCGACCATTGCCGTTGATGACCGTGGACAGTTCGTCAACGGCGCAGAACCCATTCATCTGGATGCCGTCGACAGCGCATTTTCCGAGGATGCGCCGGTCATCCTGTCCGGCCGCGAGCTTCCCAGTGTTTATGACGGCATATACCGGGCCGCCCTCTCCTACGGGATGACGGCCGATATGACGGCAACCATGGTGAAATTGCTGGCAAGCAGCGTCGATCTGCAAGCACAGTTGAGACCGAGCGATACGATCGAGGCGTTCTTTTCAGCCGCCGACGAACAGGGGCGCGCCGGGCCGCATTCCGAGCTTCTGTATGTGAGCGCGAAGTTTGGTGACACGGTCACCCGTTTTTATCGCTACCAGAACCTCGAGGACAATTCGGTCGATTATTTCGACCAGGACGGCAAAAGCATCCGCCAGTTCCTGCTGCGCAACCCCGTGCCGAACGGCCGGCTGACCTCGGGTTTCGGTATGCGCCGTCACCCGATCCTCGGTTATTCCCGCATGCACACCGGCACCGACTGGGCAGCACCTCGCGGCACGCCGATCATTGCGACCGGCAACGGCATCGTGGAAAAGGCAGGCTGGGCATCCGGCTACGGCAACCAGACGATTGTGCGCCATGCCAACGGCTACGAGACCTCCTACAACCACCAGAGCGCCATCGTCAAAAGTGTGCGTGAAGGCGCACGCATCACCCAGGGCCAGGTGATCGGTTATGTCGGCTCGACCGGTTCCTCCACCGGGGCGCATCTGCATTACGAGCTGATCGTCAACGGCACCAAGGTGGATTCCATGAAGGTGCGCCTGCCCGGCGGTAAATCGCTCTCCGGCACGCCGCTTGCCCGCTTCGAGGAAGAACGCAAGCGTATCGATGCGCTTCTCACCAGCAATAGCAGCGAACAGGTCGCCGCCAAGTAAGCCAATCCGAGTGATCGTGGTGTTCGATCAATAAAAAGGGCCACCCCGAGGGATGGCCCTTGATCGTCATGCCGCTTCGGCGACATGCCTCTTCACGTTAAACAGCAATCGGTCGGAGCCGGCGCTCACCTTGACGGTGGAGGCGTCCGGCACCGTGCCGCCGAGGATCTGTTCGGCGAGCGGATCCTGAACGTATTTCTGAATCACCCGCTTCAAGGGACGTGCGCCGTAGACAGGGTCATACCCCTTGTCTGCCAGCCATTCGCGGGCATCCGCACCCAGTTCCAGCGTGATCTTGCGATCGGCCAGAAGCTGCAGCAGGCGCACCATCTGGATATCGACGATGGCGCCCATTTCGCTGCGGGCCAGACGGTGGAACAGGACGATCTCGTCGACGCGGTTTAAAAACTCCGGCCGGAACGAGGCCTTCACCACATCCATCACCTGCTCGCGAACGCTATCGACATCCTGGTTTTCACCGAGCGACGTCAGATATTCCGCGCCAAGGTTCGAGGTCATGATGATGATCGTGTTCTTGAAGTCGACCGTGCGGCCCTGCCCGTCCGTCAGACGCCCGTCATCGAGCACCTGCAGGAGAACGTTGAAGACGTCAGGATGCGCCTTCTCGATCTCGTCGAACAACACGACCTGATAGGGTTTGCGGCGGATGGCTTCCGTCAGCGCACCGCCCTCGTCATAACCAACATAACCCGGAGGTGCCCCGATCAGCCGCGAGACGGAATGCTTCTCCATGTATTCCGACATGTCGAGGCGAACCATCGCGGTTTCATCATCGAACAGGAACCGGGCGAGCGACTTGGTAAGCTCCGTCTTCCCAACACCGGTCGGGCCGAGGAAGATGAACGAGCCAATCGGGCGGTTTGGATCCTGCAGACCGGCGCGCGCACGGCGCACCGCCCGCGATACGGCCTGTACCGCATCACCCTGCCCCACCACCGAGCGGGCCAGTTCGTCTTCCATGCGCAACAGCTTGTCGCGTTCGCCTTCCAGCATCTTGTCGACGGGAATGCCGGTCCAGCGGGACACGATATGGGCGATGTTATCGGGCGTCACCACTTCCTGCACCATGGCATCGGGGCCTGCGCCATCATGGGCTTCGGCTGTTGCCAGATCCTTTTCGAGGCCCGGAATGACGCCGTAAGCCAGCTCGCCGGCGCGCTGGAACTCACCCTTGCGTTGGGCAATCGCCAGTTCGTTGCGGGCCTCGTCCAGCTGGCGCTTCAGGTCTGCGGCCAGGCCGAGCTTCTGCTTTTCCGCCTGCCAGCGGGCTGTCAGCGCATCGGCCTGCTCCTCGATGGAAGTGAGTTCGGTTTCCAGCCGCTTCAGGCGGTCGGCGGAAGACGTATCGGTTTCCTTCTTCAGCGCCTCGCGCTCGATCTTCAGCTGCATGATGCGGCGATCCAGCTCGTCCAATTCTTCCGGCTTGCTGTCCACCTGCATGCGCAGGCGCGATGCCGCCTCGTCCATGAGGTCAATCGCCTTGTCCGGCAGAAAACGGTCGGTGATGTAGCGGTTGGAAAGGGTCGCTGCCGCCACAAGAGCGGAATCGGAGATCCGCACCTTGTGGTGCTGCTCGTATTTTTCCTTGAGGCCACGCAGGATGGAGATCGTGTCTTCCACCGAAGGCTCATCCACCATCACGGGCTGGAAACGGCGGGCAAGCGCCGGATCCTTTTCCACATGCTTGCGGTATTCATCAAGCGTGGTGGCGCCAACGCAGTGCAGTTCGCCGCGGGCAAGCGCCGGCTTCAGAAGGTTGGACGCATCCATCGCCCCATCCGCCTTGCCGGCACCGACCAGCGTATGCATCTCATCGATAAACAGGATGATATCGCCGTTTTCCGACTGCACTTCGGAGAGAACGCTCTTCAGGCGCTCCTCGAATTCGCCGCGATATTTTGCGCCGGCAATCAGCGCGCCCATGTCGAGCGCCATCAGCTTCTTGTCTTTCAGGCTTTCCGGCACGTCGCCATTGATAATGCGCAAGGCGAGACCTTCGGCGATCGCCGTCTTGCCGACGCCCGGCTCGCCGATCAGCACCGGATTGTTCTTGGTGCGGCGCGACAGGACCTGCATCGTGCGGCGGATCTCGTCGTCCCGGCCGATGACCGGCTCGAGGCGGCCTTCGCGGGCTTCCTCCGTCAGGTCGCGAGCAAACTTCTTCAGCGCGTCAAAGCCTTGTTCGGCATTGGCGCTGTCGGCGGTACGGCCCTTGCGGATGTCGTTGATCACCTGGTTCAGAGTCTGCGCGGTAACGCCAGCCTTCTTCAGGGTTGCCGATGTGGAGGCTGAGGTTTCGATGGCCAGCGCCTGCAACAGGCGTTCCACGGTAACAAAACTGTCGCCGGCCTTCTTGGAGGCCTCTTCGGCTGTGGTGAAAACCTTGGCAAGCGGCTGCGCCAGATAAACCTGGCCATTGCCGCCGGACACTTTTGGCAGCTTGGCCAGCGCTGCATCATTGGCAATGTGCGCATCCTTGGCACTGCCACCGGCACGTTCGATCAGCGACGAGGCCATTCCCTGGTCGTCGTCGAGCAGAACCTTCAGCACATGCTCTGGCGTAAACTGCTGGTGCCCTTCCGACAGGGCATGGGTTTGCGCCGACTGCAGAAAACCGCGCACGCGCTCGGAGTATTTTTCGATATTCATGACTGACCTCCATGGATCGTCCTGCCCTTATAGGCGCAGATCGATGATTGAGATTGAGCTCCCTCAAAAGGCGAGCCCGTGCCGCATTCCTTTGCGATCGAACACGGCATCTTGAGGCAGATATGGTGGCGATTTTCATGGGTTTAAAGGCCGCAAACAGAAAAACCCCGGCCAGAGGGCCGGGGTTTGATCATTGTCAGATCTGGAGAGATCTGAGGCTTATTCGCTGGCCGCGTCAGCAAGCGTCGGCTCGCCTTCGGCTGCCGTTTCGCCTTCGCCTTCGCCATCAGCCGTGCGGCGCGGGCGACGCGGGCGGTTGCTGGCGTTGCGGCGGCGCGGCTGGCGTTCGCGCGGTGCGCCAACTTCTTCCTCGATCGCAACTTCGGCAGGCGTGCCTTCGATCACCGGCTGGGGACCTGTCCCATCGATGACGGGCGGCACTTCGGCCTCGACCACCTTCGCAGGCGCGGGTGCCTTGGGAGCGGCGGGCGTGCGGGGCGTCTGCTGGCGCGGGGCCGGCTGCTGCTGTGGCTGCGGCGCCTGGGGTTGCGACTGCACCTGAGGCTGGTGTTGCTGCGGAGCCTGGTAGTGCTGTGGCTGCTGCTGATAACCGTTATCGTCGTTATCGCCCATGTCCATGTCGTCGCCATCACGATCATTGTCGCGATCGTTGTAATCCTGGCGATCGTCGCGCTGCACACGTTCCTGCATCTGCGCCTGGGCTGCGGCAATGATGCGGTTATAGTGTTCGGCGTGCTGGAGATAGTTTTCGGCCATGACACGGTCGCCGGCGCTCTGCGCGTCGCGGGCAAGGGTCGAATATTTTTCTGCGATATGCTGGGCTGTGCCGCGGATCTTCACATCGGGGCCGGAACTGTCGTAGGTCCGGGTCAGCGGGTTGGAGCCCTTGCGGTTAAAATTGTTACCGCCACCACCGCCGCCGCCATTGTTGTTATTGTTGTTGTTATTGCCGCGCCCCCGACCACGCTTGTTTTGCTGTCCTGGCCTCATCGATCTTTCACCTGAATTCTTTGTGCTTTGCTGATTAAGGGCCACGCGGCCAACCGGCACCTGCCGGAACAAGGCTTCACGTGCCGCGGACAGGGTCGATCCATCCGTCCCGCCGCTAGTGGAAGTCAGTTTATCTGAATCACACACTAGGTAACGTCCAACCCTTGAGGCCTTCCGAAGAAGGCCAGCTTCCGGTTGAGCTTAACCTGAACGAATCTCCGTTCATTCCCAGCTGCCCAGTGCGTGCCCGCAACCTATCCCGCTTCATCTCCAATTCCAAGCCTTTTCTTTCGCGTCTGCAAAAGGAGCTTAAGGCCCGGCAGAATAACGGTTTTCCCGCGCAAAAACCAATGCGCGATCATTGCCTCCATAGTCGGAAAGCGCCTCGATCAAAGTATAATCATGCGCTGCAAACAAGGCGGAGACGGAAGACTTCTGATCGAAACCGATCTCCAGGCCGACCACACCGTCTGCCGCCAGAAAGGTGCTGATACCTGTTGCGATGGCTCTATAGGCATCAAGCCCATCTGTCCCGCCATCAAGTGCCAGCATCGGATCGAAGTTTCGGACATCCGGTGCGAGTTCGGCAATGACATCACTGTTGATATAGGGGGGATTTGACACGATTATGTCGAACAATCCCTCGATCTTGTCGAACCAGTGGCTTTCCACAGCCATGAACCGGTCGCCTACCCCGTTGAGGTCGGCATTGCGGCGTGCCGTTTCAAGGGCACCGGGCGCAATATCGGCGCCCACCGCCAGAAGTTCAGGCACTTCCTTCAGGAGCGCAATGGCAATGGCGCCGGTTCCGGTGCCCAGATCGAGAAGACGTGCCGAGCCTTTGGTCTCGATAATCCGCTTGAGAGGCGCAAGCATCGCCTCGACCAGAATTTCGGTATCCGGGCGCGGCTCCAGCGTGTCTTTCGACAGAAGCAGGCGCACACCATGGAAATCGCGTTGCCCCAGAATGCGATGAACAGGTTCGTGTGCCATACGGCGCGCAAGCGCGGCCTCCAGCCTTGCCATCTCGTCTCTGGACAGAACGCGGTCGCCGCGCAGCACAAGATCCGTCGATGTCAGATCGAAAAGGCCGCAGATCAGGACGCGGGCATCCGTTGCCGCATCACCAAGGCCGGCAGCGGAAAGCTGCGCACGCGCCTCGGCAAGTGCTGCGGCAAGGGTGCGGGTCACGGCTGCGGCTCGCCAAGCTGCGCCAGTTGGCCTGCCTGATAATCGGAAATCAGCGCATCGACAACTTCGTCGATTTCACCGATCATCATGCGGTCCAGCTTGTAGAGCGTCAGGTTGATGCGGTGGTCGGTGACGCGCCCCTGCGGGAAATTATAGGTGCGAATGCGCTCGGAACGATCGCCAGAACCGACCTGGCTCTTGCGGTCGGCGGACCGTTCACTGTCGGCCTTCTGGCGTTCCATGTCATAGAGGCGCGAGCGCAGAACCTGCATGGCTTTCGCCCGGTTCTGGTGCTGCGACTTTTCCGAACTGGTGACGACAAGGCCGGTCGGCAGATGGGTGATGCGCACGGCCGAATCGGTGGTGTTGACGTGCTGGCCGCCGGCACCGGACGAGCGCATCGTATCGATGCGGATATCTTCGGCGCGCACCTCGATATCGATCTCTTCGGCTTCCGGCAGAACGGCAACGGTTGCGGCCGAGGTATGGATACGGCCGCTTGCCTCAGTTTCCGGCACGCGCTGAACGCGATGGACGCCGGATTCGAACTTCAGCTTGGAGAACACGCCGCGCCCAGTCACCGTCGCGATAATTTCCTTGTAGCCGCCGGCTTCGCCCTCACTTGCGGAGAGAACCTCCACCTTCCAGCCCTTGGTGGCTGAAAAGCGTTCGTACATGCGAAACAGGTCGCCCGCGAAAAGGGCGGCTTCCGATCCGCCAGTGCCGGCGCGGATTTCCACGATGGCGCTTTTCTCGTCGGCAGCATCCTTGGGCAGAAGCAGGATCTGCATGTCCTTTTCCAGCGCCTCGATGCGCTCCATCGCATCCGGAAGCTCGGTTTCGGCAAGCTCGCGCATGTCGCGATCGGTCGCCTTATCGGCCAGCAGCGCCCGAAGATCCGCCTCTTCGGCGATTGCCTTTTCATATTCGCGGATCTTGCCCACCACCGGCTGAAGCTCGGAATATTCAGACGCAAGCTTCACGTAAACATCGGCCGCCGGTCCCTCGGACATGCGGGCCTCGATCTCGCCGAACCGACGTTCCAGCTCACGCATCTTTTCGACAGGAAGCTTCGCCACCGTCTTACACTCCGGTTGTTCTTGTTGTTGTTCTAGACGGGAATATTGTGCGCGGCCGCAAACGCCACCAGAAGTTCGCGCATCGGCGTGGTGGAGCGCGTGTCATCCAGCGCGGCATTGAGTTCCATGCCGAGCTGGCCCGCATCGAGCCCCAGCAGCATTGCCTTTACGGGGCCGATTGCCGTTGGCGTCATCGACACCGCCCGGAAGCCGATGCCAATCAGGGCCATGGCAGACAGGGGCTTGCCCGCCATTTCACCACACAGCGTCAGCGGCGTCTTGTTGCGCTCGGCCGCCCGCACGATGTCGCGCAGGATGCGCAGGAACGGCTTGCCCAGCATGTCGAAACGGTCGGACACACGGGCATTGCCACGGTCTGCCGCCATCGAGAACTGGAAAAGATCGTTGGAGCCGACCGAGACGAAATCGACATGCGCCATCAGTTCGTCCAGCTGCCACATCAGCGAGGGCACTTCCAGCATGGCGCCGAACTGCAGCTTGCGCGGCAGCGGATGGCCGAACTTGGAGAGATACTGCACTTCCTTCTGCATCAGGTCGCGTACGGCGCGGATTTCCGACACTTCCGTCACCATCGGCAGCATCATCTTCAACTCGGCACCGGCAGAGGCGCGCAACAGCGCCCGAAGCTGCGTGCGCAACAGGCCCGGCCGGTCCAGCGACAGGCGGATGGCACGCCAGCCGAGCGCCGGGTTTTCCTCTTCCTGGTTGCGGAAGTAGGAGACGACCTTGTCGCCGCCGATATCGAGCGTGCGGAACGTCACCGGATGGCCGGCGGCCTGACGCAAAACGTTGCGGTAAAATGCTTCCTGCTCCTCGAGCTTCGGCATCGTCGAGGCAATCATGAACTGCAGTTCGGTGCGGAACAGGCCAATGCCTTCCGCGCCGGATTCGGCCAATTGCGGCAGATCCACCATCAGGCCGGCATTCATCATCAGGCTGATGCGCTGGCCGTCCTTGGTCACCGAATCCACATCGCGCAAGGCACGGAACTGCTCCTGCCGGCGGGCGCGCAGCTTTACCTTTTCCTCGTAGGCCTTCACCAGATCGGCCATCGGGCGCAGATGCACCTGCCCGTCATCGCCATCGATGATGATGGAATCACCGTTTTCTGCAAGCGCCACGATGCCGGCCGCCTGACCGACCACCGGAATGCCCATGGCACGCGCAACAATCACCACATGGCTGGTCACTGCGCCATCTTCCAGCACGAGGCCGCGAATATTCATCCGCGGATAATCGAGAAGTTCGGCCGCTCCCATGGCGCGGGCAAAGATCACCGCATCGGTCGGAAAACCTTCATCGAAAGCGCGGCCTGAAAAACCGGTCAACTGGCGCAGCAACCGGTTGGCCAGATCATCAAAATCATGCATCCGCTCACGCAGATAAGGGTCAGTGAGGCGCATCATGCGCGCCTTGGTATCGCTCTGCACCTTTTCGACAGCCGCTTCCGCCGTCAGCCCGTTGCGGATCGCCTCTTCCATGCGCCGCACCCAGCCCTGGTCATGGGCAAACATGCGGTAGGTTTCCAGAACCTCGCGGTGCTCGCCCTCCTGGGAGACTTCACGACGCGACAGCATGTCGTCGATCGACAGGCGCAGTGAGCCAATCGCCTCCACCAGCCGCACGATTTCCTTGTCCGCATCCTCGTTCAGAAGATTGGTGACGACGATACGCGGTTCGTGCAGAACCACATGGCCAAGGCCGATGCCCTCGTTATACCCGTCCGCCTCGATGGTGATGGCGCGCGTCAGATCGAGTTCCAGCCCCGGCTGGGTGATTTTCTTCAGTTCTCCGGTCGCAATCATCTCGGCGATCACCATAGCGGTGGTTTCAAGCGCCTCGACCTCGTCTTCGCGGTAATTGCGCTGCGCCTTGTTCTGGACGACGAGCACGCCCAAAGTGCGACCGGCGCGCAAAATCGGCACGCCGAGGAAGGAGTGGTAAATTTCTTCGCCGGTTTCAGGCAGATAACGGAAAGCCGGATGCGCCTGCGCATCGGAGAGGTTCAGCGGCTGGGCGGAGGCGGCAATCGTGCCGACAAGGCCCTGCCCCATTTTCAGCTGGGCCAGATGCACCGAATCCTTGTTGAGACCTTCGGTGGCGTAAAGCTCGAGCACGCCATCGGAGCGCAGCACATAGACGGAGCAAACCTCCGCCACCATGTTGCTGGCGATCTGGCGCACGATCCGGTCAAGCCGCTCCTGCGGCTCCAGCGGCTCGGCCATCAATTCCCGCAGTCTCTTCAGCAGGACGCGCGGGCCCGCCGACAGGTCTCTCATCGGCATGTTCGCTCCCGAATTCGGCTCTGTCCCATCCGGAAGATGTTGCACCGACTCAACCTTGGAGGCGGCACAACCAACCGGTTCTAGATCAACTCTTATCGAGACCGTAAGCAGAATGCAAAGTCCGAACTGCGAGTTCGGAATAAGCACCGTCAATCAGGATGGAAATCTTGATTTCCGAGGTGGTGATCGCCTTGATGTTGATGCTTTTTTCGGCAAGTGCCTTGAACGCAGTCGCGGCCACACCGGCGTGGCTGCGCATGCCGATGCCCACAACCGAGACTTTGCACAGGCCCGTCTCGTTCTGGACCACGTCGAAGCCAATCTTGGCCTTGTTGTCTTCCAGAACCTTCATGGCCTTTTCGACATCGCCGAAGGGCACGGTAAAGGTCATGTCGGTGCGCGAGCCATCTTCCGAGATGTTCTGCACGATCATATCGACATTGATATGCGCCTCGGCCAGCGGCCCGAAGATGGCTGCCGAAACACCCGGCCGGTCGGCGAGGCGACGCAGCGAAATCTGCGCTTCATCCTTGGCATAGGCGATGCCGGTAACGACTTCCTGTTCCACGATTTCTTCCTCGTCGCAAATCAAAGTGCCGGGCGGATTGATGAGGTCACCCATGCCCGGCGCATCGGGATCCTCGAAACTGGAGCGGACGAAGGTGCGCACCTTGTGGACCATGGCCAGCTCCACCGAGCGAACCTGCAGCACCTTGGCGCCGAGGGATGCCATTTCCAGCATTTCCTCGAACGAGATCTTCTTCATGCGGCGTGCCTTGGGCACGATGCGCGGATCGGTCGTGTAGACGCCGTCCACGTCGGTATAGATGTCGCAGCGGTCAGCCTTGACGGCGGCTGCAATCGCAACTGCAGACGTATCGGAGCCGCCACGGCCAAGCGTTGCAATGCGGTTATCAGGACCGATGCCCTGGAAACCGGCGACAACGGCCACCTGCCCCTCGCCCATGCGGCGAACAAGCTCGGTTCCGTCGATATCCACGATGCGGGCTGCGCCATGGGTGTTGTCGGTGCGGATCGGGATCTGCCAGCCCTGCCAGGAGCGGGCATTGATGCCCATGGATTGCAGCGCAATCGCAACCAGGCCGGAGGTCACCTGTTCGCCGGAGGCGACCACGGCGTCATATTCGCGCGCATCGTAGAAGGGCGAGGTTGCGCCATTGACCTTCGGCGTATCCTGCACCCAGCCGACCAGTTCATTGGTCTTGCCGGACATGGCCGAGACGACGACGGCCACTTCATGGCCGGCATCGACCTCACGTTTCACATGGCGCGCCACATTATGGATGCGTTCGAGATTGGCGACCGACGTGCCGCCGAACTTCATGACAATGCGAGCCATATCCGACCAAAACCACCTTATCGCGCTTGAACACACAAGGCGCGGCTTAAAATTGAAAAGCCCTTTGCCACGGGGGTAAAGGCTTGCGGCGTCCTCTTAGCGAAAAGGGTTCCACGGTGCAATGGGCAAGAGGCGGCCTGCAACGCGCAAACGCGGCACCTTTCGGCGCCGCGTTTTCATCGATTGGTCAATGTAGAGTTTACTGGCCCGGCAGCGGGCACGGGTTATCCTGCGTGCAGCGGTCACGCGGAACAGGTCCGCCATCCGGTCGCGGGTAACGGTCGCGGCCCGGGCCTGCGTCGGGGCCGCCGTTAAAGCCGGGCTGCGCCTGATCCTGGCGGCGATTGTCGTCAGGACGCCAGCCTTCACCATTGCCGCGCCGGTCGCCATCCCAGTTGCGGTTTCCATCACGGCCGTCATAGCCGGGGCGGCCATCGTAGCGGTTGCGGTCGTCCGGCCTGTTTCGGTCATCGGGGCGATTGCCGCCATCGTAGCGATAGCGGTCGTTCATGCCGTTGCGGTCTTCGTAACGATAACGGCCGTCTTCCCGGTAGCGGTTCGGATCGCGGATCGGATCGTCACGGCGACTGTCGTAGCGGGGCGGCGGCGGTGGCGGGGTATCGCGCCGGTAATCAAAGCCGCGCCAACGGTCACGCTCGCGGTAGAAATCGCGACCGCTGTAATAACGCCGCCAATAGGTATCGACGTCAAAGGTGATCGTCGGAATGCCGAGCGGACGGTAATACTGGCGGTCGACATAGACGCGGCTCTGGCGATAGGTCGTCTGGATGTAATTGCCCGACACCCAGCCGCGACCGCGCGCAAACGATACATCGCACCAGTTGACGGTATCGAGGCAACCATTGATGCTGATCGGCGCGCCGATTGGGATAACAACGACGGCCGGATAGCGGGTGCTCGGGCCGGAGCGCATGTTGACATTGGCCGTGGCAAAGCCTTGCGTGGCGGCAGATGCAATGGACGGCAAGGCAAGCAACGCGCCCACCGCCAAAGCCTTGTATATATGACGTTTCACTGGTTTCCTCCTTGGGAATTCTTTGGTACTCGGCGCAACGTCCCTTCTGTCGCCACAGGTCGTGCGGATTTTGGTTTTTTCATGTCGCAGCTTGCGCGCGCGAGCTTAATACAAGCCGGTTTTTCCACTGCGACATTGCGGCAGACTTGACAAGCGCTGCCAGCGGACCGACTTCAGAGACAGCGTTACAGGGAGCCGAACCATGACCGATGCGTCCGCCACGACATCCGCCACGACAATCGACCAGGCGGAAGTGGACCGCTTTTCCGCCATGGCCGCGGAATGGTGGAGCCCGACGGGAAAATTCAAGCCGCTGCACAAGTTCAATCCGGTGCGGCTGGCCTATATCCGCGACCGCGTCTGCGAAAATTTTGGCCGTGAGCCGAAAAGCAACCGTCCCTTCGAGGGCCTGCGTTTTCTCGATATCGGCTGCGGCGGCGGGCTCTTGTCGGAGCCGATGGCACGCATGGGCGCAACGGTCATCGGTGCTGACCCCTCGGAAAAGAACATCCGCATTGCCCAGACCCATGCTGCCGAAAGCGGCGTGACCGTTGATTATCGCGCAGAAACCGCCGAACAGCTGGCGGCCGCCGGCGAAACCTTCGACGTCATCCTCAACATGGAAGTGGTGGAGCATGTGGCGGACGTGAACCTGTTCATGACCACCTGCGCATCCATGCTGCGTCCCGGCGGTCTGATGTTCATCGCCACCATCAACCGCACGATGAAAGCCAATGCGCTGGCCATCTTTGCCGCGGAAAACATCCTGCGCTGGCTGCCGAGGGGCACGCACCAATATGATAAGCTGGTGCGGCCTGAAGAAATCGAGCGCCCGCTCAGCGCCTCCGGCCTGACCATCACCCACCGCACCGGCGTGTTCTACAACGTGCTGCAGGATCGCTGGAACCTGTCGAAGGACATGGATGTGAATTACATGATGCTGGCGAGGCGCGAGGGCTGACAACCCGAAGGTGCGCCTTTCGGATATGCAGTCGGCTTAGTTCGTATCATCAGGCAGAACCGGCAGGGGGGCAATCTCGATGCCTTCCTCGATCAGGTCTTTGACCTCGGCAAGGCTTGCTTTTCCCATGATGCCGCGGGCATCGGCTTCGCCGTAATGGATTTTTCGCGCCTCTTCGGGAAAGCGCTCGCCGACATCCTCGGCATTCGCCTTGATGGTGGCCACCATCTCCTTCAATTTGACGATGGTTTCCTGGCGCGCCACATCCATCGCCACCTGCTGGCGGGCTTCCTTGTCGCGTGCGGTGGAGACAGACGGCGCCATCAGGCTTTTGGAAATGGCCGACGAGCCGCAGACCGGGCAGGTGAGAAAGCCGCTTTCCACCTGCCGATCGAAATCGGCGCCTTGCGAGAACCACCCTTCAAAGGAATGGGCGTTGTCGCAGATGAGGGAATAACGGATCACGCCGCCTCGCCTCCGGCCGGCGCCACGGCTTGCGATGTGGCAAGCGTGAAGTCACGCGCATTCTTCAGGTTCGGGATTTTTGCACGGGCTGCCTTTGCCGCTGCCATGTCCAGCTCGGCCATAACCACGGCTTCGCCGGCACCCCCGGCCGATGCCAGCACGCGCCCCCAGGGATCGATGATCATCGAATGGCCATAGGTTTCCCGGCCATCCTGGTGAACGCCGCCTTGGGCTGCCGCAATCAGGAAGGCGCCGTTTTCGATGGCGCGGGCGCGCAGCAGGATTTCCCAATGCGCCTCGCCCGTCTGACGGGTGAAGGCAGCTGGAACCGTCAGGATCTCGGCGCCGGCCATGGCCTCGGCACGAAACAGCTGCGGGAAACGCACGTCGTAGCAGATGGCAAAGCCCAGTTTCGCAAACCCGAGATCGGCGACACGCGCCTCCGTACCCGGCTTATAGGCGGCACTTTCACGCCAGCTTTCGCCATTGTCGAGATCGACGTCGAACATGTGGATCTTGTCGTAGGAACAGATGCGCGCGCCATCCGGCCCGAACAGGAAGCCGCGATTGGCGATTTTCTCGTCATCGCGCGCAATGGCGGTGGAGCCGACATGGACATGAATGTTCAGTTCGCGTGCAAGCTCTGCTGCGCGGGACACGATGATGTCGTTCTCTGAATCCCGCAGGATGGCGCGCAGTTCCGCCCGGTTCTTCTGCAGCGCGCCGGTCATTTCCGGTGTCTGGACATAGACGGCACCCTGGCCTGCCGCCTCGCGCACGAGGCGGGCCATGTCATCCGCATTTTTCTGCGGATCGACGCCGGAACACATCTGGATGGCTGCGACCTTCACCGTCATCTCACACCTTACGCGGCCAGAAGCGGATCGAGCTTGCCATCACGGTCGAGCGCGTGCAGATCGTCGCAACCGCCGACATGCCGGCCGTCGATGAAGATCTGCGGGAAGGTCGAGCCGCCATTGGCCTTCTGGATCATGTCCTGGCGCAGTTCCTGGGAAAAGGTGGCGTCATGTTCGGTAAAATTCACGCCCTTGGACTGCAACAATGCCTTGGCGCGGGCGCAGTAACCGCACATCTGGCGGGTGTAGATGACGACGTCTGCCATGATGATCTCCGTGAGAGGAAACGCTATCGCGTAATCTTGATGCTGTCCGTCATATAGGCTCGGCCAGCGCCATTGCAAAGGTCAAAACCGTGACGTCGGCGGCCCCTGCCCGCTTCAGCGCGCGCGCGGCAGACGACACGGTGGCGCCGGTGGTGAACACGTCGTCCACCAGCACCAGCCGCTTACCGAAAACCTGATGCTCCTCGCCCTTCACCACGCGAAAGGCAGCCCGCACATTCTCCTCCCGGCCCCGCGCAGAAAGTCCCACCTGCCGGCTGGTGCGCTTTCGGCGCATCAGGGCGCGGGTGAGAAGCGGGCGGTTGCTGACGTGCGCCAGATGGCGGCTGAGTTCCGCTGCCTGGTTGAACCGCCGCTGCATCAGCCGCGTCCAGTGCAAGGGCACCGGGATGATGGCATCGCAGAGCGTCAAATGCTCTCCGGCCGCCCGTGCCATCCAGGCTGCCATCATGGGCGCGAGATCGGTGCGGTCGCGGTATTTGAGGCCATGAACCAGCGTGCGCGCGGCCCCTTCATGCAGCGCAACAGCCCTCAGCCGGTCGAAAATCGGCGGCTCGGCAATGGCAAGCGCCGAGACCATGCCCTCCCCCGGATCATGGGCGAAAGGAATGCCCAGAATTTCGCAATAGGGTTTTTCAATAAACCGCATGCGGCCCCAGCACGCCCCGCAGAGGCCATAATGACCGGCGGTCCGCACGCCGCAGGCGGCACAACAGGGGGGATAGACCAGATCGAGCACCGGCCGCAGCAAAAGGCGCGGCGAAAACCATCGCGTGACGCTCTCGATTTTCTCCGCCTCGTCCACCATGTCTTGACATTAGCGGCTCGTCAGCGCCCATGCGACACGAAAATGCAGAGGTCGCCGCCAGACCGACACCTGCCCTCAACGATTTTGGACGGACAGCATGGACATCCTCTTCGACCTGCCATTGGTAACCGCACGGCGCGAACGCGCCATGGCAAGGGCCGTTGCAGGAACCGATTTCCTGCTCGACATCGCCGCCAATGAACTTGCCGAGCGGCTGAGTGTGGTGGAACGCCATTTCGAGGAAGCGGTGGAATTGCACGGTGGCGGCGGTAATGCTGCGCGGGCCGCGTTGCAAACCGGCAAGATCGGCCACCTGTCGCGCATCGAGACCAGCGTGGTTTTTGCGGGATCCGGCGAAAACATTTCCACGGCCGGTCTTGAGGACATGCCGCTGGCAGACCAGTCAGTCAATCTCGTGCTGTCGCCGCTGTCGCTGCATCTCACCAATGATACGCCGGGAATGTTGATCCGCATCCGCCGGGCGCTGAAGCCGGATGGCCTGTTCATGGCCGCCATTCCCGGTGCCGGCACGCTGTCTGAACTGCGCGACGTGCTTCTGGCGGCGGAAGCCGAACTGTTTGGCGGCGCAAGCCCCCGCGTCATTCCGTTTTCCGACGTGCGTGACATCGGCGCCCTGATGCAGCGGGCGGGCTTTGCCCTGCCGGTCATCGATGCGGAAACCTACACAGTACGCTACGACACGCTGTTTCACCTGATGCGGGATCTGCGGGCGATGGGCATGGGAAATCCGCTTGCCGGGCGCAGCCGAACGCCGCTGACGCGGGCGTTTTTTGTGCGGGCTGCAGAAATTTATGCAGAGCGTTATTCGGATCCGGACGGGCGCATCCGCGCCACCTTCACCATCGTCTACACGTCCGGCTGGGCGCCGCATGAGAGCCAGCAGAAGCCGTTGAAGCCAGGATCTGCCAAGATGCGGCTGGCGGATGCGCTGCGCGTGCCCAAGGATCCGGAATAAAGCCGTGTGAAGATTTTCGGTGCCTTATCGCCTTTGCGATCACCGGTGCCGGGCAGGATTATCAGGCGGCGGAGAACACGGCAGCAAGGCCGGCAAACATGTCCTGCAGGGCGCCCGTGAAGGAGCCAAAGCCCGCCACCACTGCCGCAGAGAGAATGGCGAGGATCAAGCCGTATTCCACCGCTGTCGCACCGTGATCATCAACGAAGAATTTGCGCAAGGTCGCCATGCTGCCTCCGGGTCTTGACCCCGAAGGCATAACACTGGCGCCTTACTTGCAGGTTACCACACCCGTCTCAGCAGGTGGTTTCGCCGTCATAGCCCTGCGTGACGCAGACCGAACCCGGCGTCTGCTGCAGCACGCTGCGACGGATCGTGTAATGTTTGGTGCCCGTCTCGTCCGGCTTGATCGAGCCGGTGGTAAGGAGATCAATTTCCTGCTGGACATTGGCCAGATGGCGCGTGTCCGTCCGCTTCACCAGCATCGGCGTGACGATCAACGATAGCGCGATCGCTGCCGTGCCGAACAGCAGGGCGATGTTCAGAACGCCGGTTCTGCCGGACCTGACCGTGACCCTTTGCTGGGCACGAACAGTCTTCCAGAATTCCTCATCCATGAGAGCCTCGTTACGCAATTACTTTATCGAAGCTGCATATTGCACCCTTCGGCTAAAGGATCTGTTAACGTCGATTCATTCATCGCCGTCGAATTATGAAAGCTGTGGATAAATCAACACACCGGCTTTTACGCCCGCCGCTCAAGCACTCACAGTTTGTTCAA